>JBMYQW010000092.1:0-5180 GCA_049601735.1 Spirulinaceae cyanobacterium
TTTTGAGCCATTCTTCTTTCCCTTGACCATAGACCTCGATTTCGTCCCAGCCTTCAGCCCCAGCAATCACCGCTAGTAGGGCTATGCCAATGATGTCTAGCAGTTTATGCTTGCACAGATGTTCGACTCTGGGGCCTTCAATGTCTCCAAAGCTCTCGTTTAGGGTCTTTGCGAATTGCTCAGTTGGGGGGACTTTTTCCATTTTTCGGGGGCTTATTTTTGTCTTCTTCTCTACCCCTACTCTTTTTGTCTTCTCTTCTGTGTCTTCTTATACCATTCTGTATGCGTTTACCCTGGATGGCAGGGGAGAGAGGACAGATAGACTAAGTGAGATAGAAGAGTTAAGTTACACAGGTTCAACCCTCAGAGGGGTAACTTGCTCCACAATCTCATCAAAGCGGAATTGCTGAACCAATCGGGTGAGATCCGCCGCCAACGCCTGATGACTGTCCGCAATCTCGGCAATGAGGTCGATGGCCTCTGCATCATCAAGATCCAGAGCTGCCTGATAGAGTCGTTCTTGCCAATCGGGGTCTGTGCCTGCGAATTGCTCAGTGGTCAGCTCGATCGATTCCGTTGCGGGCGCGATCGCCTCGCCTTCCTCCTCGTAGACGTACTGCACGCCCAAATGTTTGTGCATCACGTCAAAAATTGTCACCTCCCGGAACGGTTTGCGCACAAAATCATCACAGCCAGCCGAGAGCAGCACCGCCCGCTCTTCCTCAAACACACTGGCCGTTAGCGCGACCACAACGGTGGCTTGGCCCTGGGTCGTGCCCTTAATTCGTGTGACCGCTTCATGGCCATCCATGACGGGCATCCGCATATCCATCCAAATCAGGTGCGGCTCCCACTGCTCCCAAACTTCAATCGCTCTGAGTCCATTCTCCGCTTCCCGAACCTCGAAGCCAAGGGGTTGCAAGAGCTTGATCAGCAGTTTACGGTTGATGGGTTTATCATCCACGATCAGGATTTTGTAGGTCGGTTGACCCGCAACCAGACCCATCACACGGGATTGAATCCGCTCCTGTTCCACATCCAGCCCCCGCACCGGGTTCACCAGAATGTTGAAGGCAAAGATCGTGCCTTCCCCAACGATACTCTGCGCCGTAATTTCGCCCCCCATCAACTTCACGAACTGACGACTGATGGGTAAACCCAAGCCTGTGCCTTCCTGGGACTGTCTACCACTTTGGGTTTGGACAAAGGCCTCAAATAAATCCACTAACTCCGCCTCCGCAATGCCGGGCCCTGTATCTTCCACTTCAAACCGCAAGCGTACGGGTTCGGGTTGATCAACGAATTGCTCACTGGCCTCATGGACAGTGGAATCTACCCCAATCCGCACCGAGACCCCGCCCTCTGTAGTGAATTTCAGAGCATTGCTCAAGAGATTGATCAAAACCTGACGGAGTTTGGTTTGATCCGTTTGCACATATCGCGGCACATCGGGCGCGCATTCAAAGAGCAACGTGAGGTTTTGGCTATCCGCCCGCAACGCAAAGATGTCTTCTACTTCATTGAGCAGACGGTAAAGGTCAAATTTGCGCGGATTGAAGGTGGTTTTACCCGCTTCAACTTTGGAAAAATCCAACACGTTGTTAATCAGAGTCAGGAGATATTCCCCACTGCGGTTGATGATGCCAATGTTTTCCTGCTGATTTTTGGGGATGTCCTGCGATCGCAACATCAGTTGCGCAAAACCGAGAATCGCATTCATCGGGGTGCGGAGTTCATGACTCATGTTGGCGATGAAGGCACTCTTGGCTTTATTGGCGACTTCGGCTTTTTCCTTCGCCACCACCAGTTCAGAGGTGCGTTCTTCCACCCGCTGTTCAAGGGTGGCAAAGGAGGTGTTAAGCTGACCGACCATTTGGTTAAAGGCTGTACCGAGGGTTTCCAGCTCTTGAATGCCTTTGACGGTCACGGCTTGACCGAGATCGCCTTGGGCAATCTTGCTACTGGCTTGATTCAACTGTTGAATGGGTTGGGTGATCCGGTTTGCGGTGAGGATGCCCAAACCCGTGGCCACCAGGAGGGTCAGCGCACACAGTAGCACCGTGGTACGGGTGTTGGCGTTAATTTGCTCCAGAAAATCCGCTTCCGGGATAATCACCACAATCACCCAATCGAGGCCTTCGATGTCTTGGAAGGGGAGGAGCTTCACAAATTGCTTCTCGCCCTCCCGCACAAAACTGAGTTCCTGGGCTTGGGTGAAGGTGTCGAACCCGCCAAATTCCGTGGTCAAATATTGCGCGGTGTCCTGCACTAGAGGGCTGCTACTTTCTGTCGCTTTGACGCGAGTGTCTTTCCGCGATTCATCGAGTTGATAGGGTTTAGCTTCCCCGGAGAGGGCCACTAGGTTGCCGTCGCGCTCAACAATGAATGCACGGCCGGTGCGACCAATCTCCAAGGCATTGAGGAAATTACTGATCTGGGCTAGGGCCATATCGACCGCTAAAACACCTTGGAATTCATTCTCCGCATTGAACAGGGGTACAGAGATTCCCACACCCAGGCTGTCTAAAGCGACGTACTTATAAATGGGATACCAACTTGTTTGCTCCGTTTCCTTAGCCGTGCGATACCAAGTCCGCGTACGGGGGTCGAAGTATCCGATATCATCGGAGTCTTCTGTGCGCTGGCCCTGGGCATCCAGTTTATGGTTTTGGCCCATGTGGTTTTGTTCTGGGGTCGCGATCGCAATTTTTATCTCTCCGGTCTGAACATCCCGATTCACCCCCACATAGCTCCCGTCTTCCGCCCCATAGGAATTAAACGTCAAAAACTCGAATAAGGTGACCTGCTTCCAAAGGTGTCGTTCCATCACCGCCAAATCTGTTATGTCCAGCTTGCCCTGGTCAATATCTCCCTGGGTAATTTGGGCAATGATATGGGGCGTTTCGGCAAAGTCTTCGAGGTTTTCTTGAATCCGGTTGGCAATTTCCGAGCGTAGTTGTGAGGCGACCTCGTTTGTGGCTTTTTGACCCGTCCGAAACGAGAGATAGCCCACCAAGCCCACGGCCCCCATAATTTGCAGGATGAAGGGCACGATTAAAACCAGGCGCAGGGAAAGGGGGCGGAAGCGTTGAGATTTCATCAGCGATCGTGAAATGGGATAAACAAGAAGGGGGACGCGCCTGGCTCAGGCAAGGTGTCGAAAACCGTCAAGAAGAAAGCCCCAATCGGGGCTTTAGGTGTGAAGGAGTGACATTTTCCCCTCCACGCTCCCGCAGCCTAATCCGTATGATTTTAGGGCAGCGGGGCGATCGCGCTCTGCCTTTTTCCTATCTCTGTTCAACGACAGGCAGTAAATATTCTTTTACTTCTTGAAGATAAGCAGCTAAACCTGTCTCTTGGCCTCGTTGCCGTAATATTGCAAGCTCAGTTTCTTCCCAGCATTGCTGCTCCCATTCATAGCCATCACCCGTAAGCTGCTTCAAAACTGTTTTGATATCCCGCTCTGGCTGCAGGGTAAACGCATATAAAAATGCAAGAAAAAGTACAGAAAAAAATGAGAAGAAGTAGGGAGTCTCCAAAGAGAAATAAAGAAGTACATAGACATTAATGTAAACTCAAGGCAACCGCTACGCTCAGAAATTCCAACAAGGGAAAATAGGCATCGGGTCAAGCCAGACACCAGAAGAGCCCAAAAAGCCGTAACGCTTAAGCAGGAGTAGAGGCAGCGAGGATGTTCAGTATGAAGCGATTATCCAAACCCGCCCGATACCGCTTGCCCTTGAGAGAGCCCTTAGACGGCTCCTGACGCAAAAGATTAAGGGATAAACGTCGCAGCAAAGAGAAATTCCGAGGGACATGGTCACGACGCAGACGAGAACGGTCTTCGCCATAGACGACATCCAAAAACCAGTGGAGACTATTCTCAATGCCCCAATGCCCCCGAATCTTCGGCGCAAAGCCTTCAGCCGAGAGCGTTGCGGAACTGATGAAATAGCGGGTTTCCAGGAAAGTCTCTGGACTGTCGCTCGTCGTAAATTGGATCAAATTGATTCAGCAACAGATTTGCAAGATCTGAAAATTCCACCGAATAACCGTCTGGAAACCCTCAAGGGCGATCGCGCTGGCCAATACAGTATTCGGATTAATCGTCAGTATCGCATCTGCTTTCAGTGGGCAGACCAATGTGCAACTGATGTGGAAATTGTTGATTATCACTGAAGGATAAATTGCCATGAAAATCCCGACCCATCGTGCCCCAACTCATCCGGGTGAAATGCTCACTGCGGAGTTCCTAGAACCGTTAAATCTAACCCCTGAAGCATTAGCGCAATCACTTTGCGTTCCGCAAGATCAACTCGAAGCGTTGCTCCAGCAGCAGCAGTCTTTAACACCAACTCTATCTCTCCGTTTAGCTAAATATTTTGGGATGTCGGCGGATTTCTGGCTAAACCTGCAACTGCGCTGGGATCTCTATCATGCTCAACAACAAGATGCCCAAGCTTTAGCTGAGATTCGACCGCGTACAATGACCTGATACAGATATGAAGAAAACGAATGGGAATCACGTTGCGAGAAATGATTGCGGAGATACCCAAGGCACAGTAGGAATGAAATTGCACATCCCCCATGATCTTCTCGCCCCAACCCACCGCCGACGGTTCCGCTACGTTCTTCTCCCCGGCGTTTAATGAGGCCTTCCATTCCCACTTTGGCGCATACCAAGAAGCGGAGGGCAAGTTTGTCGTGCCCTGTCGGTTGCGGCAGCAGGCGCAGAACGCAGAGCGGCTCACGCTGCTGGATATCTGCTACGGGCTCGGCTACAACAGCGCAGCGGCCTTGGCGGCCATTTGGGCGGTGAACCCGTTTTGTCGGGTGCAATTGGTGGCGTTAGATATCAGCGATCGCCCCGCCCAAGCTGCGATCGCCCATCACCTGCTCGATCATTGGCCCCAGCCGATTCCCGATCTCTTGGCGCAACTGGCCCGAGCCCATCATGTCCAGACGCCGCACCTCACAGCCCAGCTCCATTGCGGCGACGCCCGCCAGACCCTGCCCCTGTTGCATCTGCCAGCCACGCCCGCCGACGCGATCTTCCTCGACCCCTTCTCACCGCCCAAATGCCCCCAACTCTGGACGGTGGAGTTTTTGAACGTAGTGGCGCAAGGCCTCAAGCCCACTGGCTACCTGGCGACCTATTCCTGTGCCGCCGCCGTGCGCAC
>JBMYQW010000092.1:5190-14026 GCA_049601735.1 Spirulinaceae cyanobacterium
TCGACAGCGGCGATCGGCCGCAAGGCCCCCGGAACTGTAGCCCGCAAGGCCCCCGGAACTATCGGCCGCAAAGCCCCCGGAACTGTAGCCCAAGGACAAAATTCAGCTCAAAAACAGGGGCAAAATCCCGTTCCATTGCCGCTCTCCCAGCAAGAACAAGAGCATTTGCAAACCCGCGCCGCCATCCCCTACCGAGACCCAGAGTTGAGGGCTACAGCCGCCGAAATTTTAGCCAACCGGAGCCAAGAACAAGCCGAGTGCCATCTGGAGTCTACGGGGGAATGGAAACGACGGTGGCGTTTGAATTAAACACTACATTCCGAATTGACCTGCCTTACCCTGCCAAACGGAATCGCTGCGAATGCCTGTGATAGGCTTAGGGGTGAGATTTTGGTCTGATTCCGTCTGTCTTTTTGGCTGCAATGGTTCTACCCTTTTTTACCCCACGCGGCGCATTGCTGACCCCCACGGGCCGTCACAAACTGGAGGCGGCCATTCAAGCGTATTATCAGGGACGGACAGTACGCGTAAACTCCCAACGCATTGCCCAGCAGGTCGCTCTGCCCCTCGATACGACGATCGGCATTTTATATGGTCAAAACCTGAACCCCAAACGCACGCTCAAGCAGTTTTTTCAGGGCTTTGATATCGCGCTCGATCGCCAGGACTTTTGCCTTGTTCGCCCCGAGCGAGAGCCCCAGTTTGCCGAGTCCGAGCCTACCGACCCCCTGGACTGCGTGGGGCGGGAAGAGCTGTTGCAACGGATTGGGCTGCGTCTGAGAGACCCCACCGATACCATCTGGGTGCTCGTGCTCTCGGGGCCCGAAGGGATTGGCAAGACGACTGTGGCCCGGCAACTTTTTGCCCAGGCAACCTTGCGCGAAGAATTCCCGCTGACGATCGCTGTGGACTTGAGCCAGCTCTGGGCCAGCTTTGCTACGCTAGCTCGCCAAGTACTGGGGGAGGCGATCGCCCGCAAGATTTTGGCCAGTGAGGGGATGACGCCGTTGATTAACGCGGTGGTAGCCAAGCTCCAGTCTCAACCGATTTTGCTCTGGCTGCAAAACCTCAGCCAAGAGCTGGCCCAAACCGAGCCCTTCGTGCAGTTTTGGTCGGCACTTCTGGCCTCCGCAGAGCTGCGTAGCCGTCTGGTGATTACCAGCCCACGGATGCTGCTGCCCCTGCACGAGCGTCTGCAAACCCTCGACTTGAGCGGTTTGGAGTTTGCGGCGATCGCCACCCTCTACGACCATTGGGGCATTCATCTTGAAGACGATACCCAACGAGACTGCCTCGCAACGATTCACCAGACCTATGAAGGGCATCCCTTTGCCCTCAAGCTGGTGGCGGGCGAAATCCGCAGCTTTCCCTACTTCGGAAATATTCGGGCCTATTGGCAGGACTACGGCTACGAATACGAGATTACCCCGGCCGCCGAGCCGGATACCGTTTTTGGCGAGAGCCTGGCCCAGCCCCGTACCCAGAGTTTGGCAAGCTGGCTGCGGACGCTGGGCGATCGCACCCTCCAGCGGTTGACGACCCATGCCCCCCTCGCGGCAGATCTGCTGCAACTCGGCGCGACCAATGTCCGCCCCGCCCCGGCCTATGGCTGGTATTTTTTGATGGGGGAATTCGCCCCCCGGCAACAGGCGACGACCCTCAAGGTCTTACAAGACCGTCTGTTGGTGGAGGCTGTTACGACACCCCAGGGTGTGCAATACGCGGTGCATCCTGTGCTGCGGCGCATTCTGACCGAGCGCAATCCGTCCTAGAGTGAGGTAGCCTGACGTGGATGAACTGGAAAAAGGTCTTGATCTCAGCCGCCTGTCGGCTCGCCAGGCCCTGCGAGTCCGCTACGATCGCAACCAGCAGAATTTGGTTGTGGGCGAAGCAGCCGCACGGATGCCCTTCCAGACCCCTGTTTTTTCGCCGCTTGCCCGCCTGGTGCGCTATTTCCAGGCGCTGGTGGGCTTGGAATCCGCCCGTCCCGAAAACGCCACGGTAGTTGATCCGGCCATGCCTTTGGTCAGCCTCAAAGACCTCTTGCCGGACTTTGAGCCCGATGATATTTCCCACATTCGTTGGGCATTTTATTACCTCAAGCTCCACGAGCCGCTCCCGAATGACTCCCCGTTGGAGCAGGTGCAGGGCTATCTAGAGGCTTTTGAACATTTTTATCAGTTGCAAGCCTGGCTCCAGGCCAGTGAGCTGCTGCTCAAACCCCTCAAGAGCGGGGGTCTGCTCCACGACTGGCTGGTAGATGAGGGCTACGCGCCCGAGGCGATCGTGCTCTACCAGACGCTGCTGGAGCGGGTGAACCCGACCATGGACAGCATCTGCCAGCAGGGTTTGGGCCGGGCGCATTATGCCCTGCGCGACTACCCGGCAGCCATTGCCGCCTGGCAGCAATATCTTGATCATCGTCAACCCACCGATACCACGCCTGTGCTGGAGCGGGTGTATCTGCCCCTGGGCCATGCCCAATATTTGCTGGGGGATCTCGACGGGGCGATCGCCACCTGGAGCTATTGTCTGCCCCAACGGCCCGACGCCCAGGTGCAAGATCCCCAAACGAATCACGCGATGCCAGCATCGCTCTATCTGGGCTTGGCCTACTTTGCCCGCCATCAACCCGCGGCGGCCTGCAACGCGCTCACCGCTGCTCTGCCTGGCTTGCAAGACCCGGCCCTCAAGGAGTCCCTGATCGAGGCTCTAACAGCTTTGGGCACTGCCCAAGCCCAGCAAGATAAACCCGCGGCGGCGATCGCCGCCTGGGAACAACTCGCTGCCCTGCAAGCCCCCACTGAGCCCGAACTGCTCAAGAACCTCGGTCTGGCCCATGCCGCCGTGGAGCAATACCCCGAGGCAATTCATTACCTCGTACCCTACTGCGAGGATCCTGCCGTGGTTGCTGACCCGGCGACGGAGTTGGCGGTTCTGGCGGCCCTCGGCACGGCCTATTACGAAACCCAAGCTATCAACGATGCGATCGCGGTGCTCCAGGCCTGGGCGGCTCAGGTGCAAGCTGCCGAAGCGGCGCTGCAAGGCCCAAACGCCTCAGCGGCTGTCCCCTTCACCCGCCCCAGCGATGCCCAGCTCTACCGAATGCTGGGAGATGCCTATTATCAGCAGGAAAACTACGCCCGCGCCCAGCCCTATCTCGAACAATATCGCCAGTCCCTAGAACTAGAGACCGCCGCAGGGGAGCAAGACCTCGCCGTTCTAGCGCAACTGGCCGACTGTGCCCAGATCCTGCTGGATTGGCCCAAGGTGATTGAATATCTCGAAGCCTATCGGCAACAGGCTGACTTAGACCCCGAGGGCTCCGAGCCGGCCCAACTGCTCTACCGTCTGGGCAGCGCCTACGCTGCCACCGAGCAATATGCCCTGGCGATCGCCCCCCTGCAAGCCTACCTAAGTCATCCGCTCGCCGCCGCCGAGACGATCGCCCCCACCCAGTTTGCGCTCGGTAAAGCCGCCTTCTTAAGCGAGGACTATGCCACCGCTCAGGCGGCGTTGCAGACGTATCTCGAACCCGACGAGGCGCCTCCCGAAGGCTCCGCTGCCCGGTTTTATTTGGGGGCGATCGCCGCCAGCCCAGAGGGCGACCCCCAGACCGCGATTCAAACCCTAGAGCAATATCTCACCACGCTAGGCAGTGGCGGTGGGGGCGAATTCTTCCACGAGGCGCTGTTTCACCTGGGCATCAGCTATGCTCGCCTGGAAGATTATCCCCATGCCCTGGAATATTTCCAGAAATATTTCACCCTGCTTCAAGACCAGTCCGTGGGCGTCTCACGGGAGCAGTTTAGCGTCGCGCTCTACCAAGCGGGCCGAGCCTACCAGTTCTGTGGTGAATACCAGAGTGCCAGCGCCCACCTCGAGGAACTCTGCAAACTGACCCAGCCTCAGGATGACGCCGAGATGGGCGATCGGGCGCTGCTGCATTTGGGCGAAGTGTATCTGATCACGGGGCGCTACGATGATGCTCAGGATGCCCTCAACCAAGCCCTGGAAAATACCCAGACACCGGGAGAGCATAAGGTCGTGCTCAAAGCCAAAGCGATGGCTCGCTTAGGGGCAGTCGAATGTGCTCGGGGTAATACCGACAAGGGACTCTCCGTCTGTCAAAAGGCGATGCGGCTGATTCGAGCCCTCGAAGACCGCAGCGAGGAGGGTCAGGTGCTCAATACCCTGGGGACAATCTATGTCCAGCTCCAAGACCCCGATCGCGCTCTGTCCCTATTCCAACAGGCTTGGAATATTGCCCGCAGCACGGATGACCAACGGGCGATTGCGGTCTCTCTCGGTAACTTGGGCATCAGCTATGGACAGTTGGGCAACTATACCCAAGCCATTAAGCATTTGCAGCAGAGTCTCCCCATTGCCCAGGCCTTAGGCGATCGCTACGAAATTGGTCGCGTGCTCTGCGCTCTGGGCGAGAACTATAGCCAGCTCGGGGAATATGCCGATGCCCAGGATTGCCTCGACCATGCCTTGCAAATGGCGAGAGCGATCGCCGCGCGGCCCCTAGAAGCTCAGACCCTATACCAATCGGCCCGCTTGCAAGCCGCCAGTGGTTTTACCGCCGAGGCGATCGCGGCCTGTGAAGCCGCCATCCGGCTGGCCAGTGAGCGACATTTGGCCGAACTCAACACCTACCGGGCGCTCTATACCGAGTTGCGCCCACCCATCTGGCAACGATTGGTAAACCGGGTGAAGCGGTGGTTGGGCCAAGCTGAGTAGGTGGACGGTCATTGTGGCGGCTCGCAAAGTCCCGCCTGCTTCATCTCAAAATATTGCCAAGGTGATTGATCTAGATTGCAGCAGCAGGCAGAATAAAGGGCGACTCGTTCGTTTTCTAAGCCCAAGGGAGAAGCATCATCATGGCTAACGCCAGGCAAGCGGCCGGTGGATTTTTCGCCGATTTCAAAGAATTCATTCTGCGTGGCAATGTTATAGACCTCGCTGTTGCCGTCATCATCGGCGGTGCTTTTGGCCAGATTACTACCTCGCTGGTGGGAGATATCATTACCCCCGCGATTCTCAACCCGGCGATGAAGGCTGCGGGGGTGGAGAAGCTCTCAGAGCTGACGGTGAACGGCATTCAATACGGTTTGTTCCTTGCCGCCGTATTAAACTTTATTGTTATTGCCTTTTGTATGTTCCTGATCATTCGCTCATTCAAGGCTGCTGAACGCAAGATGGAGCGCAAAGAAGCAATGGCGGCTGCAGAAGCCGAGCCCGCCCCTGACCCAGCGATCGTTGCCCAAGAAAACCTCACCCAAGCGATCGAACGATTGATCACCGTGATGGAAAGCAAGGCTTAAAGTTCTTTTTGGGATTCAATCCTCTGTAAATTAAGTTTCACTACATTCGTTTCTGGTAAGACTTAGCTCAACTAGAAAGCATAGCCAGGAGGGATGTTTTAAAACTTTTTTTACACTGTATTCAACCTCGTTCAAGTTGAAATCGGTCGTTGTCAGGATACCGTAGCAATCCCCCCATGGTTGCCCCAAAACCCGTCGGGGTAGGTACGAAGACACTACTCCGACCCAATAAACTCCAGGTTTCAAAGCTGGACGAGGTTTCAAAGAGAATTGATCATGAAGGTTTTAGATGCATTTGCCGGGGCGGGTGGATTCAGCTTGGGCTTTGAGAATGCGGGTTGTCAAATCATCGGCGCGATCGAAGTCGATAGCTGGGCAGCAGAGACCTTTGCCTGCAATCACACGAATGCATTGGTCATTCAATCTAGGATTGAAGACATCACAGACAACGAATTATTGTATAGATTCGGACATAGCCGGCCTGATATTCTTTTGGGTGGCCCGCCCTGCCAAGGATTCTCAATTTGCAACAAGCAAAATGGGGATCCCAAAGATCCTAGAAATAGCCTTTTTGAAGAGTTCATTCGGATCGGCAAGGTGTTGTTACCTAGGGTCATCGTCATGGAAAACGTCCCCAACCTGACTAAAGCTAAGACCCAAAACCAAGAACGCGTAATTGATATCCTTGAGGAAGAGCTTGCAAGGCTAGGGTACTTTGTCTATTCTGCCGTACTTGAAGCCGTCAACTATGGTGTACCACAGATCAGAAAAAGGCTTTTTGTGATCGCATCAAAATCTGAACTCATATCACCTTTCCCGGAGCCAACCCATACAGTAAGTTATGATAGCTTGCTGACCTACCAATTGAGAAAGACACCGACTTTATGGGATGCAATCTCAGATTTACCTGTGATTGAAGCAAGAGAAGGTGCTGAGATCATGGCCTATGATTCAGATCCTTGTAATCCATTTCAAGTCAGAATGAGAACCGGAAGTCAATACTTACATAATCATTTGGCAATGCGCCATTCAAAAAGAATGATCGAGCGTTTCAAGTCAATGGGATGGGGTGAGTCTGGTGCGGATGTCCCGAAGCATTTACGACCCTACCGTAGAAATTCTAACGGCGTGATAGCAGATAAGGTCTATGATCAAAATAATCGGAGAATGCACCCCGATCGCCCTTGTCACACCATTGCCGCTTCATTCTACGCCAACTTTGTTCATCCCTACCGAGATCGCAACTTTACCGCCAGAGAAGGTGCGAGAGTACAAACCTTCCCGGATGCCTATGTATTTAAAGGCAAACCAACCGTAGTGAGCCATAAACTCTTGGCAAGAGAAGGTCGATACGATGAAAAGCATTTATGCCAGTACAATCAGATCGGCAATGCTGTTCCCCCTTTGTTGGCTGAGGCGATCGCTCATCACTTACTTAAGCAAATTAGTCCTAGCTCTGGAGTTGTTTTGATGTCCGTGAATGAACAAAGCAAAAATTTTGTACATGGCAATAATTTGGCTCAAAAAGAAAACCATCGCACTAAATACACCGATTCAGAATCGAAGAGATATTTGGGCGAGATAAGAGAAAAGTATCAGCAATGGAAGTTGGCCAATGAAGAGTTACAGGGGCCAATCAAGGATGGCTTGGAAAACGACAAGTCCATTATTGACCAAAGGGTTGTGCTGCTGAATGAGTACAAGGACTTTCTTGACCAGCAACATTATGCAGAGAAATTTGACTCTCGATCAAATTTACACTCCACGGTTCTAGAAGAATTCATGTACTATCTATTTAAAGATCTCGTCAATAGTATTGCAACCAGTGCCCTCATTGGCAAGTCAAAATCATTTAAGGACATTTTCTTCCGTGCGCCTAGTTATGAACAGATGATCAAGCGCCCCCACGCCTTAATTGAGACGAAGGATCATGACTTTGCAATTGGTGCTCGGGTTTCTGCATCAATACAATGTGAGGGCTCACCAGATGAGGAGCATCATGAGTGGGATATTCCAGCGGTAGCCATCGAATGCAAAACTTATTTAGATAAAACGATGTTGCAGGATGTTTCTACAGCAGCGGAGCAATTGAAACAGAAAAACCCGAATGCCATCTATATCGTAGTTGCAGAGTGGCTCAAGTTAACCGAAGCAGTTAATTTGAGAAAGTATAAAATCGATCAGATTTATGTATTAAGAAAACAGAAAAACACTGATCGAGAATTTCGCTACGAAGATGAATACATCAAAAATCCGATTTACTCCGATGTTATCTGGCATTTCTTTAGAACCGTCCGAGAAAGTCTCACCAAAGATTGGGAAAGTGGCATTGCCCATGGTCTAGAAAAGGGATATTTGCTGTAGAGTTACTACCCTCTTTGTCTTTACTCATTCTCATGTCTGTCCCAAACCGTCGGCTTCGCTGCCTTGCACTTCTGAGTGCCAGTTTCCTTCCCATCAATAGTCTCACCATGGGGAGTCTGTTCTGGAGCAGTCGAGCCGCCGCCGCGATCGCCCCCGCAGCCCCGATCGCGCCACCCACCATCGACCGAGAAATCGCCTGTGAACTGCTCATTGCGGGCGCAGGTCTAGCGGGGATGGCCGCCGCCTACGAAGCCCTCTTGGCCGGACGCACCGTCTGCCTCACGGACATTACCGATTGGCTCGGCGGGCAAATTTCTGCCCAAGGCACCTCGGCCCTTGATGAGCGACCCACCCAAACCGCCCGCCGCCATTATCCTCAGGGCTATTTGGAATTGCGCGATCGCATCCATCAACGCTACGGTCGCCAGAGTGCTGGCCATTGCTGGGTCAGCGCCGCCTGTTTTTTACCCCGCGATGGCCATGAAATTCTCCAGGCCATGCTGACCGAAGCCGCCGTAGCAGGGGGCGGAACGCTGCATTGGCTGCCCAATACCGTGATGAAGGACTTGGAATTTGCGCCCTCGCCCCTTGATCCTGACAATCGCATTGTGGTGGGGGCGATCGCCATCCAACACCAGCCCGCGCCCGGTGCGCCGCCCCTCAATACGGACCCCCTCTCCGCCACATTGCTCGACGCTTACCAATACGAAGACTCCGATCGCTTCCGTAAAACCACCATCCGCTTCGTCCCCGCCACACCCGACGCGGCCATCCCTTGGTACGTGATTGAAGCGACCGAAACAGGCGAACTCTTGCCCCTGGCCCGCGTGCCTTACCGTCTGGGCATTGACCCGCGATCGCCCCTCGACCCCTCCGCCTCTAGCGCCACCCCTGACCCCTATTGCACTCAGGGCTTCACCTACACCTTTGCGATGGCGGCCACCGCCACCCCTCAAGTCCACACCCCACCGCCCTTTTACGCCCAATACGCCCCTTACTACAGCTACGAACTCCCCCGCTTTGGCTTTGAATTTGTCTTTGTCTATCGCCGCATTTGGGACGCCCCGCCTTACAACCGCAGCGGGAACTTTGCGATTAGCCCCGGTGACATCTCGATGCAGAACTGGACTTGGGGCAATGAC
>JBMYQW010000093.1:0-14013 GCA_049601735.1 Spirulinaceae cyanobacterium
GACCAATTTGCGTTTTATCTTACTGCCATCGCCCACCCCATTTATTTGGAGGCCCCACCATGACAACCCCCAACACTCTCCCCACCACCGATCGCAGCAAAATCAAACGCCAACCCAAGCGGGGCAGCCGCGATCGCGCCCTGATCGAGCAAATCTTAGATGAATCTTTGGTCATTCATGTGGGTTTTGTGGCCAACAATCAGCCCTTTGTGATTCCGATGGGGTTTGGTCGGGACGGCGATCGCCTCTATATTCATGGGGCGACAGCGAGTCGGATGCTCCAGAATTTGCAGCAGGGCATTGAGGTTTGCGTGACGGCGACGCTCTTAGATGGCTTGGTGATCGCGCGATCGCTCTTTCACTACTCCATGAACTACCGCTCGGTGGTGTTGTTTGGCCGGGCAACCTTGGTGGCGGGGGAGGCGGAAAAGTTGCACGCGCTCAAGGTTCTGGCAGAGCATATGGTTCCGGGCAGTTGGGAACAAGCTCGTCAGCCCAAACCTCAGGAGGTCAAGGCGACTACGGTGTTGGTCTTTCCCATTGAGGACGGGTCTGCCAAAGTTCGGACGGGCGATCCCAAAGATGATGCCGCCGATTATGAGCTGCCGATTTGGGCGGGACAGATCCCGCTCAAGCTGACGCCAGGGACGCCGATTCCCGATGCTCAACTTGCACCGGAGATTACGGTATCGGAGAATGTGGCGAATTATCATCGAGGGTAAGTGACGGAAATCCCCTGGAACCTAGTGCAGCGTCAACTCTAATAACCAATCGTCATGACGGGCTGTCACCCCCAAGGATGAAAATCTAGCCAGCCCACTTTACATCTAGACCTTCAATCCTCCCTTCCCCCCTCTCTGTCTACCTTTGAACGACTTTTGCGTAATGCATAGCTTGGTAAAGGGGGGTGACGCCGCAAGCGGCTGGGATAGAGCGACTTTTAAATCCTTTGCAGCAGCCCAAAACCCCCTTACCAAGGGGGTCGGCGTAGCCGGGAGGATTATGCTAGCTGACGTATTATTCCCCTCAGTCCCTACTTGTTAAGGGGGAAGTTGATGGCAGCGGCAACGCCGCAAACGGCACGTAATTCAGCGCGCCATCCGGGACAATCAGTAGGCGTTTACCCTGAATCTGTTCAGCGACGGGGGCGAGGATTTGGTCGTAGAGGGCGCTGCCGGAGGGGAGGAGGCGATCGACGCAGGCTTGGGGGTTGGCGGCGGTTTGGCAGTTGGAGCTTTGGATGCGGCGGGTGAAGCTGCGGGCGGTTTCTTCGATTTCTTTTTGGGGGGGCAGGATGTGGGTTTCGTAGCCGTCTTTGCTGACGAGCCAGAGGTAGCTCTGGTCGGGGTGGAGGCTGTATTGCAGCAGGACGGTGTCGTCGTCGAGGACTTGCTGCTGGACTTGTTTGAGGTCGAGGGGTTCGGGATATTTGAGGTCGGTGTAGGCGGGGTTTTGGCGTTTGAGTTGGGCGATGATGGCGTCGAGTTCGCTGTTGATGCGGTTGGTGGCGGTGGTGTAGTCTTGGCGGATTTGGTTGCGTTGGTCGTCGGTTTGGGCGTTGCTGAGGCGTTGGGAGAGGAGTTGTTGTTGGGCGGTAAGCTGGGCGAGGAGGTCGCGTTCTTGCTCTAGCAGTTCGGGGTTGGCGGTGTCGCGGAAGTTGAGTTGGGCTTCGGTGAGCAGTTCGATCAGGGTGCGGGCGCGGCTGCGTTCGCTGATGTGGAAGGCTTGTTGGTCGTAGCCTGCTTCGGGTTGTTGTTGATGGCGCTGCATCAACAGGTGGGTGTAGAACTGGTAAACAAATTGCACCGATGCAAAAAAGGTTTGGCGGAGTTCACCTGATGGAGCTGCCTGGCGGAGTTCTTCAAGAATGTTAATGGCAACTTTCATATCCTGAAAAGCACTTATTAATTCACCTTTAGAAGCTTTGACCCTAGCCCTGTTATTCAATGCTCCTGCTTCACCAATGCGATCGCCTACAGCCTGACTGATTAATAAGGATCGCTCGTAATATTCTAGTGCTCGGCTCTTTTCTCCTAACGAATCATAAACCTGACCGATATTATTGAGCGTTGTGGCTTCCATCCTACGATCGCCCACAGCACGACTGAGTGGTAGGGATTGCTCATAGTATTCTAGTGCCCTGCTCTTTTCTCCTAATGAATAGTGAACTAGACCGATATTGTTGAGGATTGTGGCTTCTCCTCTGCGATACCCTGTATCGCGAAGAAGAGGAAAAGCTTGATTGTAAAACTCCAAGGACCGATCCTTTTCTCCCAGTGAATCGTAGAGTAGACCAATATTATTGAGAGTCGTGGCTTCCCCCTCGCGATCTTCCAATGTCTGCCTGAGAACCAAGGCTTGGTTATAGTATTCTAATGCTCGATCTTTTTCTCCTAAGATGTTGTGAACGCCACCGATATCATTAAGTGTGTTCGCTTCCCAAATCTGAAGCGAAAAGACATCACCACAACCTCGAAACCGACAAAACGATGGCCATAGCTTAACCTATGCTCCCCACCTATCAATTATTCCCCGCCAAAGGATTCATAAGCGTTAACCCCTCCACCCAACGGAAATCCTCAACATTGCGTGTGACCAACGTGAGTTCATGTACCAGGGCAGTTGCTGCAATCAAGGCATCACCCAATGTCATGCGCCGCTGTTGACGTAACTGAACGGCGACCTCAACAACTGCCATCAAATAAATCCCGCTCCCGTCGGACTTCTCGCTGCCATGCTGCCGGGTCAGCGATGTCAGTTCCGCCGAGTTTTGCAAGTTGACTCAGAACCATAGACATTTGATGACCCTGCGATCGCTGGGCAGAACGCACGGGTTGAGCCTTCAATAAACGATCGACTAGGTGTTCAACTGTCTGTAAATGCTCAGGAAGAAGCTGCTGAATATTCTCAAATAAGGTTGTTGCCCGCTTGGCGTTCTGACTCATCATCGTGATTCTCGTTCAAACATTGGAATCAAACCTACCGTCATTGTAATTCTTCAACTTAACATCCCACTCAACCGGAACAGGCAGCGGCTGAGTCGCAGCCTGCGCGATGCCCGCCACCGTCAGGCTCGATGTCGCAACCAAGCCCCAAACACTCATCCATCCCCGCATGACTCCACGCTCCTAAACCGCTCAAAAGACGCCCCCAGTCTAGCCCAAACCCATTGCCTGGAGAGACCCTATTTCATAAACTGCAACCCTTTTGGGCGCAAGCGTTGCGCCCCGACCCAGCGCGATGTCACTACGCCACACCATAGTCAGTAAACTGGCGCTTGTATGGCGGATGCAGCCCCAACACAATATCCTCCCGTAATACACCCAACTTAATGAGATCCACTGCCGGGTCAATATCCGTCATATTTTCTTGCAGCCAAATTTTGCCCTGCTTAATATCAAAGTGCATCATCGGATGATAAATTCGCCGAGAACCATCCCAACCGACATCCAACCAAAGATAATGATCTCGCACTTCATCAAGTAACAGTTGCGCCTCTAACTGTTCATTTGGCTGTTCACTCTCAGTGTATTGAGAGAGTAAAGTCTTAATATTTTGACGATAACTCACTAGCTTATCCATTCAACCAAGCCTCCTGAATCTGGATCGTAAACAATTAGTCTTAACTGATATTTTTGGATTACCAACTGAGCGAAAGAAGTCTAGAAAAAGCGATTGTAAGTCTCTAACGGAATGGCTAAATACAATGTCCGCCGTGGGTCAACCTCCTGAAGCACAAGATGATAACTCAAAAACTGCCCCAAGGCTCCATAAAAATCAGTCACGACCGACGGATTCACAAAACTCTTAATTTCTACAGCAATTTTCTCGTTTTCACGCTCTGCTGCAATAATCCGCTCCGCAGCCAAATCGATTTCAAACTTAACCCGATCCAACTTGAGTCTGTACGGATCATCCGTAATCGTCCAGCCCTCCTGCTCTAGTGCGCTCCTGACCAGATTGTGAAAAATATCCCTAGCCATCGCTAAAACTCACTCGATACTACAACCAAGCCCCAAACACTCAACTATCCCCACCTGACCCCACGCTCCCCAGCCGCTCAAAATACGCTCCCAGTCTAGCCCAAGCCCATTGTTAGGGGAGAGCCTGTTCCATGAATTGCAACTATCTGAGCCGCTAGAATAGCAAATATCATTCAGTCCCCACGCCATGACCAAGCTCCTCCAAACAGTCATTGAGCAACTGAAAAAAACTCCCTGCTCAGGAACAAGATCGCATTGCCAGCCATTTACTCGATGAACTTGCTGGCATTCGTGCCTACGACACCGCCAAGCAAGCTGCTGATGAGTCTATCCCCTTTGAACAAGCAATCCACGAAATGGTTCTCGCAGTTGGCCATCAACATTTCCCTTAATACAGCTTCGGTGGTAACTCGGCCGGGGGCGGGGTGTTACGATCGCCTGGCACAGGTGAGCTATCTGGGGGGCTCGGCAGCGGCGGGGCGGTTTCGCTGGGCGGGGCACTCGGGGGGACGGGGACTGCGCCATCGCTTGGGGCAGGCGGCGCAGCAGGGACCGCGGGCGCAGCGCCATCGGCGGCTGGCGGCTCGCCGGGGCCGAGCTTCTCGATCGTCACGGTACGACTGACCGACTCCCCGGCGCTATTGGTCGCGGTGAGTGTAATCACCTCAACGCCGGGCTCTTGAGAGAGGGGGAAGGGAATCGTGCCCTGGGGGTCGACAGAGCCGGGGGAGGGCAGGAGTTCGACGGTGACATCCTCACTGGCCAACACCTGCCAAGAAATTGTCAACAAAATCGGCTGGCTAGAGAGCTGCATGACGTATTTGGGCAGGGCGGGGACGCCATTGATCTCGAAGGTGACAATTTCGATCGGGGCAGAGAGGACTTTGATTGGGTCGGTGAAGGTGGGGGCGATCGCTTCACCTCCTTCCTGGAGCGGAATGGGCGTGAGGGCAAAGGTGTAGAGCCCTGGCTGGGTTACGGCGGTGGGCACATCAGTGCAGCGCAAGACCCGGCTGCGAATCTGGCAATAGTCCTGAAGCTCGGGCGGAATGCCCTCACTGAAGTCGTAGCGGGTGTCTGGGCCGACGACCGTTTCTTCGGCGTCGCGCCCCACGAGTTGGAGCCCCTTGATCTGCTGGGGATGGGCTAGTTCCCAACTCAGCAGAATGCCCGTGAAGGGCGGGACGGGAGGTGCATCCGGATCGGCTGGGGTCTCGTTTGGGGTCTCGTTTTCGTTGTCAGCTTGAGCGTCCGGGGTGGCATCGGCCGCTGGGGGCGACGTGAGCACCTGGGGGGCGCCCTGGGCATTGGGTTCAAGGCTGAAGATGGGCGATCGCAGCTTGAGGGGGCTCGCTCCATTGGCGGGGTTACTGGCAGGATCATCCGTTGCCGCATCCTCGGCATCCTCCGGCAGCCGGGGCACGGCCGCGCTGTAGGTGGCTTGGCTGGCTTGAAACCGGAGTACGGTAGGGATGGGGAGCCCCGCCAATTCAATGACTTTGGTCTGGCCGATCGCGGCTTCGTAGGGCCTGCGCCAGAGACGACTGAGCAAGCGACGCAGCCAACCATCCTGCCGTTGGGGAACCGGATTGGCCACCAGCTCAAATACATAGTCACCCGCTTGACGGGCATCGGTGGGCACATTGACGCAGATGAGCAGGTCTTCGAGCTGGCAATAGTCCGCCAGGCGTTCGGGTAAACCCTCGCTAAAGTCATAAATCACGGGTTCGCTGATGACTTTGCCCTCGGGGTCAATGCCCTGTACCTGTAAGTTGTTGAGGTTCTCGGGCTGGTTAAGCTGCCAGTTGAGCCGGATCACATCGTCATTTTCGGCTTCGTATTGGTAGCTCTGGGGATAAAACTGCAAGATCTCCGGCGATCGCGGCGGTCGGGGCAGGGCCAGCCAAATCAAAAATACCACCAGCCCTAGGAGCCCAATGGCTGAGAAGAGCACGATTAAGAACTGCCACCAGGGTCGGCCTTCCCAGAGGACGGAGCCCACAAAGCGATCGCTTGGCAGCGGACGCGCTTCAAGATCGCTTAAGCCGATCGCAAACTCAATCGTCTTGCCGTAAAAGGGCCGCCGCCACCGCTGCTTGGGGTGAATCGTCAGAGTCAGGGCCGCCGAGCCGCCGGGTAAGAGATCGGCATCGGTGGGGTAGAGGCGATAGTCACAGGATTCATCGACAATGTCCCCGATCTGAGCCTGGAGTTTGCGCTCGGTGTTACCGCTGTTGCGCAGGAAGAGCATATATTGCCCATCCTGGCGGGTAATCTTGCTGAGAATGGGCACGAGTTCGGCCGTCAGCAGATAAATTGGCACAATCTGGAAGTAGACCACATCCAGCAAAGCCAGTTCCGGATCATTGACCGATTTGAGATAGACCGTGGGGGCATAGACCCGCGCCCGCACCCCGATCGGCGGCGTGATCACCAGCCGGATCGTGCCTTGGTCGCCGGGGTTGAGTTCTAGGCTCTCTTCCTGAATCACCACCCCACCGGCGCTATAGTTCTCGGGATAAATAATTTTGTACCAGCCGGGGTCGAGGTCGGGGCAGGTGAGGCGGAAGCGATCGACGCGATCGGAGCGATTTTGCACCAGCACATTGAGATCCAGCGGCTGGCCCTGTTGCAGCGGCAAGGGGGCGATCGCCGTGGTCGCAGGTTGCAGACTGAAGGTGGGATCACTGGCCGTCTGCGTGGCTTGAACGTAAGGCAGAACCTGGAGTTGCTGCGCTTCAAACAAGATCGGCGTCTGGTCGGGGTAGTGATCCGGCGCATCAATGATTAGGGTGTAGGGGTAGACCCCTGGTAGGGTATCGCGGGGAATCTCAAAGTCAAACAGCAACTCATCACTCTGACCCAACGCCAGGGCCAGACGCTGCTCCGGTTGATTACACCAGCCCCGTACGGGCTGGGCCGTTTCATCCACAAAGACATTCACCAACGGCTCCACCGCCCCCTGATTGATCAAACTCACGCTCAGGGTGCTCGTTTGGCCCGCCATGACCGTCAAGACCCCCGAGGGGTTGAGAATAATGCCAAAGGGGCTGCCCATGGTCTTGCTATGGGATGGTCGCGGCGAAAGATTATCGGTGGTCATGACGATTCTCTATTGCACCGTTGGGGAAGGTGTTTTCAGAAAGCAATGGCAATAGCCGCTGCCGCTCTCGCCACCTCGATTCTGAGTGAGCAATCCTCCGCTGCGCATCGCATCATTCATCTTCATGCTCCTCCATTATCGACTCATGGAGTTGATCGCAGCCCAACGCGGGCAGACGGTCGATCGCATCGACGCGGACTCGGGTATCATCGCTGCCACTGGCAATCAACACCCGATCGTCGCGGAGTTGGGCCTGTACCTGACGAATGGCAGGGTAGACCTGGCGGCGGTTACGTCCCTGCCCCTCCCGTTGCGCAATGGTCTGGGACAATTCAACCCCTGCGGCATATTGACTGGCCCGAGACCCGTTGGGATTCAGCGGCCAGGCCCGAACCCAACCATCTTCGCCACCGCTGGCCAGGTAGCAGCCATCTTCACTCAAGGAGACGGTTTGTACCGCCTGCTGATCGTGGCCCGTCTGCCATTGATCGATAATCTCGCAGGGGCGATCGCCCAAGCGCGGCAATGCCGTGCTCTCCCCCACCAAACAATTCTCCAGGCTCAAAATTGTAATCCAGCCCTGATTATCGGCGGTCGCTAGCCGGGTGGGCTGCTCATTCGCCACACTCACGCTCAAAATATAGTCATCTTTGCCCCCCGCTCGGTAGTCGAGTGCCTGGCGGGTATTGGTTTGGGTATCCCAGAGCACCAGTTGGTTATAGCGCCCCGCTACCGCCATCAGGGTTTCGCTGGACGCCACAAAGGCGAGGGCATAGACGGCAAAGTCAAACTGCTGGGTCTGATCCGGCCGGCGAAATACGGGTTCAAGACTCGGGTTACGTAATGCTGCTTGCTCCCGCATCGGCCAGCGCAACACCAAGCCACTGCCATGGCCGCTCCAGAGAAATCGGGCATCGCGCTCGTACTGCAAAGCCAGCACCCGATCTGCTTCACGATAAAAAAAGTTGTCGATCAAAGAGCCCGCATGGCGGAGGTGCCAGAGCTGAATCGTGCCATTTTCCAAACCCGCCGCCACCTGATCATTCTGCACCGGACGAAAACGAACCACCCGCACTGCGCGCTGGGTTTTGCCGAAGACGCCCATATCTTGGCGGGCCCAGGGTACAAAAAAGCCTTTTACGTTCCAGCCGCGAATGTCCTGATCACTAGAGCCGCTGACCATCTTATTGCCCACGCCATTGAGATCGACGCTGTTGACCGCCGCTTGATGACCGTAGCGATCGTTGTTGGGGTTGAGCCACGATGCTGCCCAGAGCAGATAGAGCAGCAAGGGAATCACGGCAATACTGAGCCAAAAGGGAATCATCGGGGCGATCCGGAGCTTGACAGAACGGAAGCCCGGGGTCGTATCTCCCAATCGCTCATCGGTAATCCTGGGATCCACCTTCAAGGCAAGGTGACGCGGTCGACCCCACCAAGGGCGACGGAGCCGAAGCCCCAAGTCCATTTGCCCCACTTCCCCCGGTTGGAGTTCGAGGGTTTCGGGCTCTAGGCGATAGCGAACGAGCGATCGCACCGTTTCTAGGGACGCATCATTGAACGTGAGTTGCTGAATCAGGTTGCTTTGATTGTTGAGTTCGAGCAGGTACGTGATCCAGGGAGAATGCCAACTGGGGAGCCAGCCCCAGCGGGGTGGTACGGCGTATTCCTGTTCATCGTCGGTGGCAAAGGTGATTCTGCCCTGGGGCAGCACGTCAAGGTTGGCAGTGATTTCGGCCGGTGGGCCCTGGGCATGGGTGGCAATAATCTGGAGGGGATAGGTCTGAGCGCGGGTTTGAATGGTCTCGGGCAGTTGGCAGGTGAAGCTGGTTTCCATTTCTTTGCCAGGGCCAATATTGAGCTGGCGATCGCCCCCTTGCACCAGCCAAGTGGGAGGTAAGCCCTTGAGCAAGACCTGAGCGGTCGTCGGCAGTTGGCTGGGGTTATAGACCTCCACCGGAATTTCGACCAGGTCATTCGGGGCAGCCCGGAACTCTTCAACGGGGAGGTTGAGCTTGAGGGAAATCGGCTTGTTTCCCTGTTGGACATTGACGCGGATCACCTGGCGGTCTTCATCGGCCAAATCCAGGGAGAAGACCCGCACCGTCAGATTCATCATGCCCACAAACCCCGGTACGGGGTTATCGATCAGGGCAACCTGGAAAAGGGTGCTATCGCCAGGGGGGTTCTTGGTGCTCACCTCCGGCGAGATGCGATACCAGTCGGCGTTGTAGTTGCTATCGGCCCCCGCCGCCTGGACTTCGATCTGAAATCCCGCAAAGCGATCGCTCTCATTGACCACCCAGACCTCGAAGGTGGCCGGTGGGCCACCCGGCTGGAAGTCCAACTCCGTGGGGGTAATTTCAGTTCCGATCGCGTTCTCTAACATTGCCATTTGCATGAGCCAGGGAATTGCGCCCAGGGAATTAAAAAAGTGATCTTAAGGTTGATCCGTCAGATGGTCTGGAGCAGACGTTTCGGGTTGACCAAACAACTGCTGTAAGCGGTGACGAATCCACAGTAAGGGGTTGCGCTGAATCTGTTCGGGATTGTCAATAATGCCTTGCTCGATGAGCAGGAGTTGACGGGCGGTCAGCTCCGCCTGATGCGCACTGACGGCCTCAGCTACACGCTCACTAAAGCTGGGATCTTTATCGAAGAGCAATCGAAAATGCTCACGATTCAGACAAAAGACCCGAGTCGGTTCTGTGGTGCGCACCGTCGCCGTACGCGGCAGCCCGAGTAGCAACGACAGCTCCCCAAAAAAGCCCCCCGCTTCGAGGTGGGTGAGAAACTTTTGCAAGCGTTCCACGGTGATATCCACCGCGCCAGACAGAATGATGTAAAACGAATCACCGGGCTCGTCTTCGGCAAAAATCAAGGTTTGGGCGGGCAGCTCCACCAGCCGACCAATCTCTTGAATTTCTTGGATATCTGCTGGCTCAAAATGGGCAAAATAGCTCACTTGATAGAGCAGATTTTCGACCGACATCCCAGCGTTTGGCTCCGAGGACGATGTGCGGGTGGGCGTGGTGAAGCGACTGGCCTGTTGGCGGACTTGGCGCGATCGCCCCAGCAACTCTCGAACATTGTCTAAGGTGAATTTTCGGCTCCCCTGCCGCTGCCGTTTGGCCTGGGCAACCTCGGCC
This sequence comes from Spirulinaceae cyanobacterium, assembly GCA_049601735.1. GTDB lineage: Bacteria > Cyanobacteriota > Cyanobacteriia > Cyanobacteriales > Spirulinaceae > SIO3F2. Next base: position 10,236 of record JBMYQW010000093.1, read on the forward strand.
TCCAGCGCCTGCTTCTGATCCTCCAGGCTGGACTGATTGGCACTGATCACCGTGCCCATGCGTTGAAATACCGTGGCCAGTTGCCCGAGTTCATCTGTGCGTTGAGTTGTAGCATTGAGAGCCATGGGTTGAAAGCGTTGCGCTTCAATGGCTTGAGCCGCATTGTTGAGATCATCGATGGGCCGGACAATCCAACGGGCCACCAATAGCCCCAGAAACGTACTGAAGATCGCCAAAACGCCGCCCACGATCACTGTGGCTTTGGTGCTGGCTAAAATAATCCGGCGAAAGTCCGACTCGGGCAAACTGACCACAACCAGCCAGTCCAACCCATGACTATCTTGAAACGGGGAAATGGTGACATATTCCGTTCGTCCGGCGATGCGCTTGGCAAAATGTTCTTCCACTTCCACGTTCTGCCAGTTTTCGTCGTAATGGTCAAAAAGAGTGGCGGCGATCGCCTGGAGATGGTCATTCTCTAACTCCACCACATTGAGGGGCGATCGCTTCCCGTCCGCTTCTTTGAACAACTGATCTTCCTCGTTGGAGGTAGCAATCAGGAGTCCCGTCTGACGCTCAATGACGCAAATTTGCGCCCCTTCCGAGATTTCCAGAGCTTGCAAAAAGTCTTGGATATCTCCCAAGCTCATGTCAATACCCAGAACCCCCAAAAAACTATCGCCATCGTAAGCGGGTTTGACCGCTGTCAAGCCCACCATGCCCGAGGTGAAAATATAAACCGGGCTCCAAGCCGATTGTTTTGGCTCTAAAACCTTGCCTGCCTCATACCAGTCCCGTTGCTGGGGATAATATTCAACGGTCTCCACCACACCCCCCTCCGGTTGCCCTTGGTCATTAAGGGCGTAGGCTTGGCGCAAGGGCAAATTATCTTCTGTCAGCACTTTCAGCGTGTATTGCTGCTCTTCGGCTTGGATGCCCACAAATTCACCAGCGGTATTGGCAAAAAAGATGAAGGTATCGCCCAAGGCACCGACCATCTCCTCCGTACCGGCCACGGCCACAATCTTGGTGTCTCGCTGCAACAAATCCCAAAAATACCGGGTAAGGCGATCGAAGTCGCGAGTGCTCTCGTCATTGGCTAGATGGGCTGATTTGGCATGGAGTTGAATGTGGGGGGCACTCAATTGCGCCTCTAGGCGCTGACGAATTGCCAGGGAGGACTTAGCACTGAGTTTCTTAGCCAACTGCCGCACTGCATTCCGGCTGTTGAAATAGGAGAAGAGACTGGTGAGTACGATGGTCAGGAGCAGGGGGGCTACCACCAAGATTGGCATCGTGCGCCGGATCGAGAGGCGATTCGATTGCGCTGACGGTTGGGTTCCGTTGTTTTGAGTTGGAGTATCTTGGGTCATCGCGCCTCCGCTGTGGTTGACGGTGGATTCGGTGGCATCGCATTCGAGGGCAGCGCAGTTGGGGGCGTCTGGTTCGGTGCGGTTGCTCCGGGTTGCTGACAGCAGGTAAGTTGCTTCCGCTGTGTCGCAAACTGCAAGAGGTTAATGCCCAATGCCTGGGTCAGACGAATCGTTTCCGGGCCGAGGGGGTAGGGTCGCTGGAGCGTCCAGGCGGAACTGAGCTGCCCCAAGCTGACCACCCAGCCTGCTCCCACCGCCCAGAAGGTGGGGATGCCTTCGACAATAGGCAAGGTATCCAAGCGATGGGGGCGACAGCGGAGGGCATGGGCGGTTGCCGTGGTGAGGAGGGGCGTCAGCTCGCTCTCAAACTGACGACCTAGTTCGTCGAGGGCGGGGTATTCGGTGAGCAGTTGGGCCACCAATTGAGTTTGAATCGCTCGGAATTCGCCCGCCAACTCCGCCCGCGCGGTGGCCAGGGTCGGGTCGTCAGCGGCTTCGACGATCGCCTGCTGTAGGTCTCGATAGAGGGTGAGCTCCTCGTTGAGGTCGTTGCTCCAGCCCTGCACCTCCAAGAACAACGTGCCTCCGGTTTCCAGGTGGGCGCGCCAAAACCCCAGCGTGGTATCGGGAATGGGGTCAGAGTTAGCGAGGGCCACATAGAGCAGCTCGCAGTCCGGCGGGTGCTCGGCGTCGGGAACCAGCGGCTGGGGGAGAGCTTCGCCCCGCAGGGCGGGATAGCTCAGTTCGATCGCCGCCAGCAAGGGGGCAAAGGGGTGGCTACCATCGGGGGGGAGCGAACCTTGCTCGATGCCGACGCGCACTAAGGCTTGGGGGCGCGATCGCACCTGCAAGCGGCCCAGAAAATTCAGTTCACAGAGGGCGGGCGCAAAGACATCGGCCGCCGCTTGGAGAGTAATCTCGAGGTTTTCGGGGTCATGGGGCGGCAGGGTCAGGCGGCAGAGTTCCACATCGGTGGCCTGGGGCGGTGTAGTCTTCTCATCGAGGCGAAAGCTCTCCTGCACCAAGGCATTCGCGGACTGCTGCCGGAGCTTGTCCGGGTCCACATGACGAATCACCAAATACACCGTGAGGGGCAGGGTCTGGGTATTCACTGCCGCCAACCGAAAGGCGATCGGCTCGGTCACCACAATAAAATTGCCCTGGGCATCGATCGCCAGGCCCGGCTGTACCTCCAACCAACGGCGATCGTCGTACTGCGATCGCACCTGTGGCGGGTCAATAATCCGCACTCCGAGCCCGTAAAGAATGCCCGGCTCTTGCAGGGCTTGATATTGAAACCGATGCTGTTGACGATGATAGTGATGGGCCAAACGCCACCGTTCGGCATTCATCAGCAAACCATCCGTCACCTGGAGACGCTGGAATGGTTCGAGAGGAGGCGGTGGCCAAGACTGGGTCATGTGAAGGCAGAAGGATGAAGGACGAAGGACGAAGAGAAAATCTCGCGTAGGGTCGGCAATGCCCACCAAAACAGGGTTTCAGGGATTTTTCGACTGATACAAACTGAAGCCTGTCACCACCGTCGGGCGGGCTGCGGCGACAAAAGCGTAATTGGGCCCTGACAACAGCGATCGCTGCTCACCACATTATTCTTAAAACCCCGCAGCAATACAATGGCAACGCAATGAAGATTGATGAAATCGCGCGGCGTTTGTTAAGTCACAGGTGGATCAAGATGGGGCTCAACATCACAAACCCAATCACGAACCAGCCGACGCCCCAGGCTCAGTAGACGCCATCACCATTAGCTCATAGGTGCAAAACGCGGGCTTCTCTTGCTCAATGACCTGTTTGATCAGGGGGAGATTGAGCGATTGATCGGGCAAGGGGCTTAACTGCACAATGAAGTGATACGGCCGTCCACCTCCCATCGTGGCATCTCGTCCCAGGCGGGTTTCGCCGAGCACAAACCCCCGACCGCCAAACTCCTGAATTTCAATCGGCTGGGGTGCATCGGGCGCAGTGGGCCCTAGGGGCAAGTCCGTAAACAGATGGATTGCATACTTGAGCCCCCGGCGTGTCCCCCGCCACCGATACAGCTCCACCGCCCCCGCAATGAGTTGGCGTTGCCGTTGCAAGCTCAACTGGGGTGTGAGGGGCCAGCCCACCCAATGGGCCAAAAACGGCAGCATCGCCTCAGGCGCAGTCTGGGGACTCAGATAAGCCCAGAGATTACTCAAGACTTGGATATCCGGCTCAAACGTTTGCTCAAAAATTTTGAGGAACCGACCCACAAAGTCCACTTCCCGGTAAATATCCGGCAGAAAATCCAGATACAGGCTCCGGGGCCGCACAAATAACCGAAATTCAACCGTCTGCTGTACCCGCTGGCTGGCATTAGGACTGCGAGAATAGACCTCAAAGCTACCCTGATAGTCCAAGGT
>JBMYQW010000094.1:0-13995 GCA_049601735.1 Spirulinaceae cyanobacterium
CACAGAAGTATATTCACTTTGTGGTCTGCTGGATATGAAGGCAATCATCTGAGACAGGAGATTGTTCAACTGGATGACGATTTACGACTTCCAATATCAGTTGAGAGACTATTACCAGGTCTTGAAATCGGGGTCTCTGAAAGAAAGATCGCAATTGAGCAAGGGAAGAGAATCCAGAGTTTGTCATCATACTTGATATCGTTACTGAATGAGGCTGAAAGCTGTGGAGAGTCAGAATTTTCCACAGCAGTTATACGAAATGCTTGGTCAGTATGGCAATCTCTCAATCGATACTTTTATGCTTCTGGTCAGTATTTAGAAGTGCCTGATGCCTGTCCCGGTGAAGACGATGATTTCATGTACTCCTGGTCGACAGGTGAGCATTATTTGGAATGTGAGTTGTTCGGTAACGGCGCTGTGGAATTCTTTTATCGAAATCGGAGAACCAATGAAGTCTGGGGAGAGGATACAATTAAAGATTCTAGATTCTCTGCTGCTATTTTTGAGAAACTTGCTCTGTTTGTTATTCAGGAGACGTGCTTCGCATCATATCCGTAACAACCTTAAACCTCTACCAAATGACTATTTCGTGATTCGATTGGCACGCTTGTCCAAAGATTTTGATACTAACAATCGTGTCTCCGCCAACCAGATCCAATTGAGCCAGGATATGTTTGCCTTATCGAGTGGCGATAAAAAATCTACTCCCCCTCATCTAAGCGTGTGGGCTGAAATTTTTACAACGCCGAAGCAAGCCCATGGTTTTTTGAAGATTGCGCAGGGCAAAGATCGCCGTCGATTGATTTTGAGATTGGGAGTCGATAAGATCCGTGCGCTCGTAGGAAATAATAGCATCCGAGACTATGCTGAACTATTAGATGTTATTTGGGTTTATTTAGAGGGAGAACAGAGCAAATTTTCAGGCGCCGATGGACATTCAGGTATTACTGGTCTGGAAAGTAAAAGAGAAGGAGCATTCGCACAGGTGGAGAACAAAAAATACTTACTCAAATCGCTGCGTTCCCAATTGGCAGATATTGCTTCTGTAACAGGAGTCGTAGAGTAATGAGACAACTTCCACCTCTGGGTACAGGACAAAACAACCTTGTTTAAGACGATTTGGACGAGGTTCAATCCCGATCGCTAATCAACTGACTCATCTGGGCCAGATCCAGCACCTCGGCCAACGTCGCCTCATCCATTAAGCCTTTTTCCAGGACGATCGCCCGAATCGATTTGCCCGTTGCCAGAGATTCCTTAGCGACTTCGGCCGCCTTGAGATAGCCAATATGGGTATTGAGTGCCGTCACCAGCGAGAGGCTGCCCTCGGCATAGGCTTGGCAGCGATCGCGGTCAGCCGTGATGCCAGCAAAGGCGCGATCGCTCAAAGCCTGGAGCGCATTGCCCAAAATTTCGATGCTGTGGATCAGGTCGTAGGCAATCAGCGGCATCATCACGTTAAGTTCGAGCTGGCCGGCCTGGGCGGCGAAGGCGATCGCCGTGTCGTAGCCCATCACCTGAAACGCCACCATCGAGATCATCTCGGCCATCACTGGGTTGTATTTGCCGGGCATGATCGATGATCCGGGCTGTACGGGCGGCAGTTGGATTTCCTTAAACCCCGTGGTTGGCCCCGAATCCATCAGACGTAGGTCATGAGAGATTTTGGCCAGATCCTGAGCGAGATTACGCAATGCCCCCGAGATGTTCACGAACGGAGCCATGCTCTGCATTGCCGCCATTAAGTGGGGAGCAGGCGTCAGCGGCTGACCTACATAGTCCGAGAGCAGTTCGGCGACCCGATCCCGATAGTCCGGGTGGGTATTCATGCCCGTGCCCGCTGCGCTGCCGCCCAAACCCAAGACGCAGAGATCCTCTGCCGCCAGCTTCAGCCGCCGTAAATGGTCGCTCAAGATCCGCGCCCAAGCCCGAAAGCCTTCGCCGAGGCGCACGGGGACGGCATCTTGCAAATGTGTCCGCCCGGATTTAACGATGTCTTGGAATTCGATCGCCTTGGTGTTGAGATTGGCGATCGCACTCTCCAACGCCGGATAAAGGCTGTGAGCCAACGCCAGCAAGGCCCCGATCCGGATCGCTGTGGGAATCACATCATTGGTGGACTGGCCATAGTTCACATGGTCGTTGGGGCTGAGGCGCTCATAATTGCCCTTGCGATCGCCCAAAATCTCCAGCGCCCGGTTGGCCAGCACCTCATTCACGTTCATATGGTGGGAGGTTCCGGCGCCCGCTTGGTAGACATCCACCACAAACTGCTCGCGGAACTGGCCGTTTAACATCTCATCGGCAGCTTGAACGATCGCCGCGCTGAATTCTTCAGGAATGCAGCCGAGTTCTCCATTGGCGATCGCTGTTGCCTTTTTGATCAGTAACATTGCATCGACATAAGTCGGCAAGGGCTTCAAGCCACTAATCGGAAAATTTTCCGTCGCCCGTTGGGTTTGAATGCCGTAATAAGCGGTATCGGGAAGCTGGCGATCGCCCATGGAATCCCGCTCGACTCGATAACCCTGATCCATTCTTTGCTCCTGATTGCCCGGCAATTCACGTCAAAACTCCGTTATCATAACGAACTTTGCACCCCAAAAAACCCCTGCTGCTAGGCAGCAAGGGTCGGTTTTGAGTTACTTTTTGAAATTCCCTGTAGGGTGGGCATTGCCCACCGCAGCAGGGTTTCAGGGATTATGGAACAATTCAGTTAGTCCCGGCTCCCACCCCCCAAAATGATGATCAGGCGCAACAAGAAAATAAACAGGTTGATGTAGGTCAAATACATTGATAATGCCGCCGAGAGGTATTGCTCATCTCGGTAGGTGCGGGGCAGGATGTAAAAGTCAAACACCGCCATACCGGAGAAGATCAGCACGCCAGCACCGGAGATGCCCACTTCCAAAAAGGTAGGGGTAATCACACCAAAAAAGCCCAGCACGACTTGAGCAATGATCACCACCAGCAAGCCAATCAAGCCAATGGAGAGGGTTTTGCCCAGGGCCAGACCGTCTTGATCCGAGAGGTTGGCGCCAATGCTCTGACCGGCGATGAAGGCAACCCCGCAACCGAGGGCGGCCAAACCCACGCCTTGAATGCCCACAGCGGAGTTGAGCGCCACAAAAACCAAACCGCTGAGGGTATAGCCCGAGAGCAGGCTGTAGACGGTGAGCAAGGGCAGCGCCAGGCTATTGTTTGCTTTTTCAGCAATGCCGCGTACCACGAAGAAGAGGACGAATTCGGCGATCAGGGCTACCCAGAAGGTGGGCATGAAAAGCCCAGGGTTGCTCTCCAGTACCCCCAGACCACCGTAGGTTCCCACGGCAGTCATCACGAGACCGCCACCGACGAAGGGAAGGGCATTGGCAATGACGTTTGGCCCGACTAGGCTCGATTGCCCAGCCTTCTGCATTGCCGCGAGAAAGTTGCTGTTGTTTGCCATAGGAAACGTTGTGTTTAGTCAATCGAAACGTAAATTGCTTCCTATTGTACCGTTACGGTTTGGGGAGTGGCATGGGCCGCAAGGTCGAGACTTCACGGCTACAGCGGATCTGGGTCAATCCTGAGTTCTTGGCGTTTGGCCGCGAGGCGCTCGCGCTCGGCTTCACGCTCCGACTGCATCTGAATCCTGTGCCACGGTTGTAATGACCGCGCAGGAGACTGAGCCGATCTGGAAGGGTCATCGCCTTACGGATCAGGCTGGGCTTCCAGATAAGCCAGAAACTCCAATAGTTCATTGTCGTCGAGGCGTTGGCGCGATCGCTTGCCGTAGGTCTGCAACAGATAACTGCGCCCCTGCTCATTCGTCCAGCCCAGACGCTTCATCTCCAGGTTGGTGCGGGCAATGATGTCGGTAAAGTCGATCGTGCCGTTGGGCATGACCTTAGGGCTAGAACTAGCAGGCTTGGCAGGGGGGGCTGCGATCGCGTCCGTTGGGGGCGGCTCCGGCGGAAGGTCTGGGCTGGGGGCTGAGGGAGGTCCTGGTTCTGGAGCGACTAACGCTGGGGCGGGCGGCGCAGGTGGGGCTGGGGGAGAGGCGGATTCTGCTGAGGGGGATGGTGTGGGCGCAGATTTTGCTGGCGGTGGGGAGGTCTCAGCGGCAGGGGCAACAGTTGCCACCGCTGGCGGCGTGGGGGCCGGAGAGACCGCACCATTTTGGGGCGGGGGCGGGTTGATCGGAGGACTCGCCGCCGAAAGAGGCGGCACACCAATCTGGGCTAAGAGAGCTAGGGCGCGATCGCGGGCTTGGTCTTCGGCGGCTTCGAGGTTGGGGGCGGCACTGAGTCCCGAGGCGATGAGCTGGCCGGACTGGGCAATGCAGCAGCGCACCAGATATTGACCATGCTCAACCCCCACCAGTTCACTCACCAGGGTGCAATGGGGGTACGCGGTTCGGAAGGTGCTCAGGGAGGTCATTCAGTTGGATCTAACGTTAATCACAGGGGCTCATTCTGCTACTGGGGCCAATATACCATTGGCGTTCATCTCTCAACGGGCAACGCGCCACCAGCGGCTTCCTTGATCAAAACGTCATGTTTTGTTACCTAAATTCTACGTTTTTTTACCAACAATTTGCCAAAACGCCCCTTAAACCTAACAATGTTTAGGCGGGTGATGTATTGAAAAAACAACAGTTGCAGACTTCGGTCGTGAGTTCAAAGTGGACTTTAGTCGAAGCAGATTTTCAGGTTGAACACCAGTCGAGTCCAGTATTCGGTGCTCCGACTGCAATTTTACCGTTGATGGCTGGCTCTCCTCTTAACTCAGCCCTCATGATTCTCTCTCTTTGCTTGGAACAAGACTGGCTTTTCGCCACTGAATTTGGGTTCAGACTTATAAATTCTGCAACGAGTGTAAAATTCTGAGCACTGCAATTGTTATCTGTGCCCCGCGCCCTACTCTCTATTGGGGTTCTGCCCTGTTGTGGCTCCCCAGACTCTTCAACTCACTAGGCTGTAAACAAAACAATGGAATTTTCAATCGCTACATTACTCGCGCAGTTTAGCAACGACAAACAGGTCAGCGCGACCGTCTTAGAACGCAAGCTCGGCTGTGATGACCAACTAAGTGCCCAAAAACTCAACATCGCCCTCAATGCCCTGTCGAAGATCGGGGTCTTGGGCACAGAAGATGGGGGCTATCGCCGCCAGACCCAGGAGGGCGTCGTGGAGGCCAAGCTCCGCTGCTCCAGTAAGGGCTTTTGCTTTGCCATCCAAGATGAAGAGGGCTCGGATGATATTTATGTGCGGGAGAGCTACCTGAGCAATGCCTGGAATGGCGATCGCGTTCTCGTGGAAGTGATCAAAGAAGGGAGCCGCCGCCGTTCACCCGAGGGGTCGGTCAAGGTGATTCTCGATCGCGCCAACCCCTCCCTACTGGCGCGGGTGAAGCAGGTGGGAGAGGGCTATCGCGCCGTTCCCCTTGATGATCGCCTGCTCTTTGAAATTAGTCTCACGGGTGAAGACAACCATTTGGCAGCGGCGCTCGACCATCTGGTTCATGTGGAGATCGAACGTTACCCCCTGGGCCAACATCCCCCCTTGGGTCAAGTGACCAAAATTCTGGGCTCGGATGCCGAGGCAGCCAACGACACCGATATTGTGGCCTGCAAGCATGACCTGCCCCAGAGCTTCAGCGAAAAAATCATCGAAGCGGCCAAGGCTGCGCCCAAACCCGCCTCTTCGGGCAAAATTGCCAAGGCCGAGATTCAAAAGCGTCTGGACTTGCGCTCGGCGCTGACCTTGACCCTCGAAGACGAGCGATCGCTCAAGTACAGCAAACAGCTTGATGTGATCGAAAATGCCTTCAGCCTAGAGCCCCTCGACGACGATCGCTGGCATTTGGGCATTCATATCGCGGACTTTGCCCATTACATTGAGTACGAAACCCCCCTCGATATTGAAGCCAAGCGGCGCGGCACGGCGGTGTATCTAGGGGATGTGGGTCTACCGCTGCTGCCGGAGAGCTTCACCCGCCGCTGCTCGTTCCATCCCGACCAAGAACGCCTGGCGATCACGCTGCTCATCACCCTCGACAAGACCGGGCAGGTGGTGGAATTTGGCATTCAGCCCAGCGTGATCAACGTGGATCACCATCTGACCTATCAGCAAGCCCAAGCCTACCTGAGTGAACAGGAAACGCCGCCGGATGAGCTGGGAGTGGCGATCGAAATGCTAGAGCAAATGTTCTTTACCCTCGCGCCCCTCGTCAAGGCCCAGCGTCTTCAGCGGGGTGGCTTTGAGATGACCTTCGACCCCTATAACTGCGTCTTTAAGGATGAAGGGCGTCTGGGGACGGTTGTCGTTGAGCCGACGCTGCCGATTCGGGCCATGCTGACGGAGCTGTCTTTGCTGGCGGGGCGGATTGTGGCCCAGCATTGCAAGGCATTAGGTGTCCCTGCGCTCTACTGTATGCAGCCGGAACCCGATCTGATGGAACTCGAAGACTTCCTGAAGTTGGGCATTAACCTGAATTTGGATCTGGACATCGACTCGGAAGAGGAAATCCAACCCCGCGACTACCAGACCTTTACTCAGGAGATCATCAACTCGCCCGCACCGCAGATTCTCACCGATTTTCTCAAGAAAACGCTCAAGCCCGTTGTCTATAGCACCAAGCCCTCCCCCCACTTTGGTCTGGCTTACGGTGATGGCTATTGTCAGGTGCTCTCACCGGGCCGTCGCTATGCGGACTTGCTGATGCAGCGCATTCTCCATTCCCTGCTCTCGGACGGGCGCGATCGCCGCACCAACCGAACCAAGAAGGGTGTCAACCTCGGCAGCAGCGACGCCCATGAGCAAGTGGGTTGGGAGGTGCTCTCCCCTGAACTGCAAGCCCAATGGCAGAGCGACATTGCCGATGTGATTCATCACATCAACGATCGCGCCAAGATCGCCGACGATGCCGAGCATGACCTGGAAGGGCTCAAGAAAGCCGAAAAAATGAAGGAGCGCACGGGAGAGGTCTTCAAGGGCTGGATCACGGGCGTTCAGTCCTATGGCTTCTTTGTTGAAATGGAAGAACTCATGGTCGAGGGCCTGGTTCATGTCAGTTCCCTCAAGGATGACTGGTATGAATACCGCTCGCGGCACAGTTGCCTGGTGGGCCGCAAGAATCGTACGGCCTATCGGTTGGGCGATCGGGTCGAGGTGCAGGTCAAGAGCGTGGACTACTATCGCCAGCAGATTGACCTCGTGACCGTCGGCGGCGGCAGCGAGGCCTCTAGTAGCGACTTTGAAGAGGAATAGCGAAACCTCGTTACTTAGGGGGCTTCATCAATAGCATCTCCGTATTCTGCAACGAACGTCGCAAAATCGAGCAAGGGAGTTGACATTAGACCCATCACGATCGTGAGATTTTTATTCTAAGCTAGGGGCTGTCCGCTAGGGCGCATCATCTTGGATGAAGTTTAAATTGATGACAGCCCCTAGTGGGAGAGATCGCTAAACCGCTTCAAAGTTTTTCTCGCCCGTGCGGATACGGATGATTTCATTCACGGGCGTGATGAAGATTTTGCCATCGCCGATCTCTCCCGTTTTGGCCGCAGTGGTGATTTTATCCACCACCATATCGACTTGCTCATCTTCGACCACCACTTCGAGCTTGAGCTTTTGTAAAAATTCAACGGTATATTCAGAGCCGCGATAGCGTTCCGTCTGACCCTTCTGGCGACCAAAGCCCCGGACTTCCGAGACCGTCATGCCGACAATCCCGGCATTCACCAGTGCAATCTTGACTTCATCGAGCTTAAAGGGACGAATAATTGCTTCTACTTTCTTCAAAACCGTAACTCCTCATGTGATCTGAATTTCAATATTCCCTAAGATAAACTGACGCTGCGAATTCGGGGTATCTCTGGCCACAAATTTATGCCTTGAGCTTAGGGCTTCGGTGGCGGCTGAGGGGCCTGGGGTCGTCGCCAGACCCAGAAAAAATTGGTGAACATACTCCAGCCAAAGGAGCAGCAAGTGCCAATCAGCGCCGCCAGTTGAAGCCGCAACCAAGCGGGCAAAGCCGCCGCTAGCTGCCAACTCAAGATTGTGGTGGCGGCGATCGTCACGACATTCCAAATCACCAAACTGCTAGCCGTGGCCACATGGTACTGCCAAAAGCGCGTCCAAGTGGGACGCGCTTGACCAAAGACCCAGCGATCGTTGACGAAAAACCGGACAATCAAACTAATTTCCGAGGTCAGGAGAATCACCACCAGCTCCGGCAGGGGAAGCTGGCCCAGGAAGTAGAGGATCGGGAAGTTGAGTCCTGTAAAGACCACGCCGACCACAAACCAGCGCACTTTTGGGTTTGCAAGCAGCCGTTGGAGGGGTCGAGGGAGTCGTTTTGTGCTGACCATAAAGAATTGTGAGGTTACGGCCGGGGCTGTGCTTTTGTCTGCACCGTTTTAGATGCCGTTTTGGATGTTTTACGGGGCGTCACCGCGAGGACAACCATCCCTTGTACTTGAATGTTGTGTTGGCGCAGCAGAGTCGTGGCGGTTTTAGCCGTTGCTCCGGTGGTGAAGATGTCATCAATCAGCAACACGGGCCGCTGAGGGGGGCGTCGCCGGAAGGCGGGGCCGAGGGCAAAGGCATCCTTGAGGGTTTGCTGACGCTCCCTAGGGCCGAGATTATAGAGCGGTTGGGTGGATTTCACCCGCACCAGACCCCGAGCACAGTAGGGCAGCCGCGCATAGTGACTAAAGCTGCGGGCCAAGAGTTCCGCTTGGTCAAAGCCGCGATCGCGCCGCTTCTCTGGGTTCATGGGAATCGGAATCACGATGGGACGGGACTTCACCATCGGCGATGCCCGCCAGGCTGCCCCCAGCCAACCGCCCAATAGCTGCGCCACTTGGGGGTTGTTGCGATACTTGAGGGCGGCGATCGCCTCCCGTAACTCCGCTTGATAAGTTCCCCAGGCCAAGACCTCCACTGGCTTGCGAGGGAGTGGCCGCCGATGCTGCTTGATCCGGGCCTGACAGTCAGGACAAAGCGGCTCATCGGCCACCTGGCGGCAGAGGGCACAGGTCTGCTTAAAGATTAGATTGAGGAATCCCTGCCAACCAATATCCGGCAAGTCAAAAATGGGGTTTCTCACGCCCTGACCGCCCCTGCTCTGCTTAAAACGGCCCAGCCATCTGTCCATAACTCCAAAGGGCGATCAGCACTGCGTTACAATACCTGAAGAATTGTTGAGTATTAGAGCACGAAACTATGACATCTGCAAAAGCAGGCCCGCCCCAAGCCGATAAGTCTCTCGATGCGATGAAGAGCTTCTCGGAGACCTACGCCAAACGCACCGATACCTACTTTTGCGTTGATCCCTCCGTCACCGCCGTCGTTATTGAAGGGCTCGCCCGCCATAAAGACGAGCTGGGTTCACCCCTTTGCCCTTGCCGCCATTACGAAGACAAGGAAGCCGAAGTGAAGGCCGCCTATTGGAACTGCCCCTGCGTGCCGATGCGGGAGCGAAAGGAATGCCACTGTATGCTCTTTTTGACCCCTGACAATGACTTTGCGGGCGACCAGCAAGATATCGAGATGGATGAGATCCTGAAGGTGCGGGAGAGTCTCCAGAGCCATTAAGACTGCGCTCAGGAGATCATGTCCAAGGCAGGCGGGACGCAGATTATCCCTCCAGGAGGCTACGCCAACGACAAGCTCACTGACCACCTGCGCTACAGTTGAGCTGATTTTATTGCCGTAGCGCGGGCATCTTGCCCGCCACCAACCAGCGCCATTATTTCTTGGCATACTCTAAGGCCCCCATACTGGAGCAAACGATGCCGGAAACGACCCTGAAAACGGCTGTTGCGCAGTTCAACGCCCGGGAGTTCTATGCTTGTCATGACTGCTTGGAGGCGATGTGGATAGAATCCCTGGAGCCGAATAAGACCTTCTATCAAGGGCTGTTGCAGGTGGCTGTGGGGTGCTATCACTTGCAGAATCATAATTGGCGGGGAGCAGCCACGCTGCTGGGCGAAGGCGTACGTCGTTTGCATGGCTACCAACCCGACTATCAGCAGGTGGATGTAGCGCAACTGGTCGAGCAGAGTTTGACCTTGCTGGAGACCGTGCAACAGACGCCACCCGAGGCGATCGCCACCCTAGACGCCCCCCTGCCACAGGTCACTTGGCTGGCCGAGCCCACGCAGCTTGACTAATATCCACCTGACTTAAGACCCAAGGGAAACCCTGCGGATTACTCGGTCGTCTGGCAGAATAAGGATCTCAGGTGCAAGCCAGCCCAGGCAGAGCGAAGTGGGCAGCATAAATTATTCTCACCCCCAGGACAATTCATGGCAACGCAATGGCAGCAGTATCGACGCGGGGCGGCGATCGCCCTTCTCTCCACTGCCCTCGTGGGTTTGGGGTTGGCGAATCATCACGGGCAACCGACCCCGACGGCTCAAGCCCAGGTTGCGGATGGGCGCGCCATGACCATTCGCTCCGATCGCCAAGAAGCAAATCAAGTCAGCGGCATTGTCACCGCCACAGGCAACGTGCGGATTGACTACCCTGCCCGGCAGATGCAGGCGACCTCGGCCCAAGCCCAATATTTCAGCCAAGAGCAACGGGTGCGCCTCACGGGCAATGTCTACGTGCTCCAAGCGGGCAATAGCATTCGCGCTGAGATCGTGGACTATTTTATTGAGGAGGGACGTGCCGTAGCAATTCCGCCCGATAATCGCCAGGTGGAATCGGTCTATATTCTCTCCGATCCGGATGCGCCACCGACAACGCCGCCCGCCCAACAGCCCGTGTATAATCCGAAGCCCGCCTTCAAGGAACCCTACAGTGATGCGCCACGCCCGCTGCCCTCAACGGATGCTGCGCCGCGACCGCAGGGGTTGCCGCCGCTGAATTAACCATGACCATCTACCTCCAGAACGTCCAGAAGTTCTACGGTAAGCGGGCCGTGGTCAATCAGGTGAATGTTGAAGTGGCACCGGGCGAGATTGTCGGATTGCTCGGCCCCAATGGCGCGGGCAAAACGACCACGTTTTATATGGCGACCGGGTTGGTTCGCCCCACAGCGGGAACCGTTTGGCTCAATAACCGCGAGATTACCCAGTTGAGCTTAGACGCGCGATCGCACCTCGGGATTGGCTATCTACCCCAGCAGGCTAGCATTTTTCGTAACCTCAGCATCGAGGATAACCTGCGCCTGGTGCTGGAGCAGGGTAACTTGAGCCGCGATCGTCAGGCCCAACGCCTCACGCAGCTTTTGGCAGAATTTCGCCTTACGCCCGTTGCCAAAACCCCAGGGCGGTTTGTTTCGGGGGGTGAGCGCCGTCGCACGGAAATTGCCCGTGCCCTGGCCACCGGACAACAGGGGCCAGATTACTTGCTCTTGGATGAACCCTTTGCCGGCGTTGATCCGATCGCCGTCTCGGAAATTCAAAAGCTGATTGCCTCCCTCTGCGATCGCCCCATGGGCATTCTCATCACTGACCACAACGTCCGAGAAACCTTAGCGATTACCGATCGCGCCTACATCATGCGGGATGGGGAAATCCTCGCTTCGGGAACGGCTGAGGAACTTTATGATGATCCGCTAGTGCGAAAATATTATCTCGGCGATGATTTTCAGGTTTAATCAAGTCCTGCTGTGCTTAGGTGTGGCGAATTCTTAAAATAACCTCAGCTTGAGAATTTACCTGAGCAGCCCTGCAATCCTGATTCGGCGGGCAATGCCCACCCAGCCCTACCCAATCACCAACCCCGTCCCATCATTACTGCTGCACTCCTGCCGTTAACGTGACTCCCACCTCAATGAACTCTGTCAATCCATCCCGCTCCTGGCTCAACCTGTGGCGAGGCTCACTGCTCGATCGCTACCTGATGAGCCAAATTATTGCCCCCTTCTTATTTGGGGTGGGTTTGTTTTCGTCATTGGGGATTGCCGTGGGTGTGTTGTTTGACCTCGTCCGCCGCATCACTGAATTTGGCTTACCCGTCACGCTGGCGCTCAAAGTTGCCTTCTTTAGCACGCCCCAGTTCATTTGCTACGCCTTCCCCATGGCCTTGCTGCTGGCGACTTTGATGGCCTATAGCCGCCTGGCCAGCGATAGTGAGCTGGTGGCCCTGCGCAGTGTGGGCGTGAGTGTCTACCGGATTGTGCTGCCGGGTCTGCTCTTCAGCTTGCTGGTCACGGGTGTGACCTTTTGGTTTAATGATTGGGTTGTGCCGGAATCGAACCATATTGCGGCGATCACGATGGAGCAGGCCCTCAGTGGCGATCGCCCCCAGTTCCAAGACAGCAATATTTTCTACCCTGAATACGGGGTCATCGCCGATGACCAGGGCGAAGAGCGCAATGTGCTCACTCGGCTCTTTTATGCTGAGACCTTTGATGGTGACAAGATGTATAACCTCACGGTGGTCGATCGCAGCCAGGGCAACGTCAGCCAGATCATCACCGCTGAGTCAGCGCAATGGAACCCCAAAATCAATAAATGGGACTTCTTTGATGGCATTATCTATCTGCTCTCGGGAGATGGCTCCTTCCGCAATATTCTCCGCTTCGGGAGGGAGGAGATTCAACTCCCGCGCACGCCCCTCGACCTAGCCCAGCGGGTACGGGACAATACCGAAATGACGATCGCCCAGGCCCGTGAATATCTCAAGATCTTGCGCTTTAGCAAAGACGAGAACAAGGCACGTAAGATCGCCACGCGCCTGCATCAAAAGATTTCTTTCCCCTTTGCCTGTCTGATTTTTGGCGGTGTGGGCGCAGCTCTCGGCGCGCGATCGAATACGGGGGGACGCGGTACGAGTTTTGCCATCTGTGTGGTGATGATCTTTGTCTATTACACGCTCTTTACGACGACGGGAGCGATGGGGGTGGCGGGGGCGCTGCCGCCGATCGTGGCGGCTTGGGTGGCGAATGCGTTGGGGCTCGCGTTTGGTGGGATCGTGTTGTGGCGTGTCGCGCAGTAGGCAGCATCATTGGGGATGTGATGCTTCGGTAGGGGCTGGGTTTCCCTGCCCCGCGTTAACCCGATGCGGGTGCAAGAATCCGGGAAGAGAGGGTCTTGACTCGATGAAATATCCTAACTACCGATATCGCTGCCATCCTGCACATCCGGTTCGATCCCAGCGGCACGCAACTGAGCCATCAATCGCTGGGCGCGTTGCTCTTCCTGGTCTGCACGTTGCTGCTCTTGGTCTGCACGTTGCTGCTCCTGCGCTGCTTTTTCCACCCCCCACAAGAGCAGATCACCCGCCTTGTCCCACCAGCGCAGCCATGGCCCCTGACGATTTTCTCGCTGCCCTTGCCAAACCCCTAAGAAGAGGTCTAACTCGGGTATCCAGAAACGACCCGCTGCATTGGGGCTCTGGAGTTGATAGCGTTGCGTCTGATCGAACCGATACAGCTCTAAGCGACCGGACTCAGGGTCAAAAATGCCATAGTTGGGCACTTGCAAGATGCGTTCGTAGAAGAAGAATTTTCCGGGTGGGTAGGTGGCTTTGTAGGAATATTCACCGCCTTCGGTTGCCGAGAGAAATTCCAACACAATACTGGGTACATCCCCTTGGAGTTGGGGCGTATAGCTGCGAACGACCTCGGCGCGGGGCACCGTAATTTGGGGAATATAGGCCCAGTCCGGGGCTTTGACCACAAATTGGCGATTGAACGTGGCACAGATGCCGTAGTTAGTGGGGGTTAGGGCTGTGGTCGGCAGGCGATCGGCGGCTTGTAAGCTCTCCGTCAGGGCTGCGGCGAGGGCAGGTTGGTTAATGTTGTCCACAGGATCATCGGGCAGCACAAACTCAGCGGGCAACTTTTCCCAGGTGATGAGGGGTGGGGGCGCGGCGGCTACCATGGGGGCTTAGGCAAAACTTAGCGTCTGATATTCAATATATCTAATTTTCAATATGAACGATCTGCTTTAAACCTGCATTGAACCAAGACCAGCTTGAAACCTGTAGTTTTCAGGATGCTGTAGGGGCAATCCCTCCGTGGTTGCCCCAGACCCTGCCGGGGTAGAAG
>JBMYQW010000095.1:0-13992 GCA_049601735.1 Spirulinaceae cyanobacterium
AATATTTATGGAGACCGAACATGGGTAGAATATGGTTTTCGACAGAGTAAGTCGGAATTGGGCTGGGCAGATTTTCGTGTTACTCAATATTTTCAAATAGAAAGATGGTGGGAACTCGTTTGCAGCACCTATACGCTCATTGCACTGATGGCACTGAATTCATTGGAGGACAGTGAACAAAAAGTACATAAAGTCCAGCAGGATTTATTTCAGGTTCTTCGCCAAGAATTCGACAAGGGAAATAGCTCTGGTTGGAAATCGGTTTTAAACAAAGTCAGAATGCTTCTGCTCCCGTTTATCTGTTTAAATATTCTGAGTTTTTGGCTACGCCTATTTCCCAATCCCGAACTATCTTTGGGTTTTTCTGAATTGATTGCACTGGTGAATAATGCGACGTTTTCGATATTTCCACCAGCATTTTCTGGACAATTCTCATTTTCCTCTGCCTAAAGTGACAAAAGAGGGATACACAAAAAAACCTAGCCATTGACTAGGTTCAATCGTGATTGTTCGTTAATACTGCTCGTTTAATGTTGCGTGTCAGAGGAGAGGAGCGTTAGGCTACCGTCAGAATGCCCCGGCGAATAGCGTAGAGCATTCGGTCGAGAGCTTGGCGATCTTGGGCGGTCAAATCGGGGTTCAACATTGCGGCCATCATGCCGTAGCGGTCTTGGATGGTCACGGTGCGGGTTGCCATTGCCTCCGCGAACATCGCTGCGATCGCGCCAGGGATGAGTTGAACAGGGTTGAACATGATTCAGTTGCCTCGGAATTGCCTTGCTCTCGACAATTCCTAGTATCCGTCGATCGCCCTGTTTTCTCCGTGACAGCACTGCCCTCGGTTGTGTGAATCTTGTCGCCTGGACAAGATGAGGGGGCTAACACCATGGGGGCGATCGCTCCCCCCTCACCCCTGTGATTTGGGTCAACTAGAAGAGCCCCCGAATCGGCCGAGCACAGCGCCGGAAGCCCGGTAAACAGGGCAGGTCAATGCCTGCGTAGCGACTGCTCAGAGCCCGCTCTAGCTTCTCGATGCCCGGCAGCGTCCCCTCAAAATCCCGGAAAACTTCACTGCGCAACAAGCGTTCCACCTCTCGCCGGGTCAGGCGGCGTCGTGGGCCCAAACGACCGTCGGCTGTGATTGTGAGTTCTTCACCTGTACCGATCTGCTGGGCCGGTTCTAGCTCGGCGGTGGTGTCACTCGTTGAAGATGAATCTGTTAACTGCACCTCCACAACCCCCTCCAAAACTTGGAGGCGCTGGTCTCCCGTTTCTGGATCGCTGGCGATCGCATAAATCGTCCCCTGCACACCAATGGCAAAGGTAGCAGTGCAACCATTGGCCGGGCCAGCCGCTAAGAGAATCCCCTGCTGAACCTCAATACATTGACCCACTGTAACCTCGGATTGGCTTCCCATCCGTCCCGCTGACCCGTTGTCAAAGACCAAGGCGGCACGAGCATCTTCTGTCCGAACCGTCTCCTGAAAGTCGACGATCGCATCTACCGTGGCCGGGATATTTCCCCCGTCTGCTGTCTCCACAAAGACTTCATCGCCATCCAGAATTTCCGTGATCGTGGCTTGGCTGATCTGGGCGATCGCCACTGGGGAGAGGAGCAAAAATTGTCCTAGCCCCAACAGACTCACTCCAGCCAAGATCCGGCCGAGCGGTTTGAGACGGCTCAGTTTCCAGGACGAACAGGGGTCAGGATCACGCATGGCTAAATCAGTGGGGTGGAGAAGGGACTGGAGACAAAGGCTCGCCCTGACCAGTTTAGGCTGGCCACGGCTCACCTCACAGTGTTTTCCGCTGGCGGATTGATGTTTCAGGACAGGCCCGGATTAGATTGCTAAACCAACCTACTGCCATGACATCCATCAATATGGTGCATGAGAAATCCTGGTAGGGGCAATCCCCCCGTGGTTGCCCCAAGCCCCGCCAGAGTAGAAGGGCACTACCCCTACAAAATAAGCGATCGGTTTCAAGCTGGACGAAGTTTAAAACGGACTGGGAATCGAGGGGCGGACGGGCAGCGGTAAATCAAAGCCCGGCAGGCGCGGCAAATCCAAATCCGGATAGAGCTCTTCTAGCGTCGCTTGTAGATTAGCCATGCCTGGTAGGGACTGCTCAAAATCATCAAAGAGCACGCCACCTAAGATCAGCAGAATATCGTCTGCGGACATAAAGCTTTTCTCGCCAAACTCGCCCTCAGGGGTGATGGCTACTTTTTCCCCGGCCTGGAGGGTTTGGACGAGGGATTCCGTTTCAGTGGGAGGGTCAGCTTCATGGTTGGCTTCACGGTCGCCCGGCTCGGCGGGCTCTGCCAAAACCTCGGGATTGGGGGTGGATTGCTTGGGCTTTAGGAGGGTTGGCTGGGCGGGTGAGGGAGAATCGGACGCATCCGGTTGGCTCGCGGGCTCGGATTCCGATTCTGAAGAGTCCAGGTTTTCATTGAGCGCAACCATCACTTCGCCTTCGAGCACTTGGACGATTTGGTTGCCCGTTTCATCCACACCGATCGTATAGATTGTGCCCTGCACACCCACCGCAAAGGTAGCGGTGCAACCATTGGCGGGGCCAGCGGCGAGGAGTAACCCTGCTTGAACCTCAATGCATTGCCCGACCATAACTTGAGAATCGGGGCCAAGGCGTCCGGCTGCGCCATTGTCAAAGAGCAGGGCAGCGCGGGCATCTTCGGTGCGAATGGTGTCTTGGAAGGCGGCCACAGCATCCACTTCTGCCGGGATCAACTCACTGGTGTCAGGAATCTCAACCCCTGCTGGCTCAATGAAGACTTCATCGCCATCGACGATTTCGGTGATCGTGGCTTGGCTGATTTGGGCGATCGCCGGCCGGGTTGTGAGCCAAAGCTGACCCATACCCAGTAGGCTGCTGACGAGTAGCGTTGATGTAAAACGGATTGCAAAATTAAGTTTTGGGCGGGAAGGCCGTGTGCTCCTAAAACCGCAGCGTAAACCCCCAGAATTCTCCTGGTGTAGGGGCTGGGTCTCCCTGTCCTTGCGGGATATTGGTTTTAGGTGCATACAACTCGGATTTGATGTGAGGTTAAGCATGAGTAAATCGCTCTCGAACAATTACAGTGATTTTTTTGCACCCGTCGTAAAATACGCAAACCGATCCTAGCCGAAACCAAACCAAACTGCTCAATATTTAAGATTCCTGTTGCTAGAGAGATGCCTGCAACCAAGACCACAGTGAAACAGCCCCGGACGGGCGGATCATGGAGCGGCCCCGTCGCGCTCAAGGTCAGGTTTAGAATGAAGCTACAACCTCCGGGTGTGTGCTCCTACCTGCAAATTGGATAGTGTTAGGAATGACCGATCGCGAACTGCTCAAGGCTCTATTCAACTCGTTCAAGCCGGATGCACCGCTGGAACCGATTGACCTTAACAGAAACAATCCCGATGTTTTCGAGGATCACCTCAACCGTGCGGACGGAGCCGACCAAGCGGGAGGAAAGGTGCCATTGAAATTGACTCCAGCTACCGTGATCGCGCCCGCTAAGACAAAGACTTCGACCCCATCCGCCACGATCCCCGCTTCCAAGCCCTGATCAATCCTGTGGGGAATAATTAATTAAAAGAAGCCTTTGATACCAGGGAATTCTGCAAACTGAGAAGCGAGATATAATTGGCATAACGCAAATGTACCGCTGACGGATACAGCATCAAGAGTGATTATGAGTACTCACAAACTCACAGTTGAGTTGTCTGAAACAGTTTTTCAGCAGCTAACGCAATTAGCTCAACAGAATCAATCTTCACCAGAATTGTTGGCGGTGCAGAGTATTCTTATGCTACTACCCGCAGACAAGCCAGAACCAACCGCATCGACGTGGGAGCAGATGCAAACCTATTCTCAGGAACAACTGCTAACCATTGCCCAGGGGCAAGTCAGTCAGTTCCATGCAGCGCGTCATATTGAGCTACTCGAACGCAATCAGCAAGGCAACATTACTCCCCAGGAGCGGTTGGAACTTCAGGACTTGCGCTTGGCAGCCGATCGCTTGATGTTACGGAAGGCCTATGCGTGGGATATCTTGGGTCAACAGGGCTACAAGATGCCGACTCTAGAAGAGCTACGGCTACCGGAGTGATGGCAGGACTATCGAAGTCGGTGCGTCAGCAGGTTTGGGCACGAGCAAAGTTTCGTTGTGAATATTGCCAGAGTTCCATGCGGCTGACGGGGATGCCATTGGTGATCGATCATATTCAGCCCCAAATATTGGGCGGGTCAGATGCGTTGGTGAATCTAGCCGCAGCTTGTTATCGTTGCAATGAGTTTAAGGGAGGACGAACGAGTGGGGTTGACCAAGAAACCGGAGAGACGGTTGCACTCTACAATCCTAGAAGTCAGGCGTGGTCGGAGCATTTCGCCTGGGATGAGACGGGGATAATGGTGGTGGGTTTGACCCCTGTAGGTCAAGTGTCGGTGATGGTATTGCGGTTGAATAATGAGGATGTGGTAGCGGCACGGGGAATTTGGGTGCAATGGGGTTGGCATCCACCACAGGATGGCTCTTCCATTACCCCCCAGACCGATCGCGGTGCGACAAATAAACCCCCACCAACAACCCCATAAAAATCGTCGGATAAAGCTACCCAATCAAGGCTTCCAAGATTGTCAGGGTTGAAGCCATCTGACTAACGGGCACAACATCGCCAAACCCCAATGTGGTGAGGGTGACAAAGCTGGAATAGATCATCTTGCTCGCTGCATTGTCCGTGAGCATTGGACTGGAAAAGGCTTGCGGATCAAGGGTTTCAACAATGCTGTAGAGCACAGCCCAGAAATAACCGATGAGGAGATAAACGCAAATGCCACCGCGCACCGTATCCATAGTGACGCGCTGCGTACCGATCAAATCTCGCAGAATCAGCAGAATTGCCGAGCCAAAAAACACTGCATAAATGAGGCCAATCACAAGCAGGATAGACGTAATTGCAGAGATGGAAATCCAGCCCAAGGCCAGGGCAACGTCGAGGAAAAAGGCCAGAGCCGCGATCGCCACAAACAAGGCAAACAGCGATCGCTTGAGACGATAGGACTGGACAATCAAAAAGATGATCGAGAAAAAGAAAAAAGATGCAACGATTTCACCCGGCCCACCGAGCAATAGGGGACTGGCGAGCAGTCGCGCAACCATAATGAATAACAGTTGCGTGTAGTGGGGAGGCTGAGTAGACAAAGCGATCGCAACCTAACGCCGATCGGGCGTGAATTGTAAATACAACCCTGGAATCACAAATAGGGCAATCACGGTGGCCGACATCAACCCAAAAACGATAGCCATACAGAGCGGAAACCAAATCGCATCACTCAACGCCAAGGGAACCAAACCAACAACCGTGGTAATTGTGGTCGTAAGGATAGGACGAATGCGATCGCTCACCCCCCGCGCCGCCGCTTCTCGCACCGGCATCCCGTTCCGGTAATAGCTATTCATGGTCTCCACCATCACAATGGCATCGTTCACCACAATCCCAATCAGCGAAATAATGCCGATCATCGTGGGGAACGAGAAAGGCAAATTCAACAGAAAGAAGCCGAAAAATGTGCCAATCATGCCAAAGGGAATCGTCAGCATAATGATGATCGGCTGAGTATAGGAGCCAAACTGTAAGACCAGCACGGAAAAGACCAAAAAGATCGCCACCACCAACATCTGGGCAGCCGAGGCAAACGTCTCTCCCTGGGTCTCCGCATCCCCGCCGAAGCGATAGCTGTAGCCTGCTGGCCAACTCTTCTGGAGTTCATCCAGTTTGGGCGTGAGTTCAGCCAAAATCTGACTGTCGTACACCCCGATACCGGGCATATTTTTAGCAAAGATCGTCACCGTCCGTTGGGAATCTCGATGGGTAATCGAGAGGGGAACTGCCCCCTGAACCGGTTCGAGAATGGCATCAGCGGGAACTGTTTGACCATCGGGCGCAATGAATTCAATCGTGGCAAATTCATCCTGTCGAGACGGCCCACCCACCGCGCCATCCAAGGAGGGCCAGGCGGTGCTGAGATGAATTTCCAAATCATCTTCGCCACTCCCCAGCGGAAAATCACCAATCTTATTGTCGATCATCAATAACCGACCCTGATCGGAAATGTCATCTTGATTCATGCCATAGAAATCAAGGGCTTCGCGGCGAGGCACCATCTTGTAATCGCTGCGGAGGTTGCCCAGGTCATCCCGCACATCCATCGTGCCCGGAATGGCTCGGAGTTCCGCTTGCACTTGGGTGGAAATATCCCGGAGGGTGGCCATGTCCGGGCCCACCAGTTCCACTTGAATCGGGTCTTCCGAGCCACCGGAGCGCGCATATTGCACAGCGAGAGTCGCCCCTGGATATTGCCGAAGGAGGGTGTCGAGGTCTTGGCGCATCTCTCGGGCGTAGTTAAATGAGTCATCCCGTCGCTCGGAGCGCGGCCGAAAGATCGCCGAGAGACCCACAAAATAATCCGCATTGCCGGGTTTGAGTTCCCCCGAACTCACCAAACTACTGCGTGAGCCAGCAAATTTCGTCACACTTTCGAGAACACGCTCACCCCGATCATCGGTATAGGTGCGGAGATATTCACCCAACAGACTCGCAACCTCCTGAGAGCGACCCAGGGTTGCAGAGGGCGGCAACTCAACATTTATACTGAGCTTGAGACCATCGTCATTGGGAAAAAGGTTAGCCGGCAGGGAGCCAAAAAGTAGGGTGGCGCAGACAAACGCCGCGATCGCACCCAAGGTCCAAAACCGAGCAATGCTACGATTGCGCACGGTGTAACGCAGACTCCAAGCTGAAAAGCGTTCGGAGACTTGTTTCGTGAGGCGATCGATAAATGTGGATTCACCACTCCCGGTATTCGCACTATCCAGCAGAAATTTCGAGAGCGGCACAACAACGAGCAACGCCAGGCCATAACTGAGCAACAGGCAGGTGATCGCACTAATTGGAATGAGGCGAATAAACTTGCCCATCGTGCCCGAGATCGCCATCAAGGGAGCCATGGCAAAGATGGTCGTGAGCTGGCCGGTAAAGGCCGGTGCAGCATAGGTTTTCACCGTCTCCAGCGCCGCCGCTGGGAAGCTCAAGCCTTCACCAAAAATCCCCTCATGTAACCCCTCCAGCATCAGGATGAAGACATCCACCAACAGCCCCAAGGATAAAATCATCCCCACCAGAACCATGGTGTTGAGGGTCTGACCGCCGAGCCACAGGGCAAAAATCGCCGCCAGGAACGTCACAGGGATCGCTAAACCGGCAATTATCGCTTCACGCCAGGTCAGGGCAAAAAAGAGCACAGCAAAGACGCCAATGGAAGCCTGCACCACATTGCTGCCCAAGTTGAACAGATCATCTTGAATGGTTTTAGCATCGGTACTCAGGACACGGTATTCCATGCCAAAGGGCCAGAGTTCCGGGTTTTGGGTAGCCACCTCCAGAGCAGCGAGGGTATCGTCTACCACTTGAATCGAGTCGGTGCCTGCCACTTTGACAATATCGAGGGTGATCGTGGGCTGAAAGTCGCCGCCTTCCCAGCTCAACTCAGCGCGACTTTCCTCGCGCTCCAAATCCCGTCGCACATCGGCCACTTCTTCAAGACGCACAACCCGGTTTTCATTCAGACGGGCCACCGGGAGCTGACGTAAATCTTCGAGGGTACGAAAACGACCATACAGCCGCACTTGCGCCCCGATCGCATCATCCCGCACGAGATCCCAGGAGTTGTCTGAGTTTCCGGTTTGGATGGCATTACGCACCGCTGTTGCAGAGATACCCAACGTCCGCAGGCGATTGGGAATCATTTGGACATGAATAACCTCCTCTCGTTCACCCGCCAGATTGACTTCACGGACATTTTGCACCGATTCCAACAGATCTTGAAGATCCAAGGCCGTGCGGCTGAGGGTCGCCACATCCAAGCCGTCCCCGCCCAACGCCACCGTCAAAACGGGTTGATCTTGAGCCGAAACCTGCTCAAATTCGGGCTGCCGCCGTCCTTCAGACTCAGCCGGCAATTCCGGTTCCGCATCATCAAGTTTGCCCCGCAGCAGTTGAATAGACTCTGAGACGGGAGCTTCAGCCCGAAATTCCACATTGATCAAGGAGAAGGAATTGAACGTCGCACTCTTGACACTCTTGAGACCCTGCACCGACTTAATCTCGTCCTCAATTTCATTCGTGACCCGATTCTCGATCGTTTCGGCATCCGTACCCGGCCATTCCGTGGTGATGACCGCCTGGGCAATTTTAATATCGGGGTCTGACTCCTTGACCATCGAGAGATAACCCATGAAGCCACCCATCACAACCAGGAAGGTGAGGAGAATGCCAAAAATCTGTTTGGTGAAAAAGAACTGGGCGAGCGGATTGACGTTCGTCGAGGCGTGGGGGGCGTCGCGCTCCGGTTGCTGATGTTGCGTCATGGTGTCTCTTCCACAAAGGATGTCTCGTCCACTACTTCAACGGCTGCCCCATCGACCAGACGGTTACGGCCTTCCGTAACCACTAACTCCCCTGGATTAATGCCAGAGATGACCTCGACCGACTGTAACCCCTCAATACCAATCTCGACCGCGCGTCGCTCCACCCGATTGGTTCGGGGGTTGACGACGAAGACATAGGGAACGCGATCGCGGAAGATAAAGGCCCCAAAGGGCACAACGGTTGCGGTATTCACATTTTCCGCCTCAATCCACACCGATACTTTTGCCCCCACGCGCACATTGGCCACCCCCGAGGTGAGGTCAATCCGCACTTCGGTGGCGCGACCGCCGGGCGTGACGGCAGGATTCACCGCAAAGACGTTGCCTTGAGCGGTGGAGAGATCTACCAGCATCTGATTGGTCAATCCTGTGACCGTGGCTTGGCTCATCCGTGCATCGGGAACCACATAAACCCGCTGCCCCCGCTTGATCCGTGAGCCCTGGAAGGCGGGGAGTTCGACCGTGACTTCCAGATCATTGGGGTCAACCACAATGATCGGCACCGACTCAACAATATTCTGGTAATCACCGCTGGCTTGCAGCCGCTGCGTCGTCCAATAATCGCCTTCACGAATATTCAGAAACGAAACTACACCATTGATCGGCGAGATGAGCTGCGTGTCTTCGCGGGCAATGCGGGCATTCGTAAACTGTGACCCAGCAGAGACGATTTGTGCCTCTTGAGTTAAGACATCATCTTGCGCAACTTTCACGCCTTGCTCGGCAGACTCCACCGCAAATTGGGCAGATTCAAAATTAGCTTGGGCTTGGGCTACGTCATTCCGACGCACATCCACATCACTGATCGCAATAGCGTCCCCTTCACCATCCTCTCCTAAAAGCATTTCATAGCGTTTGAGTTCAGACTTGGCTAAGTTAAGGGTCGCTTGAGCGGCTTTGAGGTCACTTTGAGCCGTTTTTAACTCGGATTTGGCTTGCACCAAGCGTGATTCAGATTGATTGCGAGCACGCTGGGCAACCACGACATCGGCTTGGGTGGAGCGGATATCCGAGCGGTAGGAGCGATCATCGATCGCCGCCAACAACTGCCCTGCCCGCACCGGATCACCTTCTCGCAAAAAGCGCCCGCCGATGCGCATCAGATAGGTAATCTCGCCATTAGCTTCAAAGGTGAGGTGTTTGCCCCGGGTGGCTTCCACTTGACCGTCGCTGGTGATCCAGCCTTGGATCGGTGCGGTTTCTACGGTGACAACCCGTACGGGGAGTTGGGCAAGCTGTTCATCAGATTCTTCTGCGAGTTGGAGCTGCGTCGTCTGTCGCCAGGCTCGCCAGCCGACGAAACCGACGACAACCACCATGCCGAGGATTAAAACCGGCCAAATGGGACGCTTGGGTCGGTTGAGGGAGCGAAGGGGCGGCAACGGACTGTCCGGTTGGGTTGCGGCTAGGGGGGTGAACTTAGAGTTGGCTGGACTACTGGTTGGGGAAGCCTCTGGAGATGGGGAAGGTGGATCAGTCGATTCGGGCGTTGGAGAATTTTGCGATTCCATTTCCCTTGTCAGCTTCTTGGCTTGAGTTTTAAGGATACTCTAGGCGCGGCAAGTCTAGGATTCAAACCGTTTTAACATTTCTATTTATCTCTACTGAGGGTCGGACTGTCAGGGGGCGGGCTCTCGATCAAGCTAGCCCATAATCAGCAAGCTCAGGTTCCTGTTCTCCTTGCCGAGCCGAAACGATTGGTTAGGCTGGAGATATTCAAGCACATTTGGTTGTGAACCATGCCCTCCTCACCGCTCCAACCCAATCCGGACAGCAGAAACTCGTTATCCATTTATCTTAGGGGCTGGTTTTCCCTGCCCTGCGGGATCTTTGTTCTTTTGTGTGAGCCATTCGGATCTGGTTTTATCAGATCTGGCCTTAAACGCTTCTTGCCCCTGTTGCTGATTAGTTGCTGTTGGGGCATTGCCCCGCGCTCCGCGCAAGCCGAGCCCGATGTGACCCCGGACACCCTAGAACTGGACGCCCAGGATAACTTTACCCGAGGTCTGGTGCTCTATCGTGAAGGCACACCCGCAGCCTGGCGCAGCGCCCTTTCGCTCTGGAAAGAGAGCCTAGAGTGGTGGGAAATTCAGGAAGACGAGACTCAGATTGCCCAGACGTTAACGTGGCTGGGCTTGGTGCAGCGGCGTTTGGGTTATCTGGGTGAAGCCCAGAGCGCCTACGATCGCCTCCTGATCCTCTATCGCAACCAGGGCGACCACTTTTCAGAAGCTCAGACCCTCTCCAGTCTGGCGGAACTCTACGAAATTCGCGGTGACTATGAAATGGCACTGCAAACCCAAGAGCAAGCACTGGAACTCTGGCAGGCGCAAACCTACCGCTCGGGCGAAGCCCTGAGCCTAAATCACCTCGGGCGACTGGCCCAAACCCTTGGGGAGCCGGAGCGGGCGATCGAATATTACGAGGCAACCCTGGCGATTGTGCGGGCGGTGGAAAATCGCGCGGGTGAGGCCGCGGCGTTGAATAATTTGGGGCAGGTTTACGATGGGCAGGGCAAAACGGAGGAGGCGATCGCCCATTACCAAAACGCCCTGGAAATTTGGCAGGACTTGGGCGATCGCCGTAACCAAGCCGCTGCGTTGAATAACTTGGGCTATGCCCAACTCGCCACCGCCCCCGATCCGGCCAAGCTCCAGCTCGAACAGGCCCTAAAACTCTGGCAAGCGGTGGGCGATCCGCGCGGTGAGGCGAGTAGCTTGAGTAACCTGGGTGTGCTCCTGGCCGAGCAAGAAGATTACCGCGCGGCCCAGACCTATCAAGAGCAGGCCTTGAAGTTGCGCCAAACAACGGGCGATCGCCTCAAGGAAGCCCTCACCTACTACCGCCTGGCCCAGGTCAAACGCGCCCAAAACCAGCCCCAGTCAGCTCTCAAAGACATTCGCGCCGCGATCGCGATCGTGGAAACTCTGCGCACCCGGATCGAGCGCCAGGAGCTGCGCACCAGCTTCTTTGCCACCCAGCAGGACTATTACGAGTTCTACATTGACCTGCTGATGGAACTGGAGTCGGAGCAGCCCGGCCAGGGCTATCAGGCCAAGGCGCTACAAGCGAGCGAAAGTGCTAGGGCGCGATCGCTGTTGGATGTGCTCGTGGCGGCCAATGCAGACATCCGCAAGGGCGTCTCACCCCAACTGCTCGAACGAGAGCAAGCGATCGCTGCTCAACTGGATGCCGCCGAAAAACGGCGCATTGCCCTCTTTGCGGCCCAAGCCAATGCGAGTCAAAACAATACCGATCCAGGCGGGAGTCGCAGTTTAGACACCTTGGCCGTAGCTCTGAGCCAAGAAATTGGCCAACTCCTGAGTGAATACGAACAAGTTCAGAGCAATATTCGTTTGACCAGCCCCCAATATGCAGCGTTGACCCAACCTCGTCCCTTGACGGCCCTGCAAATTCAGCGCCAAGTTCTGGATGACGAGACCGTGCTCTTGGAATATTTTCTGGGGCGCGATCGCAGCTATCTCTGGGTCGTGACCCCGACAGGAATCACGAGCTACACCTTGCCCGGTGAAGCAGAGATTACGCGGGACGTTCGGCGCGTCTATCGGCAACTGGGCCGGGCGACGCCTCCCGATCGTCTCCTGAGCCGATTAGCGCCCTTGAGCGAGATGCTGCTGGCTCCGGCCGCTGACAAGATTCAGGACAAGCGCCTGCTGATCGTGGCCGATGGCATTCTCAACTATCTACCCTTTGCCGCGCTCCAAGACCCCGACCAACTAGATGCCTCCGACTACAATCCCCTGATCCAAGATCACGAGATCGTGATGCTGCCCTCGGCATCCACCTTGGATATTTTGCGGCGGGAACAGGGCGATCGCCCTTCGGCTCCGCAGCAACTGGCGATCCTGGCCGACCCGGTCTTTGGCCTGGATGATGAACGGGTGAAGACCAAAGTGGGAACAGGCGTTTACATCCCCACGAGCCTAGCGCGGGCCGCGGCTGAGGCCAATGTGGTGCTCTCACGGCTGCCCTTTACCCGTCAAGAGGCCGAGGCGATCGCTGCCCTCTTTGACCCCCAGAAAACCATTACCGCCCTAGGCACGAAGGCGAACCGTAGCTTCGTGACTAACCCTGAGCTGAACCAGTACCAGATTGTGCATTTTGCCACCCATGGCTTGCTCAACAGCACAACGCCCGAACTCTCGGGTCTGGCGCTCTCGCTGGTCGATGCCCAGGGCGACCCCCAAAATGGCTTCCTGCGTTTCCATGAGATCTTTAACCTCGACCTCAACGCCGAGTTGGTTGTCCTCAGTGCCTGTCAAACAGGGGTAGGGCCAGTAGTGCGAGGCGAGGGGGCGATCAGCCTGACGCGGGGCTTTATGTATGCGGGAGCAGAGCGGGTTTTGGTGAGCCTCTGGAATGTGGATGATGAGGGCACGGCTCGACTCATGGAGCAGTTCTACCAAGAAATGCTACAAGAGGGGCTTGCGCCTGCTGCTGCACTACGGGCCGCCCAGCAAAAGTTGGCGAGTTCTGAACAGTGGCGATCGCCCTACTATTGGGCAGCGTTTACGATTCAGGGAGAATGGCAATAAGTCGAATGCCCATTGCAGAAACGCCTAGGGCTTATGATTGATACGGTGGCAGGTGTCCCGCTTGCCGAGGTCATTAGCACTGCAATCAACAGTGGTTGTTTTTATGTCTTTCGGAGACTATCGACAATATTCAATCACGCAACTCAAGACATTGTTTGGGTTAGAGATTGCGATCGATCAAGATCTTTTTCCTGGATTCAAAGGCACGGGGCAATCTTACCCCGCCTTACAGGAAACCGTGCGCAAAATGGCATCGCGGATTAGCTTCTCGGCTGCGGACAATGAAGCAACCCGGAGCAGTTTACTGGTGTCTCACATCCTCTGGACGGCAAGTGATGTCTACAGCTTGGGCATTTTCTTTGAACCGTCGGTCGAGATCAAGCCGGAGCTGACACCGGGTTTACCGCATCCCCTCAACGGCAAGTACGACTGTGCCCTGAGTCTGGAAAACCTGGATTTTGCTGCGCCGATCATCTCAGTCGTTGAGGTTAAAAAGAGTAGCTTGTCTGAGGGGTTTGGTTAATGTATTGCTGAGATGTATGGAACCTTACGGCAGTTTGGACAGGAGCAGGTTTATGGCATCATCACAGATGGAGAAGTTTGGTCATTTCTACGGCTTCAGGATCACATTCTCACAGCTCATCAAAGCCACTATCACATCAACGCTGTGGCCGATATTATCGATCACATTGGTTATATTGCCGAGCAGTTTAAACGAACGGAGAAAGGTAATGCAGGCTCCTAAAGATCTCGAAGGCGCTGTGTATAAATGACGGGTTTTATACTTGGTTCCATCCTGCATTATTCATGAGTAGAGCTGGGCAGATGCAATCCGCCCCTACAGGTTGGTGAATTTGGGTGGTTATCCTGTAGGGGCGCAACGCTTGCCATCCGTGTGAACTTAAGCGTGAAACCCTTTATTCACAAGGCTTCCATGGCGGC
>JBMYQW010000096.1:0-13915 GCA_049601735.1 Spirulinaceae cyanobacterium
TCTACCTTTTTTACTTAGTTACTCCTATCTAATTATTCCTATCCAATTTTTCCTATCAAAGTATTCCTATCTAATTATTCCTATCTACGCATTCCTGCCGAATTGTCCTCGTCGTCATCATCATTATCGGTATCCTGGCTGCCATTGCGCTTCCCTCCCTCTTGGGTCAAGCCAACAAAGCCAAACAAGCTGAAGCTCGCAATAACGTGGGCTCTCTAGTGCGGGGTCAGCAAGCTTACTACCTTGAGAATAGTGGCTTTACAGAGGATATCGATCCTCTGGGCTTGGGTCTTCTGACTGCCTCCGCAAATTACGGTTATGTTATGCAGGGTATTGGTGCTCCGACCACAACAACACCGATCACGAAGTATGGTGATATAGGCGTATATGGTCTTCCCGGTGGAACTGGTGCTGCACAATCGCTCAAAGCCTATGTTGGTTTGCTAAACACGGGACAGGCTGTTGCTGGGGGTAGTGCAACAACGCTGGCTGTAGTTTGTGAATCTGTCAATCCCATTGAAGGACCTCTTGCTCCCTTCGGAAACGGTACTTTGCCAAACCAAGCTGCATTGCGAGGTACAATTGGCGGCATGGCAGCATCTGCTCCTGCAGCAGGTGCACAACCTGATTGTCAGCTTCACATGGGGACATATCCTAACCCCCCAGCTCCCGCTTGGAAGCAGCTAGGTGCATAACGAGGTTAGCCATATAGGCGTAGTGTTTGAAATTTCACTTACTTCAGATTAGTGGCACTGTATTGAGATAAAAGGTGAGGGGGATCATTGTCCTCTCACCTTTTTGTTTTGCTCTCCACTTTATGTCTTATTACTATGAGTCTCTCTCTCCTTGAATCAGCGCAGCATCTCCAATCCCAAGGTCAATACAGCGAAGCCACCCAAGTCTACGTACAATTACTCGAACAGAACCCCGAGCAATTGAACTTGTATTGGCTACTCGGTTTGAACCTCTTACTTCAAGAGCAAGTTGAAGAAGCACAAGCAACCTGGTTGACGGGAATGTTCGCAGATGGCGAACTCTCTCTGGAGGAGCGAAACACAAAGTTGATTAAGGTTTTGGCAGCAGAAGCGCAAACGCAATATGATAACCAAGCCTTGGTAAAGTCCTGGTTAATTCGAGAACAGATTCGAGAAGTAGCTCCCCGAGATCTCGACAACCTCCTCTGGTTACTCAAGTTGGCCCACGAGTTGGACAGCTACGAGTCTGAGTGGATTGGTGAATGGCAGTTAGTTGCTGCCTTGAATGAAAACGAAAGCCGGATTGATCCATCCTTGCTGCTTAAGGTCGTCCAGACATTGCTTGAGCCGAATAAAATAAACGAAGAGGCTATTCAATTCATCAAACTCGTCATACAAAATCAACTTTCACAAGCCCAGCAACAACCGCTGGCATCCATCATCCATCAGCTTGCTAAAGATTTAGACCATTTACGCCAACGTCCAGACTTATCAGCACAACTCTGTGAAATCGCCCTCATTATAGAACCTGAAAATTTTGAGCACATCCGTTATCTCACCACCTTCTACCAACGCTCCGATCAATATCAAAAAGGCATTGAGGCGGCCTATCGCTATCATGCAGTCGTTCAGTCCCTCCCGGATCAGGTCGATGCTGTTGCCCAAATCCTTAAAGCCTTAGCCATTACAGGTGGTCGGTGGCAGGCGGTAAAGCAATGCTTTGCAGAATTAGAATTTCTGCTAGGAAAGCTCAT
The DNA here is from genome assembly GCA_049601735.1 of Spirulinaceae cyanobacterium. GTDB lineage: Bacteria > Cyanobacteriota > Cyanobacteriia > Cyanobacteriales > Spirulinaceae > SIO3F2. The sequence continues at coordinate 1,730 of JBMYQW010000096.1, forward strand.
CGAACAAGAGCTAGCCAATGCCTCGTTGTGGCAAATCTCTTACTTAATTAATAGTTATTTCTTCGCGCCCTATCATCAAGATAATCCTCAGCGAAACCGCAAAATACAGAATGGTTTAGCCCAGCTCTGTCAAAAGCATTTCCGCCGCCAAATCCTCAAGGAATTACGCCGATACCCCCAGCAGCATTCGATCCGGTTTAGCAAGCGAGATCCGCAGCAACAGCTCAGAATTGGTTATTTATCCTCAACCCTCAGACGGCATTCAGTTGGTTGGCTCGTACGCTCTCTGATGCAACACCATAACACCGATAAATTTGCGATTCACCTTTACCTCATGGCTGATCCGAATCATTCTGAACCATTACAGGATTGGTACATTAGCAAAGCAACTAAAGCCTTTAAATCCAACAGCTTACAGGAGTTAGCTGAGGCAATTTTTGCAGATGAAATTGATGTTCTGATCGAGCTAGACAGTATCACCATGGATACCACCTGCACCACTGCTATGCTCAAACCTGCGCCAGTACAAGCTACCTGGTTAGGTTGGGATGCTTCCGGTATTCCGGCAATCGATTATTTTATTGCAGATAATTATGTCTTGCCAGACTATGCCCAAGACTATTATCAAGAACGCATCTATCGCTTGCCACAAACCTACATTGCTGTCGATGGCTTTGAAGTGAGTCTTCCGACCCTACGGCGTGAAGAGTTGGACATTCCTGCCAATGCAGTTGTATATTATTCCGTTCAGCAAGGAAATAAGCGGCATCCGGCTACGATACGCTGGCAATTGCAAATCTTGAAGCAAGTTACCGGGAGTTATTTTTGTATTAAAGGTTCCTCTGATAATGCAGATGTGCAAAAGGCATTTCTAGAATTAGCTGATGAGATGGGGGTGAAATGCGATCGCCTCAAATTTCTAGATGTAGACATTTTAGAAAGTACCCATCGCGCCAACATGGAAGTGCTGGCCGATATTGTGCTCGATACCTATCCCTATAACGGCGCAACGACGACGATGGAAACGCTGTGGCTGGGCATTCCGCTCGTGACCCGTGTGGGGGAGCAGTTCTCGGCGCGTAATAGCTACACGATGCTCAAGAATGTGGGCGTTGAAGCGGGCATTGCCTACAATGCCGAGGAATATGTGGACTGGGGCGTGCGCCTCGGAACCGATCATGACCTCCGCCGACAGGTTGCCACGGAACTTCGCCAAGCGCGCCGTCATGCCCCCCTCTGGAATGGGCGACAGTTTGCCCGCGATATGGAAGCGGCCTACGAACAAATGTGGGCCAACTATGTTGCTCAAATGACAGCGGAGTCAATTGTTGAGTGAGATCGTCTCCGTATTTTTACTCAAAATCAACAGGTGTCTTTCTGTATTTTTACTGAAACATCAAAAACGTAAATTTTTGAGCCATTTTGGGGTGGTCAATGGCAAATAAATGATTACACTATATGTGTGACAGTCAGCAAAGTAATGGCAGGGAGCTCTCCCCCCTGTCATTTTTTTATGTTTTTTGGTCTTTGTGGATTCTCTGGATTGGCTGGGTGATGATGAGGCAACTCCAAGCCAATGATGTTCATCTTTGGACGGGTCAATTCCAACCGGGCCGAGACCTGCCCCATTGGCCCCTCCTCAACGCGGCGGAGCAGCAGCGAGCCCAGCGGTTTGTACGCGATTGCGATCGCTGCCGTTACATCTGGGCACGGGGCAATCTACGGCGCTTGCTGGGGGGCTATCTGGGCCTTGCGCCTGAGGCCATAGAATTCAGCTACGGCGATCGCGGCAAGCCCTATCTCGCCCAGCATCCGGTGCAGTTTAACCTCTCCCACAGTGGGGATGGCTTGATCTATGCCTTCAGCCGCGATCGCCCGATTGGTGTCGATATCGAGCAGCTCCAAAGGGCGAAAGATTGGCTGCCCCTGGCCAGGCGTTTTTTTTGCGGTACAGAAGCGAGCGCGATCGCCGCTGTGCCCGCTGCCGAGCAAGCGATCGCCTTCTTCAAGCTCTGGACACGGAAAGAAGCCTATCTCAAAGCCACGGGAGAAGGGCTCCAAGGCCTCGCGAAGATTGAAATTGCCCTAGATGCGACTGCGCAGGTGGTCGAGAAGGGATGGGAGGCATGGCAGATTCTCGATCTCAACCACATCCCTGGCTATGCTGGCGCAGTCGCCTGGCAGTTACCTAGCCCCAACCCTGTCGATCCGCCGGATGACGGCGGGGCGGTCTGCCAACCCGCCCCGACCAGCGGTTCTGTGTTGGGAGTCGCCGACCCACAGGCAGGATCAGCACCGGCCTACGAGAGCAGCAACTTGACCCATTTCAGCTTGCCCGCATAGGGCGGATAGCGCAGTTTGAGGTCAAACCAAAAGTTGCGTTTGAGGACGCTTTTGGTGTGGGAGAAGGTGTCAAAGCTGGTTTTACCGTGATACGCCCCCATGCCACTATCCCCCACACCACCAAAGGGCAAGGTCGTCACGCCCACCTGCATGATCGTGTCGTTGAGGCAGACACCGCCGGAGGCGGTTTGGTTTAACACCTGTTCTTGACGGGCTTTGTCTGAGGAGAATAGATAAAGCGCCAAGGGTTTGGGGCGGGCGTTGATTTGGGCGATCGCGTCATCCCAGTCCTGATAGGTCAAGACGGGCAGAATTGGCCCGAAAATCTCTTCCGCCATAATCGGATCATCCCAGGTGACGTTGTCCAGGATCGTCGGCGCAATGTAACGTTCCGAGGCATCCGTCTGCCCACCGAAGATCACCTGGGTGGGGTCAATCAGCCCGCTAAGGCGCTCGAAATGGCGATCGCTAATGATCCGGCAATAGTCTTCACTTTGGGCTGGGTCATCGCCGTAAAATTCCTGCACCGCCGCCTTGACTTTGGCCAGCAGCGCATCTTTGATGCTCTCGTGAACCAACAAATAGTCCGGTGCAATGCAGGTCTGACCCGCATTAATAAATTTGCCCCAGGCAATGCGGCGAGCACTGTATTCGAGGTGGGCATCAGGTTCCACGATGCAGGGGCTTTTGCCACCGAGTTCTAGGGTGACGGGGGTGAGGTGTTCCGCCGCCGCGCGCATAATAATCTTGCCGACCGCTGTGCCGCCGGTGAAGAAAATATGGTCAAAGCGATGCTGCAACAGCTCTTGGGTCACCTCTTTGCCGCCTTCAACCACGGTGATGTAAGCCGGGTCAAAGGTGGCGGCAATCAGATCTTTGATCACCGCTGCGGTATGGGGCGCGAGTTCCGAGGGCTTGAGGATGGCACAGTTGCCGGCAGCGATCGCCCCAATCAACGGCCCGATCATCAGTTGAAAGGGGTAATTCCAAGGAGCAATGATCAGCACCACACCGAGGGGCTCGGGCACAATCTGAGCCGAGGCGGGCTGCTGACTCAGGGGGGCGCTGACACGCTGCGGACGCAGCCAACGTTTCAGGTGCTTGAGGGCGTAAGTGATTTCTTCTTGATTGAAGATCACTTCAGCAGCAACGGCTTCAAAGGCGGGTTTGTGGAGGTCTTGCTGAAGCGCGGCAAGGATTTTGTCTTCGTAGGCGGCGATCGCTTCCTGGAGCTTACGGAGCTGCTCGATGCGGAAATCGTAGGGCTGGGTCTGGCCCGTCGCAAAAAAGGCTCGCTGGGCAGCGATGAGCGGTTGGGTGTCGACGGGGGAAGGGGGGGCGATCGGCGGCGCAGAAACCATAGCAGTTGATGAGAAGGGGCAAATGTGGGTCAATCTTTACAGATTGTAATGTACAGGTTGTGATTTATCGCAACGGATGATTCAACGCCAAATAATAGAAATAAGCGGCGGCTTGTTCTGGCAACGTGGGATGGAGCAACTGCCCACCAAAGATAGCCTGAGGCTGGGCTAAAGTAGATTCCAACAATCCCCGATCACTCTAAAAGCCATGGTGTTTGGTGAGTAACGCGGTGGCGATCGCCACCAGACCGATTTCGATTAATTCCATACAGATTCTCCCATAAGCCGGATTTTCTCTAGAATATCCGAAATCTGTAGAAGAGATTTTTAAAATTCTGGCAAGGTCAGAATCGATTCAGCCGTAATCTCCAACTCCGGAAATACCTGCGATCGGATCACTGTTTCACCTCGAAATTGTTGCATCGAATATTCATTATTCTCCAGACAATAAACAGTGACTACCGGCTTTTTAGGTGTGCCGATATAACGCCGCCCCCCCAACGCGCGATAGTCCACAATCCAATATTCAGGAATTTTCAGCAGTTCATACTCTTCTAGCTTCCTGGCATAGTCGGTATGCCAATTGGTACTGACCACTTCCACAACCAACTTGGCCGACTTTCCTTGGGTGATGGTGGATGCTTCCCGCCACAACGGTTCGAGGCGCAGTGCAGGGCGATCGAGCACGATCACATCCGGTATATAACCTTCAGCAGGTACGAGGGGTTTGACACAACAGGTTTTAGGAATCACATACGGCAGGGCTAACCGTTCAACTTCTCGATCAAGATATCGGGTAATTAACCCGCTAATTTCTTCATGTTCACCAATTGGCCGCACTTCTCTAATCTCACCGTCTAAAAGTTCATACTGTTTGCCATCTTCGGGATACCACGCTAAAAACTCATCAAAGCTCAAAACCTTTTGTGGCGATTGAACCGTCATAATTTCACACCTCCTGTGGCATTCAATATCAAAAGAGACCAGACACGTCGAATCAACAACATCATCATGGGCTTGCACTCGAAGCGCAGCTCTTGCCATTATGCCAAACCGTTCCAGGTACAATCTGAATGGTTTCTTCCGTCATCAACCAAACTGCCTCCGCCATAGCCGCAATTTTACCAACGCCATCCCCCGCAGCCCCACCCACACATCCTCAAGTTGACTACTTTAGGGGTTCAGCTTGCCAAAATATCCATTCCCCTTAAAACTGCGTATCCAACCGCAAGAACGTTTGCAACAGCGCATTGGCCCCCTGGGTGCATTGCTCCGGCGCGGTATATTCAGCCTCAGCATGGCTGATGCCATCTCGACTGGGCACAAAAATCATGCCCATCTTGGTGAAGCGCCCGATTTCCTGGGCATCGTGGCCCGCCCGGCTCGGCAGGCGCAGGTGCGAGTAGCCCCAGTCATCACATACGGCTTCAATGGTTTTCATGATCGCGGTTGTGGCGAGCGTGGGCGGAATGTGCAGCGTCTCTACCATCTCGATCTGGGTCTGGGTCTGCTGGGCGATCGCCTGCAAGGCCTGGCGAAGCTGCTGGATTAGCTGATTCAGATGCGCCTGGGACAGATCGCGCAGGTCGATCGTGAGGTCTACTTGGGCCGGCACAATATTGACCGCATTGGGCGAAACCACCAGATAGCCCACCGTGGCCACCTGCTCCCCCGGTGTCTCGCAGCCTAGCCGATTCACCGCCAAGACCACCTGAGCCGCCGCCACCAAAGCATCTTGGCGCTGATCCATCGGGGTTGTGCCCGCATGATTTGGGCGACCAGCGATCGTTACCGTGAAGCGGTGTTGACCCACCACCCCCGTAACCACGCCGATATCCATCTGAGCCTGCTCCAGAACACCGCCTTGCTCCACATGGAGTTCCACGAAGGCGACAATCTCCTCAGCGGTGCGCTCGGCCGTAGCCATCTCCACCCAGTTGCCGCCAATTTGCCCCAGGCAAGTTTGAATGCTCGTGCCATCGGGGCGGCGGTAAGCCTCCGGATCAGCGACTCGTTCACCCGCCATTGCCTTACAGCCGAGCATCATCCCTTCCTCATCCGTAAAGACAATGACCTCAAGGGGATGCTGGAGCTGAAGCGGCTGCTCGTGCAATGTTTGCACCAGTTCAATGCCCGCCAATACACCCAAGGAGCCGTCGTAGCGGCCCGCCACGGGCACGGTATCCAGATGCGATCCTGTGGCGAGAGCGCCCGCCTGGGCCTGGCGACCCGGATAACGGCCGATCAGGTTCCCTGCCGCATCGGTGCGCACGGCCATGCCAGCGATGCGCATCCAGTCTTGCACCTGACGCCGCGCCGCTAGGTCAGCGGCACTGAAGGCCACACGGCTGACGCCCCCATGGGCCAGCCGGCCAATCTGGGCGAGGGCGGCCAGGTGGGCGTTAAGCCGTTCTCCGTTGATGGTGAGGGGAGAGGGGGCAGTTGTTTGGGCTGGATGGGGGGTTTTCAGTGGCCCTGAACCCGTCATCGCAACAGGGCTCCCAATGCGATCGCCACCCCCGCGCCAATCAAGGTATTGATAAAGTTCACCACCTCATTGGTGAGCCAGGTGAATTTTTCTTGCACCGTTGCGCCGATCAGGCTCTCCAGGTTAGTGGCGATAAACGCAGCCACCGCGCACCAGAGCAACCCCCAGGGCGTGATCAGCCCGATCGCCCCGCCTAGTCCGGCAATCACCACCGAAGCTACTGCCCCCGCCAGCGTTCCTTCCAGACTCACGGCTCCCTCGGTGCCTCGGGGGACAGGTTGCAAGGTAGTAATCAAAAAGGTGCGTTGCCCGTAGGCCTTGCCCACTTCAGAGGCTGTGGTATCGGAGAGCTTGGTGCTAAAGCTGGCGACATAGCCGAGGGTAAACAGGGGGGTATAGGCGGGCCAGAGCAGGGTAGCGATCGCACAGAGCGTTCCAGCCAGCGCCGAGCCCCAGACATTTTCCGGGCCGCGCCGGCCGCCGCGCCCTTCGGCAATGCCTGCCGCTTCTTTCTGGGCCATGCCAATCTTCGTCACCGCCGACCCGACCAGAAAGTAAAACATCACCACCGTGTAGCCCGGCCCTTGCAGCGTGCCCCAGACCACCACCCCCAAAGCCCAAGCATGGAGATAGCCCACGGGTGTGAGCAGCTTTTTGGGCAACCCGAAGGCGATCGCCACCAGCACAGTATTCAAGAGCAGGGCAATACTCCAGGCGGAGGTCAACTCGGCATCAGCAAAAAAGGTCGGCATTCTGGGCAGGAGGATTTAAGATGATGGGTTCAACGGGCTTCAAGCCGATATACCGCAAGCAAACGCAGTATCTCAACCCATTTATATTAAGATAACGTTACAGATCGAGGCTGTTTAAGGGCGAAGCGACCGATTTGCTTAAGACTCCTTTAGCCCCATTTGAGCCGTGCGATCGCCGGGGGCATTGCGCAGTTTGCCAACCGCGTCCTCACGATATCAACAGCCCTACATCTACGTTCTCAACCGCACTCAGCGAGATTCCGCTGAGATTAACTGTTAACCCCTCGACCCCCAAGGCGGATCAGCCCTGGATATTGAAATTCTATGAAAGACCTCACTCGCTATCGCAATATCGGCATCTTCGCCCACGTAGACGCGGGAAAAACCACCACCACCGAGCGGATTCTCAAGCTCACTGGCAAAATCCACAAGATCGGCGAAGTCCATGATGGGGCGGCCACCACCGACTTTATGGATCAAGAGCAAGAACGTGGCATCACGATTCAGTCCGCCGCCACCTCCTGCTTCTGGAACGACTACCAGCTCAATATTATTGATACCCCCGGTCACGTGGACTTCACGATCGAGGTGTATCGTTCGCTCAAGGTGCTCGATGGTGGCATTGGGGTCTTCTGTGGATCTGGAGGGGTTGAGCCCCAGTCCGAAACCAACTGGCGCTACGCTAACGACTCCAAGGTCGCCCGCATTATCTATGTCAACAAGCTCGATCGCACGGGTGCGGATTTCTATAGCGTCGTGAAGCAAGTCGAGGACATTCTCGCTGCCCAGCCCTTGGTGATGGTACTGCCGATCGGCACAGAGAATGACTTTGTCGGCGTTGTCGATCTGCTCACCGAGAAAGCCTGGATTTGGGATGATTCCGGCGATCCGATGAACTATGAAATCCAAGACGTGCCCGCCGACATGGCTGACGATGTGGCCACCTATCGGGAACAACTGGTTGAAACCGCCGTTGAGCAGGACGATGAACTGCTGGAAAAATATCTCGAAGGCGAAGAAGTGAGCATCGAAGATCTCAAGCGGTGCATTCGTAAAGGCACGCGCGACTTGGCGTTCTTTCCCACCTACTGTGGTTCCTCCTTTAAGAACAAGGGGGTGCAGTTGGTGTTGGATGCGGTCGTGGACTATCTCCCCGATCCCACCGAAGTGAAGCCCCAGCCTGAAACAGACATCGATGGCAATGACCTAGGCACAGTGGCCTACGTGGATCCCGAAAAACCCCTGCGGGCGCTGGCGTTCAAGATCATGGACGATCGCTTCGGGGCACTCACCTTCACCCGGATCTATTCGGGAACGATCAACAAGGGCGATACGGTGCTCAACACCGCCACGGGCAAAACCGAGCGGATCGGTCGTCTGGTGGAAATGCACGCCGACTCGCGGGAAGAAGTGGATCAAGCCCAAGCGGGCGATATCGTGGCGATCGTCGGTCTCAAGAACGTGCAGACGGGTCATACCCTTTGCGACAAGGACAATCCCGCAACCCTCGAACCGATGGTCTTCCCCGATCCGGTGATCTCTGTGGCGATTACGCCCAAAGCCAAGGGCGCCTCGGAGAAGCTGGGCACTGCCCTGAGCAAGATGGTGCAGGAAGACCCCTCCTTCTACGTGGAAACCGACCAAGAGAGCGGCGAAACGATCATTAAGGGCATGGGTGAGTTGCACCTAGATATCAAGGTGGACATTCTCAAGCGTACCCACGGCGTCGAGGTGGAAATGGGGAAACCCCAGGTCGCCTACCGAGAGTCGATCACCAAGCAAATCAACGACAGCTATACCCACAAGAAACAGTCCGGCGGCTCAGGACAATACGGCAAGATCGACTACATCATTGAGCCGGGTGAACCGGGTACAGGCTTTGAGTTTGAGTCCAAGGTAACGGGCGGTAACGTGCCTCGGGAATTTTGGCCCGCCGTGCAAAAGGGCTTTGCCAGCAGCATCGATAAGGGGGTGCTCGCGGGCTACCCGATGGTGGACCTCAAGGTGACGCTCACGGATGGTTCGTACCACCCGGTGGACTCCTCGGCGATCGCCTTCGAGATTGCCGCCAAAGCGGCCTACCGCCAATCCATCCCTAAGGCGACCCCCCAAATTCTGGAGCCGATCATGAAGGTGGATGTCTTCACGCCCGAAGACCACATGGGCGATGTCATTGGCGACATCAACCGTCGTCGCGGCATGATCATGTCCCAAGACACCAACCCGATGGGGGTGCGAATCAAGGCGGAAGCGCCTCTGAGTGAAATGTTTGGCTACATCGGCGATCTGCGTACCATGACCTCCGGTCGCGGTCAGTTCTCCATGGAGTTCTCCCATTATGCGCCCTGTCCCAAGAATGTGGCGGAAGAGGTAATCAAAGAGGCCAAGGAGCGCCAGGAAGCGGCTTAGGTTTTAAACCTCGTCTAGTTTGGAACCCGGAGTTTTTCATGTAGGGGTAGACCCCCCGTGCCTACCCTGGCAAGGTCTGGGGCAACCATGGGGGGATTGCCCCTACAGCATCTGAAAACTACACTTTTCAACTTGGATGAGGTTTAGCGATTAGATTGGATAGCTCTTCTTGAGCAAACAACACGGTAAGGGCAGGTTTCAAACCTGTCCTTAATTTTGCTAATCATTATTGACGCTGCGCGATAAGGCAAGAGGCTATAAGCTATAGCAGCAATATCGGTGGTTAGGACATTTTATGATTGCTGAAATCCTCAACGGGTGGGTAATGCCCACCCTACGCGATGTCCTAAATGGGTTTCCTCTTGCTATATCACCGTCACGTTGGCTTTTGGACATTCAAGACGATCCTAAAATTCAGTCTTGACAAAGCACTAGTCTGCCCCATTCCATAACAAAAATAAACCCACTCCGCTGGGGAGTGGGTAAGCAGAATTCAAGCGTGAGCTAAGATTGATTCTGAACGCAGTAAAAATCTACATGAAGTTATAGATGAGCCAGCAAAACGAGGCTTCTGATGGGCATTACCCACCCTAACGTTACTCGCGTTAATTTCACACTTGACCAAACGTTAGTCATAAATGCCGTTGTTTTGACGTTCAGCGCCCTGTACAAACACATCCGCCTTCGGTGTGACGGTGAATTTATCCAGATTATCTTCGAGCAGCTTTTGCTGGCGTTCGGTCAAACCCGGAATCTTGAGCACATCTTCGACCTTTTCGTAGTAAGGAATCCGGACAATCTTACCCGCCAATGTAGGATAAAACCCCGGCAGTTTGCGGAGCTGTCGGACATTGGTATTGTTGAGGTCGAATTTTTGACCAAATTCGGTCTCTAGCTTTGCATCTGCATTATTGCGGTACTTGGTCTCCGCCGCCTGCGTGGGTTGGGCGTTGAACACAAAGGTACTCAGCATGAGTACAGCGACTAAAACTAAATTAATTAAGCGTTTCATTAGATTGATATCCTCCTCTGCAAGCAGCACCCCCAAGCATATAGAGTGCGTCTCGTCTCAATATGGCCCATCTTATCCTAGAACGGGTAGTCTAAAGATTTTGCTCATTTCTGGTTGAAGATTGGCGGTACGATTTTGCGGGACGCGTAGCTTCATTGGGCTTGCGATTTTGCGAGAGTTATGGTTTCGCTAGACTTATGCTTTTGTTAGACTATGGAGTGATTAGCCAAAGCACGGTAGGTCTCCCGATCGCCTTGCTGTTCAAAGATCGCACCAACAGACCTCCTGAAACCCTTATGGCGCCGAGTACTCTGCTTCTCACCAAAGAGCTACCCAAGCTCCAATATATTGCAACTCCTGAGCGATTCGATGTCTCCTGGGAAGCGCCGCTCTCTACCTTGTTGGGTTTGGGGCGATCGGCCGGGGCTGACTTCGTGGAATTTTTTCTGGAGCGGGTTAACTATATTAATTGCCTGGCCGAGGACGATCGCATCACCAGCATTTCCCCCGCCCTGACCACCGGGGCCGGCATTCGAGTCTTTCGCGGCGCGGCCGATGCCTACGTGAGCACGAACGATTTGAGTTTTGCCGGACTCAAAACGGCCCTCGAAAAGGCTCTCTCTAGCCTAGAACTGACCCTGCCAGGCCCCAACGCCTATCTCCCGGAAGTGTATTTAGAGATGTTTCGGGACTACGGCGCCGCCAAGGGCAAAGAAATGTGGCTCCCGGACTGTAGCTCGATCCAAGAAATGGGTGATGTGCTGCTGGCGACCACCGACCAACTCCAGCGCCAGGCTAGCCATGTGCAGTCGCGGCGGGCTGGCTACTTTCGGGATTGGCAAGAGGTGCTGGTGGCCGCCAGTGATGGCACGTTTGCGCGGGATATTCGCCTGACCCAGTCGGTCTCTTGCAACGTCCTCTGTGCCGATGGTGAACATCGCAGCTCAAATGGGCTGCGCGATGGCGATACCAGCGACCCGGACTTTTTGCGAAACTGGGACTACACGGAAACCGCTGCCGAGGTGGCAGAGACGGCGGGCAAGATGCTCTACGCCGACTACGTGGAATCAGGCACTTATCCGATCGTGATGGCGAATCATTTTGGTGGCGTGATTTTCCATGAGGCTTGCGGTCATCTGCTCGAAACCACTCAGGTGGAGCGGAAGACGACGCCCTTCCTGGAGAGTAAGGGCGAAAAAATTGCCCACGAAAACTTGACGGCTTGGGATGAGGGGCGTTCCGAAGATGCCTTCGGTTCTTTGGATATGGATGATGAGGGGATGCCTGCCCAGCGGACGTTGCTGATTGAAAATGGCATTTTGAAGAATTTCTTGAGCGATCGCGCCGGCCAAATGCGCACGGGCCATCCCCGCACGGGTAGCGGTCGCCGCAATAACTACACCTATGCCGCCGCCTCCCGGATGCGCAACACCTATATTGCGCCGGGTGAATTTAGCACGGAGGATATCTTCAACTCCGTCGATAAAGGCATCTATTGTAAAAAGATGGGCGGCGGCAGCGTCGGCCCGACGGGTGAATTTAACTTTGGTGTGGATGAAGCCTATCTGATCGAAAACGGTAAACTCACCAAGCCCCTCAAGGGCGCAATCCTGATCGGTGAAGCCAAGGAAATTATGCAAAAAATTTCCATGTGCTCCGATGATCTCAGCCTGGCCCCTGGCTTCTGCGGCTCCATTAGCGGCAGCATCTATGTCACGGTGGGTCAACCCCATATTAAGGTGGACTCAATTACGGTGGGTGGTCGTTAAGAGCACTCCAAGGAAAAAAGCGTTCCAGAAATGAGCTTTTTGGGTGGCGGGC
>JBMYQW010000097.1:0-13891 GCA_049601735.1 Spirulinaceae cyanobacterium
AACTCGGCGATCGCCTCCAAACCCTCCTCGACAAACAAAAAGACGACACCCTCACCGCTGAAGAAACCCTCGAACTCGCTGCCATTGGCGAACTCGACGACATCTTCAGCTACATCAACGCCGTTATGTTCGCCCAGGCCAATGTCGATTCCTAGGCCGGTCTACGAACAAATTCGGCAACGCGCCCAGTATCGCTGTGAATATTGCCACTATCCCGAACTTCTCAGCACCGCTCCCCTCTCCAGCGACCCTTACCTCACCCAAAACCGCCGACCACAAATCCGCGATAATGAGCCAACTTGACCCCTCCACGCCCTACACCACCCTCCTCAGTGACATCAAACAAAAAATCCGCACCGCCCAATACCAAGCCCTCAAAGCCGTCAATAAAGAACTCATTACGCTCTACTGGGAGATTGGTCAACTCATCATTGAGCGGCAGCAGGGTCAAACCTGGGGCAAAGCTATTGTCGAACAACTCGCCCAAGACCTGAAAGCAGAGTTTCCGGGTATTAAGGGCTTCTCAGCCGCAAACCTTTGGCGGATGCGTAATTTTTATCAAGCCTACGCTAAAAATGAAAAACTCGCACCATTGGTGCGAGAAATTGGCTGGACACATAATTTGGTGATTCTGGAAAAGTGTAAAAACGAACTCGAACGGGAATTTTATCTCCGCATGACCTGCAAATTTGGCTGGACAAAATTGGGAATGTCTTGATCCACCAAATCGAAAACCAAACCTATGCTAAAACCCTCCTCAATCAAACCAACTTTGATCCTAATATTCCCGAAGCCATTCGTGACCAAGCCAAACTCGCTATCAAGGACGAATATACCTTTGACTTCCTTGAACTTGGCGATGAGCACAGCGAACGACAGCTAGAGACCGCGATTCTCGAACGGGTCAAGCCCTTTCTACAAGAAATGGGCGGGATGTTCACCTTTATCGGCAGTCAGTACCGCCTTGAAGTTGGCGAACAGGAATACTTTATTGACTTGCTGCTCTACCATCGCCAACTGCAATGTTTGGTCGCCCTTGAACTCAAGATCGGTGAATTTATGCCCGAATATTTTGGCAAAATGCAGTTCTACTTGGCTGCACTTGATGACACCGTACGACTCCCCAGTGAGAATCCTTCCATCGGCATTATTCTGTGCAAATCCAAGAACAAGACGATCGTGGAATACGCTTTGCGCGATGCCAACAAACCCATCGGTGTCGCTACCTATCGGATTATCTCGACATTGCCTCAAAATTTGCAACAACAGCTTCCTGCACCTGAGCAAGTTGCCCAACTTCTGGCCAATATTGAATGAGCATCTTGCCCACGCCCTCAGCGATCATCCCTTCGCCCAAAGCCGCCGACTCCATATCCACAACAACAACTCCCGACTAACCCCATCCCCACCCTGCATCTCTCCCCCACCGCCCGCGAAATCCAAGCCAAACTCCCCCAACTCAGCCTCAGCGAGCAAACCTGGCTGATGGAATACCTCGCTCAACAGATTCGCCAAGCCCTCACCCCCCAACCCGACTGGACAGACGACCTCGCCAACCTGGCCGCCGACCCCCAAATCCAAGCCGAACTCACCGCCATTGATACAGAATTTGCTCCCACAGAAATGGACGGATTGGCATAAAAATGAGATTGGTTGATAGATTTTTCACGGTATTTCCTCCCTCAACCCCACACTCGCTCTAGAACCAGCGTAAAGCCAGACAAAATCTGTTCACCCGACAAAGTTTCCGGATTCTCTAAAACATCCGCCTCTTGCCCCAGTCGATAAATTTCTACACGCTTGTTTTGCGGGTCAAGCAACCAACCCAACTGCATACCGTTGTCGATATATTCCTGCATCTTGGCCCGGAGGTCTTTGAGCGTATCGGTTTTAGAGCGCAATTCCACCGCAAAATCAGGACAGAGGGGAATGAAGCCTTCGCGCTGTTCTGGCGTGAGAGTGGCCCAACGATCGCCCCGCACCCAAGCCGCATCGGGGGAGCGATTCGCCCCGTTGGGCAACACAAATCCGGTTGAAGAATCAAAGGCCTCACCAAAACCACCTTCCTCTTCAATCCATCGTGTGATGAAATAGCAGAGCTTAATGTTGCGTTTGCCAGTTTCGCCGCCAGTGGGTGGAACCATGATGAGTTCTCCGGTTGCAGTGCGCTCAAGTCTGAGGTCGCGGTTCGCCGCAGCCAGAGCAGCAAACTGTGCCCCTGTAACGTGGAGGGTGATGGTGTTCGGAACTTGAAGGGTTAGAACTTGAGGGCGCGGCGGAGCTTATACCATGCCTAACGATGCTCAAACACATCCTTGAACTGCATGATATCTAGCTTAACAATCGTGGGCAGGCAACCAAAACATTGCTGGGTTAACTGCCAACGGCCCTCTCGCTGGAGCATGGCGGTGAGCTTGGCCCGCAATTCAATCAGATAGCGCACATCGTTGGCAGCATAGCTGAGTTGTTCGGGCTTGAGGTTCTCGGCATTACCCCAATCGGAAGATTGGGAGGATTTATCCAGCTCAACGCCCGTGAGTTCCTGTACCAAAGCCTTGAGCCCATGGCTGCCGGTATAGGTGCGGGCCAGCTTACTGGCGATTTTGGTGCAGAAGATCGGCTGAGTTTGGATACCGAACGTATATTCAAGCTGGGCCAGATCAAAGCGGGCAAAGTGGAAGATTTTGACGCTGCGATCGTCTTCCATTAAGGTCTTGAGGTTCGGCGCGGCGGTTTGGCCAGGAGCCACCCGAATCGCGGTGACAAAGCCCGCCCCATCGGCAATTTGAATCAGACAGAGGCGATCGCGCCCCAGCACCAGCCCCATGGTTTCCGTATCGATCGCCAGAGCCTCCGCCCCTTCGTAGCGGGCCAACGTCGCGGCGTCGAGATCCTGGTCACAAACCTGAAAATTCTCCATATGTTTTGCCTATGCCGAATGGTTCTCCAGATATTTAGCCACGGTTTGCACATCCTTGTCGCCGCGACCGGAGCAGTTGAGGACGATGCGGGGGGAACCGGGCAGTTGGGGGCAGAGGGTTTCGAGGTAGGCGATCGCATGGGCCGTTTCTAGCGCCGGGATAATGCCTTCAAGTTCCGAGAGCCGCTGGAAGGCGGCCACTGCTTCGGTATCGGTGACGCTGTAATATTCCGCCCGCTTTGTTTCCATCAGGTAGCTATGCTCTGGCCCCACGCCAGGGTAGTCTAGCCCCGCGCTGATGGAATGGGCTTCGGTGACTTGACCTTCAGGGTCTTGGAGCAGATAACTCATTGCCCCATGCAAGACCCCTGGCTCTCCTTTGGTGAGCGTGGCAGCATGGTGCAGCGTCTGCGTCCCTTCCCCCGCCGCTTCGACGCCGATAATCCGGACATCGGGTTCTTCAAGGAAGTTATGGAACAGGCCCATCGCATTGGAGCCGCCGCCCACACAGGCCAGCAGAATATCCGGCAGACCGCCCCATTTTTCCTGGCATTGACGGCGGGTTTCTTCGCCAATAATGGTATGGAAGTCGCGCACCATCATTGGATAAGGGTGCGGCCCTGCCACAGAGCCAAGAATGTAATGGGTCGTTTCCACGTTCGTTACCCAGTCGCGGATTGCCTCGGAGGTGGCATCCTTGAGTGTCCCGGTTCCCGCCTCGACGGGTTGCACCGTTGCGCCCAGCAGCCGCATCCGGAAGACGTTCAGGGCTTGGCGCTCCATATCGTGGATGCCCATATAAATCACGCAGTCCAACCCAAAGCGAGCACAGACGGTGGCGGTGGCCACACCATGCTGCCCGGCCCCGGTCTCGGCAATGATGCGCTGTTTGCCCATGCGCTTGGCCAGCAGCACTTGGGCCAGGGCGTTATTGATCTTATGGGCCCCGGTATGGTTCAGGTCTTCGCGCTTGAGGTAAATCTGGGGGCCGCTGCCGTCGGGTCGGGCGTAATGGGTGGTGAGGCGATCGGCAAAGTAGAGGGGGCTGGGGCGACCGACGTAGTCGCGCAGCAAGCTCTGGAGTTCGTTGAGGAATTTGGGATCGCGGCGATATTGGTTATAAGCCGTCTCTAGCTCGCTGAGGGCGGGCATCAGGGTTTCGGGGACATACTTGCCGCCGAAGCGGCCAAAGCGGCCGAGGGTGTCGGGCTGTTGGGCGCTGAAGGTGAGGGGAGTGGTGGTCACGATCGCAGGGCAGAATTGACTAAGTCCATATTATAGAGGGTTCTGTTGGGCGGGCTGGGCTATCTACGCCTCGGGTAGGTGATATTGCCAGTTGTCAGGCACATCGCCCCAGGCGAGATATGCGTTGAGTTGAGCAGCCAATTTTTTTTCCTCAGCCGGACTTGTGGGAATCGACCAATTGAGGTCTTGATAGAGTGCAAAGCGATGCAGGGTAAAGGTGGCAACGAGCAAGTCAGCATAAACCACTGCGCTATTGCACGACCAACCATAGGCAAATAGGGTAACAATGATGCCGACTGGGAACGCCCACCAGGCCCACGCTGTCCAAATGATGAAAAGCAAGCCCCAGAGCAAAACTCGAACAGAAGTATCGAGGTCTTGACGGGCAGTAGCAACATCAGCGCGAGTCTGTTCAGGCAAAATGAGCCATAGATGTGGCCAACAGAGGACAGGATCTAGGCCGTAGCGTAAATCAGGCGTTTCTTCAGCGGCACGGAGGATATTGCCCAAGCGAGTTGGCATCAAGTTTTCGTCTTCTTTTGGGAGGTATTGCAGTTGATGCTCAAATCGGGCGAGATCTTCAGCTTCATTGGCGTTTAGTTGACGGAGATCACGTTTCTTGTCAAGGTCAGCACAGCGATCTTGAGCACGATGTTTCCGGCGGCGCTGCTGCTTGATGAAGCGATCGCGCAACGGACGCAACCATCGCGGCCAGTAGCCTTCGAGCCAGCGCAATGCAATGAAGTCAAATCGTTGCATCACAAAAGAGGAGAGCGCAACGATGAGCAGAGCAAAGATGAGCAGGCCAATTTCTTGGGTTTCAGACCAGGGTTTGAGAAATTCACGCAGTGCCTTACGGTTAGTCTCGTGTTGAAATACGGCAATGAAGCCACCAACCCAAAATACAAAGGCTGGAGTCAGGAGGTTTGCCACCCATTGCTCCGCGACCCCACCACTCAATCCTTCTAAGAATTTTGCACTACGCATCTTTTAAGCGTCCTCAGCACGAACCATTGCCCCATGGTCAGGACATTGGGGAACTGTCCCCCGATGACGAGCTGTTCTATCACATTGAGGGCATTTATATTTTTGAGCGTGGGAGGGAGATTGACCTGCCAACGGTTTAAAGGCGAATCCTTTGCTCTGTAAGGTTGTTTCGGCGGAGGAATCTTTCAATAATTCCGCCATGTGCTGACGGGTTTTTTCATCGCTGGCGAGCAACAAAATGAGGTCGTTGCTCTCAATTTGCCCGGCTGCGAGCTGGGTGATGGCGTCGCCGAGTTTGCTGTGGAGGGGGTGTTGCTGGGTCAGTTCAGCGTGAATGGTCTGAGCGATTTGGAGAATGGTTTCGGGGGAAGACATGGGTTTGATTTAGACCTGTAGCAATGGAGGGGTTCACGTTTTCATCCAAGTAGTAACGAATACACTCAGTCATGTGTTGGCACACTCAGTTTTTCCTGAAGCAGTGAGGGGTATTGTCCTCGAATCGTTTCGGCAAACTGCTCTGCATCCACAATGCTGCGATCGATTTCTGGCTGATGGTCGTAATAAAATGCGATCGCGGCGTAGACGGAGGCCAGGGATAAATCGTAGAGTTCGGTGATTTCTGCAAGGGATTGGCCTTGGTGCAGATGCATAATGACAATGTCAGCAACAGTTATTCGCCGACCCGAAATATGCGGTTTGCCGCTTCTAATGCCGGGTGTAATGGTGATATGTCGATTTAAGGTGACTTCCATTTTGTTGTCTCTCGTCCTAATTTCTTAAACACCAGTGTAGGTGAAGGCTGCCCAGTGGTAGGGATGGGCGAAATAGTCGGGTTCGAGGGGTGCTAATTTCATGATCAGTTCAGGGTGAGATTTTTGGAAAAAGGCGGCTTTTTCGTAGCTGGTGGTATCCCGGAGCCAGAGTTGAGCTTGGTGAAGAGCGGCAGCGGGTTCGAGGTTATCGTTGCGCCAGAAGTCGTAGAAGCGGGTGAGCAGGAGCATGGTGCTGAGGTCGGAGACTGACCAGAGGGAGGCAACCACGCCTGCAACGCCTGCTTGCAGGAGTCCGGTGGGCAGGCTGACGACTTCATCGGGGAGGGCTGTGCCGGGGAGGCCGGTTTCGCAGGCGGAGAGGATGGCGAGGCGGATGCCGTCAAGTTTGAGATCAAACAAGTCGCTCAGGCTGAGAATTTCTTTATACGCCATCACTAAGCCGCTTTTGAGGGGTTCGCTGAAGTTGGCGTAACCGTGGCAGGAGAAGTGGAGGACGCTGTGGTGGGGAATGGCAGCAAGAACAGCTTGGCGGGTGGCTCGGGCATGAGAAAACGTGAACGCATCAGGGAAGGTTGAGGTGGCGGTGGCGACTTCGGCGGCGGAGCTGGGGAGATCTTGGGTGGGGTTGTCGATCGCGAGGAGGTTGGTGATGGGGGTGTTCTGGGCGATGGTTTGGGCGGTTTGGAGGCTGCGGGCATTGGGGGCGGTGGTGAAGCAGATGGTGTCGCAGGCGTAGCGGCGGCCAGTTTTGGTGTTGTTGGGGGCTTCTGTCCAGGCGGCGTGGAGGGGGAGGAGGCTGAGATAGCCGGTGGGGATGAGGGTTGCTTGGGTGATCTGGTGGGTTTCGAGGTGGTCAACGATGGGCTGCATGACCTGATCCCAAAGTTGACGGGTTCCATCATCAATGGCTTGATACCACTTTTCTTCAGCTTCTAAAAAGGCTTGTTCAGTTGCTGGGTTAGGATTTTGGCGATATTGAGCATAGATAGCCTTATTGTTTTCATTGGCTTCAAACCAAGCGACAAGAAGCTCTCGAAGTTGAGTTTCATTGAGGTCATCGAGCCACACTGAGCTTATAGCTGGGCGGGTATCAGTAGGTGTGAGAATAAGGGCGAGGCTGCCGGAGGGGGTGGTGGTGAGGTAGATGAGGGGGCGGTTGGGTTGGAGAGATTGGGTGATATCGGTGAAGGTAGGTGTATCAAGTAAGATTCCATGACCAAGAATTTTGCGAATTTCTGCGACACAGTCTTTGAATTCTGTCCGAACTTTAATGGCTTGGTCAGCACTAAATTGAAGTTGAAGTTTTGGAACAGTACTATCACTACGTTCAGTGGAGTCCAAGTAACGCAATGATTGAATTAAAGATTCGTATCGATTGAATAATGATGGCGAAATTTTGTGCTTAATTGCATCAAGACTGATGTTGCTTGTTTGAAGCCTTTTCGTGAGATCACGCGCACGAATCTGCTCTAAAAGCAAGGCAGATTTCTGAAATTTATTAGCTTTTGCGTGAGCATAACACGCTTCATGATATAAACTTCTTATAGCCTTAAGTTCAGCTTCTTCTCCAGTGCGAGATATAGAAGATTGATAGAGATTCTCCGTAGCAGCAATAGCTAGTTTGTAAGGATGTAGCGATTCTTGCCATGCTTGCTTCTTCTTCGCATATATGCGTGCAAGAGTTTGAGATGCCGAACGACATTGTCTGGGAAACTGATCAGGAGTATAAACAGTGAGAGCTTGTTCACAGTAATGAATTGCTTTCTCTAGATTGTCCTCTTTATTCTGTCTTCGATCTAACTCAAGGTATGTAGCTGCTAGATTATACTGAACTCCTGCCCATTTTTCAGGGAAGCTATCAAAAGTAAATACACTCATCGCATTTTTTGCAGCAGTGATAGCTCTGGAAAGGTTATTACTTATTTTTTCTTGTAGTGGTCTGCGATATAAAATGGATAAAATATTTTGTATTTCTGCCCAATCATCTGGGAAGCCATCGTGATTTAATACTTTCAATGAGTTGTTGGCCGATTCGAGAGCTTTCTGATTATTTTCTATTCTATTTCCTGTTATCCGCTCCTTATAGGAAAGTGATAGATTGGCTTGTGACTTTGCCCAATCAATTGGATATTCTTTTTGTGTAAACACTTTCAATGAAAGGTCATGAAGTCTGATGGATAGCTCAATATTTTCTTCTCTATCTCCTCGGATTCGAATTAAGTACGCAGATGCGAGTCCGCTCTGTATACTAGCCCACTTTTCTGGAAAATCTCTCAACGAGAATACTTCCAGTGCAAGTTTGTAACTAGTAATGGCTTTCTCTATATTGCTTGCTCTTTCTCCTTGAATTCGATTTCGGAAAACATTTGCAAGATTAAACTGGGTTATTGCCCAGCCTTGAGGATGCTCACTACGTTTGCAGATTTCAAAAACAGTCTCAAAGAGCTTGATTGCTCTCTCAAGGTTATCTGACTTGCTTTGCTTGATTCGTATAGAATAATCACAAGCTAAAGCTCTCAATGTCCCTGCCCACTCTTCAGGAAAATTTTCACGACTTGTTGCCTCTAGAGCTAGCGTATGAGCTGTAATGGCCTTTTCAATATTGCTTGCTCTATCACCCTTTATCCTGTCGCTGTAGGCGTTCCCCAGATTATGCTGAATCATTGCCCATTGCTCAAGATAATCATTACGGTTTACGGCTTTTAATATATCTTCATAGGAGGCAATCGCCTTCTCCATATTCTCACGTTTTTCGCCTTTTATACGTTGTGATAAAGCTCCTGCTAACCCATTCTTTGCATCAAACCAAATCGAAGGATTTTCTCGGAATCTGGAGAATCCCAAAACAGATCTAAATATTTCAATAGATTGTTCAATGCTTTCCTCTCTGTTTCCTCTACTTCGATTAAAATAAGCATTTGCGAGATAGAGCTTTACATGGAGTAAATTGTCCAGATCATCATTGAAATCCAAGACTTTTTGTGAGGCTTTATATGCAACTATTGATGCTTCCAAAAAATCAGATTTCTTACATGGAAATTCACTCATCCACCTTCCCATGGAGAAAAGGTGAATGGCTACATTGTGTTTTTTCTCTTTGGCAAGAGACCTAAAAAGAAAATCAAGTGCTATTTCTAATTTGTTGACAAAGTAAAGATTGATTTCATTTATATTTTTATTTAACCTTGAGTGCAATAATTCTTTGCTGGGTCTCTTCATGAAGTCAATTAGGAGTTGATCAATAAAAGTAAAGTCAACCACTTCATCTAGATCGGCTTGTGGATTACTCGATATTGTTTTGGGGATATTTTCGAGACCTTCTCTACTAGAGATGAATTTTGCTAAGACGCCAGAGTTTTTACAAATTTTCTCGATATCTTTTCTATTGCAGGATTCGATTGATATTTCTGCTGAATCTCGCTCTTTAATATCTTGACAATAGCCAATGGCATCTTTGCGACATTCAAACATTAAAATCATGAAATGACCTTCATGCATCAAAACAAGGTGCTCTTTATCGCCTGAAGCACATTTCTGATGAATGACAAAAATTATTGACTCTAGATATTCATCAAGAAAATCTGTTTCACCCTTGGGAATAAATCTTGAAATAAATCCACATTCTTTGCATCCAATTTCGATGTTTGATTTTGTACATACTTCTACTGAAGGTTTGGATAAACCCTTGGCTTCAAGAGTATTGCAATAATCAACCGCATCTTTTCGTGCTTCGAACATCAAAATTACTAGATTTCTTCCTATTTCTAAAAAATAGAATTCTTGCTCTTTGGTTCCAGGATAAAAGTAGAGTACGATAACCATAGAAGATATATCATTTATCTGAGTTCCGTATTCTCCTTCCGAAATGAACTCAACCCCACACTCTCTAATATAAGATAATGCTTCGATATCGTATCTTGACAAACATTGAACTGATGCTTTCCACAAAAGCTTTTCTCTTACCGAATTCGCACATTTTTCTGCATCCTCTCTGGACTCAAAAGACACAAGATATTCATCTTCTATATCTTTAGTTACTGTGTAGTAGCCTTCATCTTCAGTCCCAATGTCGAGAATGATCACAAACACTTTCTTAGACAATAGAAAGAGTTTTTCATAAAACTTCTGAGAATCAATTACAAATTTATTAATAATACCTGAAATGACATTATCGTTCACCTGAAGTAAGCCCAGGAGCAAATGCTCAGTACAAATACACTCACTCTTGAGCTGATTTGAAAGTTCCAAAGAGAGTTCCAAGACTCTTTGGGCACTCGGTGTAAAAGATATTTTTGAGGCAGTTTTTCCACAACGCTGACCAATAATTGAATTAACTTCTGAACAAGCTGTATTAAAGTCCAAGCCAATTGCACTTAAAAAATGAGATGCCATCCCATTTGTCTCTCCTGCCAAACCCACGAGAATCATCTCTGTTCCAATAAAATCATGTCCAAGTCGAGAAGATTCATCATGAGCAATCATAAAAACTTTGATGGCTGCTTCAGAAAACTGTTCAAACATAGGAACTCGCGTATATACAAAACTCTGCAATACTTTTACGGAGAGATTCAGTACGATCCGGACAAAATCCAAAACTTTTGCTCTCTTTTACTCACGATCGCCCGTTCTTCCCTAACTCAACCTCCTACCGTAATACCGCAGGCTCCTCCCCACTGGGACAACTCAGCACTTCCTGAATCAATTGCAGATATGCCTGCCTCCGCTGCTCATCCATCACGCCTTACCTCGCCTAATACAAAACACCTCCCCCTGTTCTAACACCTCCACGCAGACAGCCCTAAAACCCACCCCAAAACTTCAAACTTCCTCATCACCAAACGACTTCAACCCCTCGGTTGGATGCTCCCCTAACACAACCAACACCCGCCGAAAATTGACCACCTCCGCCCGGTTGAGCTTCAACGTTACAATCGTTGCCCTGCCGATCCGCGTCAACCCAACCACCCTCGTGCAATCATCACTCCACGCAAAATGCACCGCCCAATCATCCTGACGCGGATGAAACAACCGAACCGCTTGATGGCTAACCGGATCAACCCCCTCAGTTTTGTTGTACTTGTGGTTGTTGCAGCCCTGACAAGACAAAGCTAAATTCTCTAGCCCATTCGTGCCACCGCGACTACAGGGCACAATATGCTCGATCGCAAACGAATGGAGCGCAAAACAGGCTTGACTCCGGCAATATTCACAACAGCCCTGAGCGCGTTCATAGACCCGACGCTTCGTGGAACTGCTGACCCGTTGCCTAGCCATGAACCCTAAACATAGCTTGACATCGGGATCTCTAAATCCGTCATCACCTGCGTCAGCGACACTCCCCGCAACCCAGCCAACTCACCCAGGTTTTGTAACCGCTCCACCTGCATCGCCTCCGCCCTTTGCGTCAAAGACAACAGCTCCTGATACTCCGCTGCCGTCAACGTTTCCGCATCCCGCTTATCCCGCAACACGCGGTAGCGCATTTCCTGCTCATCCGGTAAACCCTGATTAATTTGGGTCAACAACACCGTCTCTTGCCGAGACAGTTGCACCGCTTGCTTTTGGGTGCGGAGGGCGATCGCCGCATGAACAACCTGCTCCAAATCATCCATTTCCAACTGCTCAATAGCTGCCAAAACAGCATCAAGCGAAAGCTGAATCTCTGTTGTGATTTTGGGCATGGTTTGGAAAATGCTGAAGATACTTCTAATTGTAAACACTTGCGTCTGACAACAGAAATCCCCATCCCGTGCAACCCACACCCCGAACGGTCAGGTTTGAAACCTGCCCCTACCCATCTCCCGAAATTTCATTCATGCACCTGTGCGGGAGGGTTTCAAACCCTCCCCTACCGGGATTCCGTAAAATATTTCCAATCCACATTCCCAAAAAAACCGTTGCATCGCTCCCTCAGCTGAATGCCTTGCAGCAGAGACTCAACTGAAACAGTCAGCTTCATGGGTTGCTCTCCCCTGACTCTGCTGAATTTGCTGTTCCAACTCCTGCCAGCTCATCGCGGGCGGTAAACAGGCTAGGCTCCGACAGACCATCCCCACGGCAGCGGCGGGCAAATCCGTCGCGGCCTGGTAAACCGCCTTGGGCGACCATTGGCGTTGCAGCTGGGCGATTGCGCTCTGCGCACTGCCAGAGGCAATCGCCCCCGCCGCCACTCGTACTGACGTGCCATGCAAGAACCAATCCAGCCCATTCACCAGACTGGGACAAGCCGTGGGTGAGGCGTCAAGGACGGGGCTAAAGGCTTGCAAGATCTGTTCGGCGCGATCGCCATAGTCCACCGTTTCTGTGAGCATAGCAAGCCGCATCAGGTTCGCCACCGCCACCCCATTAGCAGCCGGAGTGGCATTGTCGATATAGCTACGCTCTTGAATAATCAGCTCTTGGCTGGTTTGGGGCGAGGCATTCAGGTAGCCACCCTGGTCAGCAGCCCAGAGTTGTGCGTCCAGTTCCGTTTGCACCTGGACGGCTGCATCAAGCCAGTTCTGGGCTTGGGTCGCTTGGTGCAAGTCGAGCAGCGCCTTGATGAGCAGCGCATAGTCTTCCGACTGGGCTGATACGGCAACGTTTCCCCCATAATTCAGGCGGTGCAGCCGCCCATCCTGCCATTGATGGTCGAGGATAAACTGGGCGGCTGGGGTCGCCAAATCCAGGGCTGGAGTTAGCTCAAACACCGTCGCCGCACGAGCCAGCCCCGAAATCATCAGGCTATTCCAAGCGACGATCATTTTGGTGTCGGTGACGGCGGGAATGCGACCGGGCCAGGCGGTGGTTTTGGCAGCGGCGTTATCCACAGCGGGCGGGAAGGTGGGGACGGCCGCGGGTGGCGCACCGTAGCGCACGGCAAAGAGCTTATCCAACGCGGCTTGGAGTCGGGGCGATCGCCCCCCGCCCTGCTGGCGCTGCAACACCGTCGAGCCTTCAAAATTGCCCTGGGGTGAGACAAAGAAGGTGGTTTGCAGGGCATCAAACTCCGGTTCCGTGAGCAACTGGGTCAGCTCTGCTTCCGTCCAGATGTAGAACGCGCCCTCTTCCGGTTCTGCATCCTCCGGCGTCTTGAAGCTGTCGGCATCTTGGGCGGCGTAGAAGTAGCCTTCGGGAGCGGTCATCTCCCGTTGCAACCATTGCACGGTTCCCTCAACTGCCTGCTGATAGGCGGGTTCCTGAACGCCTGCTGTCCAGAGATCCGCCAGGTATTCCATGATCTGCCCATTGTCGTAGAGCATCTTCTCGAAGTGGGGCACAGTCCAAGTGGCATCGACGGTGTAGCGATGGAAACCCCCGGCTACATGATCATAGATGCCCCCTAGGACCAAGTCATCACCGCGCTGTTTTGCCGGGTCAAAGGCCGGTTGTTGATCCGGTAGGCGACTCCCCTGAAACACAGTATGGGCGTAGGGAATCATCGGGAAGCTGGGCGTTCCGGGGGCAACGCGGGCAACGATTTTGGTGTTGGCGGCAAGACCCACATTGAGCAGTTCGGTTGCCAGTCGTGTCTCGTGATCCGTGGGGAGTTGCACCGACTGGGTGAGCCCCTTGCGCACCTCGGTCTGGATGCTGGCGAGTTTTTCCTTGTCTTGGTGATAAAACTGAGCGAGGGCTTGGAGCAGATCCAGAAAGCCGGGGCGACCATAGCGGGGTTCCATGGGGAAATACGTGCCGCCATAGAAGGGGATGCGATCGCTCGGCGTCAGGAAAATATTTAGCGGCCAGCCCCCCTGGCCCGTTAGCATCTGGAGGGCTTGCATATAGATGCTATCCACATCAGGCCGCTCTTCCCGATCGACCTTGATCGGCACAAAATTCGCGTTGAGATAGTTCGCAACTTCTGGACTAGAGAAGGCTTCGCCCTCCATGACCGTACACCAGTGGCAACTGGAATAGCCCACAGACAAGAAAATGGGCTGGTCTTCCCTCGCTGCCTTTTGCAAGGCCTCATCACACCAGGGCC
>JBMYQW010000098.1:0-13716 GCA_049601735.1 Spirulinaceae cyanobacterium
AAGCGGGCGACGATGCCCCTGCCCTCTGGAACCATGCCCGCAAACAATATAAGCGCATTGGTAAGAGCTTTTTGCCCAAGCTGCTCTGGAGCGCCGATATTTCCCAGGTGTCGTTTCTGGCGATCGCCCAGGGGAGCCAAGTGGCCTACTACGCGCTGCGGGAATGGGTCGAGCGACAAATCCAGATTCAAGATGTGATTTTGCTGGCCGGTCTGGTGAAGCGCGATCGCGCCCAGGGTTGGCCCCGCATCATGCAAACGATTGAGGGCAATTTATTCAATCATTACAACAGCGATGACCTGATGTTGCATCGCTTTTGCCAAGTCTTGGGTTGGCAGCGCAGCGCCTGTGGCATTAAACCGATTACGACGAGCAGCGATCGCCTCCTGAACCTCAATGCCGCCCCCTGGCTAACCACCGCCTTCGGTTCTGCCCAAAGCTATCAGACGGTTCTGGAGCAATGGGTCAAGCCCCATTGGCAAGGGGATCAGTAGTTGGGGGAAGCGGAATTTTGCGCGGGATCTTTATCTTGGAGGATTCCTGAAAACTTTTGTAGTGACCAATATTAGGGAGAAATCCAGAATATCACTGCCATATCAATAGTCGTTAAATTAAATACAATCCGTTATCATTTTGAGTTATTGTCTTTTTTTAAAAAACAATCCATAATGGAACTCAAGAAACCCAGGCAGTCTTGAACCCTACATCCGACTGCTGCTAACAACAGAACGGAGGATTGCAATCATGTTGACAATTCGTAAAGCTAATGAGCGGGGTGTTGCGAACTTTCGCTGGCTCAACAGCCACCACAGCTTCTCCTTCGGTGAATATTTTGACCCCAACCAGATGGGCTTCGGGAGCCTGCGGGTGATCAATGAAGACCGCGTAATTGCAGGGGAAGGCTTCGCCACCCACAGCCACCGCGATATGGAAATCATTACTTATGTTCTAGCGGGTGCGTTAGAGCACAAAGACAGCATTGGCAATGGTTCCGTGATCAAGCCCGGTGATGTGCAGCGGATGTCTGCGGGCACGGGCATTGCCCACAGTGAATACAACCATTCCAAAGCGGAGGGCGTTCACTTCTTGCAGATCTGGATTCTTCCCGATCGCAAGGGCCTGCCTCCGAGCTACGAGCAGAAATACTTCGATCGCCCCCAGAAGCACAACCAATTGCGCTTAGTCGGTTCCCCAAACGGACGCGAGGGCTCAGTGGTGATCCACCAAGACGTCAACCTCTACGCTGCCAATCTAGAAAACGCACAAACCTTGACCTATTCAGTTGAGCAAAACCGTCAGGTTTGGCTCCAGGTGGCGCGGGGGGCACTAACGCTCAAAGGACAAGCTCTAGAGGCAGGAGATGGTGTGGCAATCGCTGCCCCAGAAACCCTCAAGCTCGTTGGCACCGCTGAAGAAACCGAACTGTTGCTGTTTGATCTGGCCGCGTAACCATTGATTGCAAATTCATCTCGCTTGATGCACCCACTCTCGGCAGGGTGTGTCAAGCGATTTTGTTTGGGTTCAAGGGATTTGCCCTGGGGTGAGCGTTGATATTTTTGCCTTGAGGATGAGTATTTGCTTCTGCTTATACCGATCTTTGTTAAGATTCTAGAACTATTCCTAGAATTTCCGAGCGTGAATGAGTTACACCCATAGGTGTAGTTCACCGTTTTCCACAGCAGTGATGCCTGCCTTCACCGAGGGGCAGTCAATACGCTGAAGTCTGAAACTCCTGCATAGGAATGGTTTCAATCACAGGTTTAGCCGATGAGCATGGAAACTCTAGAATTCATCATTCACCCTGACGGTCGAGTTCAAGAAACCGTAACGGGGATTGTCGGCCGCTCCTGCGCCGAGGTCACTGCTGCGATCGAAGCTCAACTCGGTCGGGTTGTCGCCACCGAAAAAACCGCAGAATATTACGCGCAAAACCACCAGACTAACGGCCAGCAAACGTTTCAGACCACCTGGAACAGCGCAACCGAGTCGGGTGTTTTTTAATTGCTTGTGTTTCGTAACTTTACATTTTGTTTCATATCTTTCCAATAACCATGTCCCATTTCAGCAACATCAAAACCCAACTCCGTAACCTGACCTCTCTCAAAGCCGCGCTCGGTGACCTCAACCTAGACTGGCAAGAGGGTCCTCGTCCGGTGCGGGGTTATCAGGGTCAAACTCGCACCGCCGAGGTGGTGCTAGAGCAGACCAACGACTACGACATTGGCTTTAGCTGGAATGGTAGTGAATATGAGTTGGTTGCTGACCTGCAATATTGGCAACAGCCCCTTTCTGTCGAAGGTTTTTTGCAGCAGATTACCCAACGCTACGCCTACAACACGGTCTTGAGTGAGTCTCAAAATCAAGGCTTCCAAGTGGCCGAAGAGCAACAGCAAGCCGATGGTTCGATCCGTTTGGTCGTCCAACGCTGGAGCGCCTAGTGCTCGTGTCGTCTCCCATTGCGTAGGGTGGGCATTGCCCACCGTTTCTTCACATTTAATGGATGACACGCCTCCCATGAGTAGTGACTTCGACCCAGATATCGTTGCATCCCCAGACAAATCGCCCGACGAATCATCCCGGGTAGATGTAGACCCGATCGCCCCCGAACCCACCGGCCTTGAACCAGAACTTGGGGGCATCTTTCGGGATGCGCCCGATCGCACCGGGTTTGAGCCGGAACTCGGCGGGATGTTGCGTCAGAAAGGGGTTTATGTGGATGAAGTCACCTGCATTGGCTGTAAGCATTGCGCCCATACTGCGCCCAATACCTTTTACATTGAGCCAGAATATGGGCGAGCGCGGGCGATTCGTCAGGATGGTGACCCGGAGGCGGTGGTCGATGAGGCGATCGACACCTGCCCGGTCAACTGCATCCATTGGGTAGACTATACCGAGCTCAAACGCCTTGAAGCCGAGCGTCAGCACCAAGTGATTCCGATCGCGGGTTTTCCCCTCAGTGCTGCCGCTCATCAGAAAAAATCAGCGGGCAACGGCAAAGACAAACTTTAAATCTAGTAGACCTACGTAGAAGAGGATAATTTCAAACCCTTCCTCGCCTCGTTATTTTCGAAGGGAAGATATAGATAGGGTTTAGTTGGCCGTAATCCGCAGCCGCTGAGTCAGCATAGTGATGCCATCTTCCCGGATCACGATCGCTGAGAGCCATTGGTCATTGGGCTGGTCGGGGGCGGTTCCCCGCTTGAAGATGCCTCCCGCCTGGAGCAGTTCTAGCTCAATCTCTTCGATCGCGGTCGCTTCTTGGTAAGAAACGGGAATTTCCATGGCGCCGCCGAGCAAGAGTTCGCCCTGGAGGGGTTCCTGGACAATGACATCAAAATCAAAAGTCTCTCCTGGCGTAACCTCTAGCGGCAAATTAATCGCCACCTCAGGGGGGTTGACCCCTGAAAAAATCAAGGTGCGTTCCGCGAGGATGTCTTGACGGGTAATCTGCTGGCTGGCGCGATTGATGTATTGGCGGGATTGGATCTCGGCTTCTAGGCGGATGGGGCGTGTGCCTTCGTAGCGGGAGCCTGAAATGCGGGTGAGGGTCTGGGCAACGATCGTATCGCCTTGGCTATCCCATTCTTCCACTTCAATATCGTATTGCAGACCGCTATAGTCTGACCAAAGTGCTTCTAGCCCTTCTGCCAATTGCTGGCGATCGAGCCCATCCGAATGATTAAAAACCTCTCCATAAAAGCCCATAACCGCTTCGAGATCGTAGCGATTCGCTGCGGTTTCCAGCTCTCTGAGGGTCTGGGCAACTTCAGGGTTAGCGGCATTCAGGCTCTGGGCTTGGAGGGGTAGGATACTCACACCTCCCCAGAGGGTCAAACTGAACAGGACAGAGGTGGCGGCCCGCCGAATCGCAAAGTTACCCATTGATGATAGGTTGGACTACTGAAATACAACACCCCTCACTATAGCTCATGCGTGTTTTGATTGCGGCCAGTGGCACAGGTGGTCATATCTTCCCTGCCCTGGCCGTGGCTCAACAGTTGGTAGGTGCTCAAATCGGCGCTCAAATTGACTGGCTCGGGGTTCCCGATCGCCTCGAACAGACCTTGATCCAAGACTATCCGCTCCATACGATTCGCGTGACGGGATTTCAAGGGCGGCCGGGGTTGCATACCTTGAGCATTCTCCAAAGACTGATCAAGGCCACCTTTCGCGTCAAGCGGCTGCTCAAGGAACTTCAGGTGCAAGCGGTTTTTACCACCGGCGGATACATTGCCGCCCCCGCGATCCTGGCGGCCCGCTGGCAGGGGCTCCCCGTCATTTTGCATGAGTCCAACGCGATTCCGGGCAAAGTGACGCGCTTACTCGCCCGGCTCTGTACCCAAGTGGCGGTGGGGTTTCCGCCTGCGGCGCAATATTTGCCCCCCCGGAAAACGCGCTGGACCAGCACTCCGGTGCGCGAGGGGTTTCTCACGCCCCAGCCGCTGGATCTGCCCATTCCCCCGGATGTGCCGCTGATTGTGGTGGTGGGGGGCTCTCAGGGGGCAGTGGCGGTCAACCAACTGGTGCGGGACTGCGCCACCGCTTGGCTGGACGCAGGGGCTTATCTGGTGCATCTAACGGGCGATCGCGATCCGGATGCCACAAGTTTTGAGCACCCCCATTACATTGCCCTGCCCTTTTATCAAAATATGGCCGGTCTATTGCAGCGGGCGACCCTGGCGGTGGGACGAGCGGGCGCAGGAACCTTGACAGAGCTGGCAGTTACACGCACCCCGTCTATCCTGATTCCCTACCCCTACGCCGCCGAAGATCATCAATATCACAATGCCAAGGCCTTTGTGGAGCGGGACGCGGCCCTCGTCTTTCGCCAAGAAACCTTGGTGGCGTCGGTCTTGGCTCAGGCCGTTCTGGATTTACTCGCCGCCCCTGAACAGTTAACCCAGATGGCGACTCAGGCTGAGACCCTGGCGGTCAAAGACAGTGCTAGCCAGCTGGCACAGATGTTACGCCAAGCGGCTAAGACGTGAGGAGTAGCGTGATGAACAATGACGATCGCAACTGGCTGAAGCTCATTGTCAACCTCCGGCGCTCCGTTCTTCCCGGCATTGCGATGCAGGTGATAGCGGCGGTGCTGTTTGCGGGGCTCGTCACCTGGGCGGACTATCAGGGTCTCCCCGTGCGGCCGCCGGATCAAGATAGCATTGCCAGCCTCATTCCCGAGTTGGTTTTGGGTTTACTGCTGGTTTTCAGAACCGACACCGCCTACACCCGCTTTTGGGAAGGCAGTGGCCTCATCAGCGATATTGTCGATCTCAGTCGGAGTTTAGCCCGGAATATCTGGGTCTACGTCGCAGCAGACGATGCGGCGGCCCAGCAAGAAAAAATCGCCCATACCCGCATGGTGGGTTTATTCTTGGCGGCCGTGAAGCAGCATCTCCGGGGCGAGACGGTGGATGCCCCGATGCAGACTCTGCTCACCCCTGACCAGTGCCAAGAACTCGAAGCGGTGAACCATATGCCGCTGCGCATCAGCCAATGGCTCTCGGCGTACCTTCATAAAATGCACCAGCAGGACAAACTCGAGACAGCGCCTTTTGCGCAACTGAGCGCCATTATCGATCGCCTCACCTTGAGTATGGGGGGCTGTGAGCGCATCTTGACGACCCCGCTGCCCTTGCCCTACGCCATTCATCTCAAACATCTCCTGTTTTTGTATTTTTTAATTATTCCCTTCCGCTTTGTGGGGACATTCACCTGGGGCACACCGATCGCAGTGGGAGTGATTTCCTTTGCCCTGCTGGGCATTGAGGAAATTGGCCTCGAAATTGAAAACCCCTTTGGCTATGACGCCAATGACTTGCCGCTCGATGCCCAAACCCAAGACCTCTGGGATGACATTGAAGAGATTCTGACGCAGGATCGGGGCAAGAGCAATTAGGGCGGGTCATCAATTAACCTCAGAAGCCTAATGGGGCAACCACGGGAGGATGACCCTGACCTGCTCCCTTTTTACAGCAGCCACACTGCCTGAAATTGCGAAAGGTGAATTCCCCTGCCGCGCTCGGCAGGCTCTCGCTTACACTTAACGTGAACCGAGAAATGTGAACCGAGAACTGAGGCTTAGACTATGGATTCTGCCGCGCTGTGGCAACGCTACCAAGACTGGCTGTATTTCAATGCAGATCTAGACTTTTTTCTCGATGTCAGTCGGATACGCTTTGATGAATTTTTTCTCAAGGCAATGTATCCCAAGTTTGAAGCGGCGTTTGCCCAGATGGCGGCCCTAGAAGCGGGGGAGATCGCCAACCCCGACGAAGACCGGATGGTGGGTCATTATTGGCTTCGGGATGCCGACCTCGCACCAACGGCAGAACTCAAGGCGGCGATCGTCTCCACCCTTGACAAGATTGAATCCTTTGCCGATCAGGTTCATAGTGGGGCAGTCCGTCCGCCCCAAGCCGAACGGTTTACCGAGATCCTCTCCATTGGTATTGGCGGTTCGGCACTCGGGCCCCAATTTGTAGCTCAGGCTTTGACGCCCCAGTCGCCCCCGCTCACGATTCACTTCATCGACAACAGCGATCCGGCGGGCATCGATCGCACCCTGGCAAACTTGGGCGATCGTCTCGCTTCGACGCTAGTGCTGGTTATCTCCAAGTCCGGCGGCACACCGGAAACCCGCAACGGGATGCTCGAAGCTCAAGCCGCGTTTGCCGCCCGGAAGTTGGACTTTGCCCGTCAGGCGGTGGCGATCACGGGCATCGATTCCAAGCTCGAAAACCTAGCCCAGACCGAGGGCTGGCTCACCACTTTCCCAATGCATGACTGGGTGGGCGGCCGCACCTCTGAACTCTCGGCGGTGGGGCTGGTGGCGGCCGCGTTGCAGCAGGTGGACATTCGTCAGCTCCTAGCGGGGGCTAAAGCCATGGATGCATTGACCCGAGTCCCCGACCTCAAGCAGAACCCAGCGGCACTCCTGGCCTTGGCCTGGCATTTTGCAGGCAATGGCAAAGGCGCGAAGGATATGGTAATTTTGCCCTACAAAGATAGTCTGGCTCTCTTTAGCCGCTATCTCCAGCAGTTGGTCATGGAGTCTTTGGGGAAAGAGGCCGATCTCGATGGCAACGTGGTTCACCAAGGCATTGCCGTCTACGGCAATAAGGGCTCCACCGATCAACACGCCTATGTCCAGCAATTGAGAGATGGTGTTCCTAACTTCTTTGCCACCTTTATTGAAGTCCTCTGCGATCGCTCTGGCCCTTCAATTGAACTCGATCCGGGCGTGACAACGGGAGATTATCTGTCGGGCTTTTTACAAGGAACTCGCCAAGCCCTCTATGAAAACCAGCGGGATTCGATTACGATCACAGTAGGAGAAGTCAATGCCCAGACGGTTGGCGCATTGATCGCCCTCTACGAACGGGCCGTCGGGTTCTATGCCAGCCTGGTGAATATTAACGCCTACCACCAACCGGGTGTGGAAGCGGGTAAGAAGGCTGCGGCTTCAGTACTCAACTATCAACAGGCGATCGTGCAGCATTTGCAAGCGACCGCTGGGTCTCAGAGTTTAGCGGCGATCGCCACGGCGATCGGTGATCCCCAGGCTGTGGAGACCCTCTACAAAATTTTGCGCCACCTCGCCTACAACGAGCGCGGCATCCAGCTCACCGCTGGCCATTGGGGAGCGCCCAGCACCATTCGAGTGCAGTGGGTTGCAACCCCTTAACCCCTCTCATCCACAATACCCCTCCAAACCCATGCCTCTGTCGATTCTTGTGGCGGATGATAACCTGGCGATTCGTCGGGCCATTCAAGATTATCTGGAACTGGAGGCGGGCTACAGCATTATCCCCGCCCAGGATGGTGAGGAAGCCCTCCGTCAACTGTCTATTTACCATCCCCAATTAATCATTGCGGACATCAAAATGCCGCTGATGGATGGTTACACGCTGGTGAAAACCCTGCGCAAGCGTCCGGAATATCGCCTGATTCCGGTAATTTTCTTGACTGAATGCGTGGCGACCGCCGATCGCATTCAGGGCTACAAGGTGGGGTGTGATGCCTATTTACCCAAACCCTTTGAATTGGAAGAACTCCTGGCCGTCGTGCAAAATCTGCTGGCGCGATCGCAGATCATGCAAGCTGAACTCCGCTTTAACCAATATGCGCCGCCTGAGCAAGGCTGGAGTGGCGTCAATGACACAACAGTAATGCCCGCCCCAAGCCCCATTGGGGCAAGTCATCGAGCCGAGGTATCCCATGCTGCCAGTTGGGATGATGAGGGTGCAACCGCAACCCTCGGCATTGACGTAGAACCCCTGACCGGACGAGAGCATGAGGTTCTCGAACTCCTGATTCAGGGCTGCTCGAATACCGACATGGGTAAATCCCTGCATTTAAGCCCCCGCACGGTCGAGAAATATGTCAGTAACCTGCTGCGCAAAACCCAAACGCCTAATCGCACCACCTTGGTTCGCTTTGCGATTCAACATCATTTGCTGCGGAACGCCTGAAATCAATTGGGTCGTTGAAGCCGTGCGATCGCCTATCTTGTAGGGCGATGCGAACAAGCGACTTGAGTATTGACTCGGACGTTTCAAACCCTGTCTCAGTCCGAAATCTCCTTGAGCAAACCTGTGCAGGCATCGAGGAGTAAATCGATGACATAGTTAAACCCCTCTGCCCCGCCATAATACGGGTCAGGAACCTCGGTATCCGGATGGTCGGTGGCATAGTCACACATCAGCCTCACCTTGTCTGAGTACTGCCCAGTGCGATCCTGGGCCAGGATGCTGCGATAGTTGTCTTGATCCATTGCCAAGATCAGATCAAAGTTTTCAAAGTCTTCCGGCGTGAATTGTCGTGCGCGGCCGACCAGTTGAATCCCCCGCTGTGTGGCGGCAGCTTGCATCCGGCGATCGGGCGGTGCGCCAATGTGATAGCTGGAGGTTCCCGCAGAATCACAGAGCACTGCATCGGTTTCGCCTGCCTGGGCCAGCAGATGATTCATGATGTTCTCGGCCGAAGGCGAACGGCAGATATTGCCCAGACAGACGAAGAGAAGACGATAAGCCATAGTGGATGGAGTCACCCCATTCAGGGAAGTGGATAGTGAGACGAAACGTTATATGTTAATTTAGGGCGTGTTATTCAATTATGCCCGAAACCTCGGGAGACCCGCGATCAGCGCCCGACCCAAAACATCAGCAAAGGACGATCGACTCAGTTGTCGCAATTCTTTAGCGTTTAATTGACAAGAGCCCCTAATTCTGCACAATTTCCGTCATCCAAGACCTTCTACCTTCCCCCCTATGTTTAGAAAGCATCGTAATCCGTACAGTTTTCGACGGAGAAAGTCAGGATTCCAGTTTTGGAAGACCCTCTTCTGGTTGTTGTTAATTGGCGTTGTCCTTGAGGCTGGTGTATGGATTTTGCTCGTCTTGGCGGATGAATGGGCCAAGATCGCGGATTATAAGGGTCAACCCGCCCAAACCTATGCTTACCAGTTGCAGATGCTCAGTCCGGGGGGTCAACCGGTTTCCGGGCGTTCGGCGGGTCAGCTCAATGTGCAGCCCGACTGGTCACGGGGCTATGCTCTCCAAGCGGCTCAAAGCAGCGAATATTGGGCGATTAATCCCCAAGGACTACGCTATCCAGAACCGCTGCCGCTGGAAAAACCCCAGGGTGAGGTGCGGGTTTTTATTGTGGGGGGTTCGGCTGCGTTCGGCCAAGGGCTGGAAACGGATGAGCAGACCCTGGCGATGCGCCTGGAGCAGCGCCTCCGAGAGCGCCTAGAGCAGCAAAGGCGATCGCCGGAGAAATACAAACCCGCCACCTTGCCGAATACGGCTGCGGGTCTGCAAGCAATTCAATCCCTGCCCCAACAGCTCAAACCAGGAACGTATCGCGTGATCAATGCAGCGGTTCCTGGCTATGCCTCGGGGAATCAATTGGCTCAAGTGGCGCTCGAGATTCTACCCTATCAACCCGATG
This sequence comes from Spirulinaceae cyanobacterium, assembly GCA_049601735.1. Lineage (GTDB taxonomy): Bacteria > Cyanobacteriota > Cyanobacteriia > Cyanobacteriales > Spirulinaceae > SIO3F2. The sequence goes on from JBMYQW010000098.1 coordinate 9,955, forward strand.
CCATTATCGTCATGAATGGCTATGACGACTTGCTGCTAGCGAGCGATCAGGATATGGCGACGTTGACACCGATCACTCAACTCATCAATAAGCCCTTGCAAGGCGCAGGCTGGTCGGTGATTCGCCCCCTTGTCGAATTTATGCGCAACCGAATTACCTTTAAGGCGATTCAGTTTTATCTGCTCAAGCCCGAGCCGTCCCTACCCCAACAAACCCTACCCTTGGCCTCGGCAAACGCAGATTGGCTGGACTACCTACCGGAAGACACCGCAGAACTGGAGCAGCGGGTGAGTCGCTATCGCCAGAACATGAAGCAACTGATTCAACTTTGTGCCGGGGCGCAAGTGCCGTTGATTGTGGGATTACAGCCAGAGATCACAGGGATTGCGACGGATAACTACACCCCGCCCGAGGGGGCGATCGCTAACGCTTTGCCAGAGAACTATACTACCTTCATTCCCGAAGGCTATGCCCAACTGGAGCAAAGCAATAGTGAACTGGGTAAGGCTTTTGCCAACAATGTCAAAGTCTTGGACTACTACCCCCTCTTTAATGACCTGTCGGCAGTTGCCTTTAGTGACCCGGTAAACTTAACCGATGACGGTACAAAGGCGCTATCGGAACGGTTCTATAATGCGATCGCCGAATTGCCGCAGCTCCAACTCACGCCCCGCCAGCCGACTCAACCCCAATAGAGATGAAGATTTAACCCATCAAAGAAATCGCTCTGCTTTAAAGCAGAGCGATTTCTTTGATGCATTGATGATGGGGTGGTGACAATACCCCATTCAAAAATATTGACTGTAGATCAAATCGGTTTGTCAGAGATTATGTAGAGCAGGAATCGACCACCAGGAGAAGGTTTCAGCTTCTGGCGAACGCCCTTAGGCGATTTCTTAAAATGAATATCCCAGTTCATGATCGGGACGGTACGTTACGGCTACCGCCTTTAGCGAAGCCATGACGAAGGCTATACAGCACCCTACATGGTATAAACTTTTCGAGAGATCACCTTAATACTCATATCCTTGCTAGAGGAACCTCTAGAGTCCGGGCAGATTCAAGCCACTGGTTAGATCTTCCATCCGTTCCCGCATGGTTTCGGTCGATTTGGTGTAAGCATCTTGCATCGCTTCAAAGACCACCGCAGAGAGGGCTTCGGCATCTTTTTCGAGAGCGCCCGGTGCGACGTCAACTCGTCGGGGTTCCTGGTTGCCACTGAGCACGACCGTCACAAGACCCTCACCATCTTGACCAGAAATTTCCATCGCCTCTAACTCTTCCTGGAGGCGTTTGGCATCCTGCTGAACTTGCTGGGCTTTCTTGAAGGCTTCGGTCAGCTCCTTCATTTTACCTAGTCCGAAACCGAGTCCTTTTCCTTGGGTCATTATTACCTTGCTGTGCTTATCACGTTGATGATTAATATTCGATGATTGTAGTATTGAGCGTTGCCCGCCGACTACTCTCATCCCAGATCCTGATTGTATCCACTCATAAACAAACATTCCGTAGGGCAGGGAAACCCAGCTTTTACATCCGGGAAGTTTTGGGCTCTACTGTCAGGATGGAAGATTCAGAACTCACCCAGAAACTTAACTTCCGGTTGTAGGGTCAGCGACCAATGTTCTTCCACTTGGGCCTGTACATAGCGAATGACATTAAAGATGTCTTGGGCTGTGGCGCTCCCACAGTTGAGGATGAAGTTCGCGTGGCGATGGGCGACCTGGGCCCCGCCAATCTGATAGCCCTTAAGACCAAGCTGCTCAATGAGCCAACCGGCAGCATGGGGCTTGGGATTGCGGAAGACACTCCCACAGCTCGGCAGGTGATAGGGTTGGGATTGCTTGCGTTGTTGCAAGTTGGCATTGGTTGCGGCGAGTACTTGGGCGCGATCGTGCCCTGGATTGAGGGCAAAGGTGGCATCAAGTACCACGTAATCGGAACCTTGCAAACTGGAATGGCGATAGGAATAGCGCAGGATATCCGGGGTTAAGGTGAGAATATGCCCCGCTTTATCCATGACACGCACGTTAACCAAGCAATCCGCTACCGCCGACCGATGGGCCCCCGCATTCATCACTACGGCCCCGCCGACAGTACCCGGAATCCCCACGGCCCATTCAAAGCCCTGCCAACCCCGTTTGGCGACACGCCAGGCAAGCTTGGGAATCGGCTCACCAGCACTGGCGGTAAACTGGCCGGTGCTCTCATCAAATCGAGTTTGCTTGAGGTAACGACTGCTCACGACCAGCCCAGGAACACCATCATCGCTGATGAGCAAGTTTGAGCCAGCGCCTAAAACCGTGACCGACACGTCATGTCGTCCGGCCCAAGCTAAACTCTCTTGCAGATCATGAGTAGTCCGCGGGGTAACAAACCAATCCGCAATTCCACCCACCCGAAAAGAGGTCAGCTCGGCCAGACGAAAATTAGGGCGGATCAGACAATCGGTTCCAGGCAAAGCGATCGCAGCGGGCTCGGACTCAGTCAAAACCGTTAATCGGGGGCGTGACGTCTCACAAGACAAAATCATGATGGTTTAGGGGAAAGGTTCAAAGGGCGAAGGTGGCGGAGAGAGAAAATATGTTAATGGGGGGTGAAATATTCAACCAAGGGGGCAATCTGCTGATTCAAGTTCCCTGCCCCTAAAAATAAAACAAAATCTCCGGGCTGGAGGAAATCTTGCAAAAACACCCGTGCAGCTAACACGGTGGGTTGATAGAATACGTGTTCTTGTTGTTGGGCGATCGCCTCAGCAAGTTGCTGTCCCGAAATCTTCTGGGTATTAATTTCGCCAGCACTGTAGATGTCGGTGATGATCACAACATCCGCTTCACCAAAAGACTGGACGAATTCATCAAAAAAGGTAGCGGTGCGGCTATAGCGATGGGGTTGAAAAACCGCGACGAGGCGGTGAGCGGTACTCCCGTTCGGAATTTGTACGCGCAAGCGAGCGGCAGACAAGGTTGCCTGGAGTTCGCTGGGATGATGGGCATAGTCGTCGACAAAGGTCATCCCTTTGACCTGCCCCCGCACCTCAAAGCGGCGTTTAGCCCCTTGGAACTGGGCGATCGCTGCTGCAATGACGTCAAAACCCAAACCTAGATAGCGAGCGACCGCGATCGCCGCCAAGGTATTACTAAGATTGTGATTTCCCAAAAGAGGTACGTCAACCTGCCCCAACACCTGGCCGCGTTCAACGACAGTGGCACGGGTTCCAGTTCCCTTATAGTCCACATCCTTGATGGTGTAGTCAGCATTCAACGCCGGATTGAGACTGTAGGTGATTTGAGGATTGAGATGTTGTCGGATTACCTCGCAATCAACACAGGCGATGAGGGTCTGACTATGGCGCTCAAAGGTCTGAAAAACCTCAACTACGGCACGAAGATCCTGGTAGTGATCGGGATGGTCGAGTTCAATGTTAGTAATCACCCCCAACTCGGGATGCATCTTGACCAGTGAACCATCCGATTCATCCGCCTCAGCAACCAGATAATGGCCCTGACCCAAGCGGGCATTGCCACCAAGTGCCTCCACTTCGCCACCGACGACAACAGTCGGGTCTATCCCCCCATGGAGGAGGATATAAGCCGTGAGACTGCTGGTGGTTGTCTTCCCATGGGTTCCTGCCACGGCAATACTCTTATATTCCGCCATGAGTCCAGCCAGGACATCCGAACGATGGAAGATGGGATAGCCCTGCTCAAGCGCCGCACAATATTCAGGGTTGTTGGCGCGAATGGCTGTCGAGCAGACGAC
>JBMYQW010000099.1:0-13713 GCA_049601735.1 Spirulinaceae cyanobacterium
GCACCCTACGCGGTATAAGCTTTTCGAGACATCACCTAAACAAGGGAATTGGCGATATTCAGCCCAAAATGAGGGAAGCACCTCAATGCCTTCGTTTTACCCAGCGAAGGCGGCAGCAATGTTTGGGGTTCGGTTGGCATCCGCCATTTTGATGACTCAGACAATCAAAAGTCCGGTACATTTCCGTAGCAACTCCCTGGGTGGATTATGCGTCAATAGAGGGGTCGTCACGCCTCATCTCAAAATTAGTCATGCCCCATTCTTCCTGGTTTTTCCTAATCGCAGCGAGCTGCGGCTTAGGGGTTCTTGTGCCCAACCCGGCTCAAGCCACGACCGTTGCCGGTGCTTGTCAAGCAGCCGATGTTCGTGCTGCGATCGCCGCCGCCCCCGTAGGCGATACGATTCAGTTTGACTGTGGCCGGAATAAAACCATTACCTTCAGTCAGCCCTTGGTGATTGACAAGAACTTGACATTAGACGGGCAGGGTAGCCCCAACTTGACCCTGAGCGGTGGCGATCGCACCCGCATCCTCACCATCGGCGATCGCACCGCTGTAACGGTGAGTAACCTGCAATTGAATCAAGGTCGTGCCAATGGCGTCGGTTTTGACGGGGCCGGCGGCGCAATTCGCACCGGAACTGCTGCCCAGCTCACCGTGAAGAATGCCACGTTTACGGGCAATTTCGCCAACGGCGAAGGCGGGGGCGCCATCTTTGGTGGTCATCGCGCGACGGTTCAGGTGGAAAATAGCCGCTTTCTAGATAATCGCAGCCTAGCCAATGACCCCGGCGGCAAGAGTGAACGGGGGGGCGGGGCGATCGCCGTCGCCAGCGAAGGTCAGACCGTGATTCTCAACAGCCACTTTGAGAATAACCAGGGACTCAACGGCGGTGCAGTGAACACATTGCTCGGCTCTCTACAAATTGAAAATTCAACTTTTATCGGTAATAACGCGGCCGCGGGCGGCGCTGAAAATAGCCCCTTTGGCTATACCCTCGGCTACGGCGGCGCAGTCTACACCGATGGCGCATCGGCCACGCCCGACGGCTCGACCCAAGGTGTAATTCGCATCCGGAACAGCCGCTTCGAGAATAATCGCGCCGCAGGTCAAGGCGGTGGGCTGTTTTTATATGGCTACCGGGGCGATCGCATTCGGGTGATCGGCAGCACCATTATCGGTAATCAAGTTGTGCCGAGCCGCACTGGTGAGTCCCTTGGCGGGGGGATTCGCCACGGAGGCGGAGCAGAGATGACCTTGAGGAATGTGGCGATCGTCGACAATCGCGCCTTCCAGCAGGGCGGCGGCCTCTGGAGCGGTGAAGAATCGCCGATCACAATGAACAAGGTGACATTTTGGAACAACGCCGCCATCTCCCAAAACGGCTCAGTGAGCCTGGGCGGCGCAATGCTCCTGGCCGGTCATGCCCCGATCAAAATTCAAAACACCACGATCGCCAATAACCAAGGGGGCTTCCAGGGCGGTGGCTTCTGGGGCGGCGGCTGGAATACGCAACTGACGCGGGTGCTGGTGACGGGCAACCAAGGCGGCGCTAATTCTAATGGCTTTAATGTGCATCACCATACGGGTACGACCTTTAACAGCGGCGGTGGCAATGTGCAATCGCCCCAGCCCAACCCGAATGACACCAAAGTCACCCAGGATGTACAACTCCTTGACCCCCAACTGGAGGCATGGCGCGACAATGGCCAGGCAACCCCGACGCATCCCTGCGTGCGCAATGGCGCGGCAGCGCGAGCAGGTTCAGGTGGGCGCTGTTCTTAAAACAGCTTCAGTTTTGTCGGCGTTGTGCTGGATGCCGATCCAGTGCAACGCATGGGGAACGAATGAAGACTTGAAAGCATCATTACCTACTCCCCGTTAGCTGATCGAGCATCTCATCTGTCCAACGTTCAACAGTCATAACTCTAATTCGGCTCAAAAATTGAATCTTAAATCAATTATAGGCAACATCTCGGTCAGTGAGCTGGGTGGGGACAACCTGAAAGGATTCGGGTCAAGATCGCTTGACGAATACGACAACCAAGAAATCGCTTAAATTCTCGGCATTTTTGCCCTGCCGCTGCGATCGCTCAACCGCATTTCTACCCTATCCTCCAGCTAAAAAAAGCACCACTTTTTCCCCTACACTGCCGCTGCCGGCCGTACCCGCAACAGATCCATCACCTCATCCACATAGGCATGGAACTCAGGCTGGCGCTTGAGCAAGTAATTCCGCTCGGGCGGCAGTTGAATCTTCATTTCCCGACGGACTGAACCTGGATGGGCGGTGAGCACATAGATCCGTTGGGAGAGAAACACCGCCTCGGCCACGTCGTGGGTAATCATCAAGATCGTGCAATGGGTACGCTGCCAAATTTCGAGCAAAAACTCCTGCATCGCTTCCTTGGTCTGCACATCCAACGCCCCAAAGGGTTCATCCATGAGCAAGATTTTTGGTTGGGTCACGAGGGCGCGAGCGATCGCCACCCGCTGTTTCATCCCCCCCGAGAGTTCCTTGGGGTAGGCCCCCAGAAATTTCGTGAGGCCCACCATCTCCAGGTGATGCGCCGCCTGCTCGTGCCGCACATGGGGTTGCAGGCCCTGGAGCTTGAGCCCAAACTCGACATTCTGCTGCACGGTCATCCAGGGATAGAGCGTGTAGCGTTGAAAGACCATGCCGCGATCGCTCCCCGGCCCCACCACGGGCTCCCCATCCACCGTGATACTGCCTGAGGTCGGCGCATCCAACCCTGCCACCAAGCGCAGCAGCGTTGACTTCCCTGAGCCCGATGCCCCCACCACGCAGACCAATTCCCCCGTCTCCACGTGCAGGTTAATGTCCTTGAGGGCGGTGGTGATGCCCTTGCGGGTGGGGAATTGCTTATAAACGTTGCGCAGTTCGAGGTGCATAATTTTACTCAGGTCAGAGAAATATGGGGTCTAAACCCCGTCTATATTTGGAATCCGGAGTCGGGAGGGTTTCAAACCCTCCCCTACAAGGTTTTAATCGCTAAATAGCGGACAGCGTCAAGGCTTCACCTGGGCTAACTGGTCGGGGGCAAAGACGCCATGCTCGGTGATGATGCCGCGAATCAAGGCGGCGGGCGTGACATCAAAGGCGGGGTTATAAAAACTCACCCCCTCGGGACAAATCCGTGTCTCACCCACCTGGTAGATTTCTTGCGGGTCGCGCTCCTCGATCGGAATCTCAGTACCGCTGGCCAATTTGAAGTCGATCGTCGAAACCGGAGCCGCCACGTAGAAGGGCACATTGTGCGCCTGGGCGATCACGGCTAAACCATACGTGCCAATCTTGTTCGCTGCATCGCCATTAGCCGTGATGCGATCGGCCCCCACGACCACCAAATCAATCAAGCCCTGCTGCATGCAATGGGCCGCCATGTTGTCCGTAATCACGGTGACGGGAATGCCCGCCTGGACACATTCCCAGGCAGTGAGCTTGGAGCCCTGGCAGCGGGGCCGAGTTTCATCAGCGAAGACCTGCTTGAGACGACCTTCCCGCCAGGCCGAGCGAATGACGCCTACGGCTGTGCCGTAGCCCGCCGTTGCCAGTCCCCCCGCGTTGCAATGGGTCAAGAGCGTGACCTGCTGGGGCTTACTCGGCAAGATGCTCACGCCATGGTCGCCGATCGCCCGGCAGGTTCTGAGGTCATCGGCTTGGATCGCTTGGGCGGTTTCCAGAAGTTTGGCTTGGAGCGTGGCCACATCACCCTCGAGCGTCTGGACGGTTTGGAGTTGGCGCTCGATCGCCCAAAACAGATTCACCGCAGTGGGTCGCGTTTGGCGCAAGCGGACAGCGACTTCTTCTAATGCTGCCAGGAAAGTGGTGCGGTCGCTGCCCGTAAACTCCCGTGCCCCCAGATACATCCCGTAGGCCGCCGCAACACCAATCGCGGGCGCACCCCGGACGATCATCGTCTTAATCGCCACGGCCATCTGCTCACTGGTCGTGATCTCAACCGTGGTATGAGTTTCGGGGAGTTTCGTTTGGTCAATCAAGACCACCACGTCGTTTTGCCAGGTAACGGGGTAAATTTCACGCATAATGAGAGGTTGGGCGATAGAGGCTTGTCGCTCTTAGCCTACTGGAATTTGGTGTGGATTCGTGAATTTAGCTGGCACTGAGACGAGTGACGCCTGTTGGGAACCATTCCCCACCGATCGTTTTATGCCAGAACCGCAACGTAGAATCCAAAACATTCTGTGTAGGGGAGGGTTTGAAACCCTCCCTTGCAGGATATTTTACTTTTGGTGTATCCAACTTAGATTGAGGATCAAATGTACAAGGCTTGCCCTACTCTTCGGATTACTTCTGAGTAGTTGCGGCGGCGGGCTGCAAACCTTGAACCTGACCTACGATGCCGGTGGACGCGGCGTCAATAGCCCTGCCTCGGAACTCTCGCCCCAATTCACCGGGCAATATCTAGTGTTTGTCTCCGATCGCAACGGCTCCCATGACGTGTATCTGTATGATCTCGAAGCGCGCAAGCTCATCGACTTGCCGGGTCTTAACAGCCTCACCAGTAGTGCCGCTGACCCGTCTATTTCCGAGGAGGGTCGTTACATTGTCTATATGGCCAGCCGTCTGGGCATGGCGGATATTTATCTTTACGATCGCGACACGGGTCTGAACCGCAACTTAACCGAGGGCTTACAAGCCGAAGTGCGTCGCCCGGTGATCAGTGCCGATGGCTCTCGAATTGTTTTTGAGGCCAATCGAGAAGGGCAATGGGATGTTTTGGTCGTGGAGCGATCGGGGGAAGAAGTAATGGGAAGTGAATAGATAATCAGAGAAATGTGTATAAAATTCGGGACGCTGAACCAAAACATCCCAAGTGAGGGAGGGGTTTAAACCACTGGTATAAACTTAAGCGCGAATCCTAGATGCTGAAAGCACTTGATCGATTGAAATCTGATGATCCTGGCAGGTGGGACGCCTGCGCTACGGTTTTTCTACAGGTGATCCGTAGCGCGGGCATCTTGCCCACTGCTTTTGCATCAACTTGATCAGTCTAAAAAATGACAGAATGAACGCTCTAGGCATTGCCCACCCAACAAAAATTTCAAGGATGCTGAGAGTTGCCTTCATCAAGGAATTCCAAAGCAGTCGTTTGAGGCAATTTCAACCCACGTTTTCAACATCTATCGTTGCAGTATTCTTCCTATTTCTAACCAGTTGTAGCCTCTTCATTCGCCCCCAAATCCCCACAGGCGGACTCAACAGCAACAAAGCCGAGGAATACCCCAGCTACAGCGGCGATGGGCGTTTTTTGGCTTTTGCTAGCGATCGCCGCCCAGGACACCGGGATATTTTTCTCTACGACTTAGAATCCCGACAGCTCATTCCTCTGCCCAACCTCAACCGCCGGGATTCATCCCAAGATCAACCCGCCCTCAGTGCAGATGGCCGCTACCTTGCCTACGTCTCCACCGAGCGGGGTCGCACCGATGTGCTGGTCTATGACCGCGAGACGGCGCGATCGCGTCTCCTGACCGCTAATGTGCAGGGCTCAGTGCGCCAGCCCACGATTACCGCCGATGGGGCACAAGTTGCCTTTCAGACCAACCAACTCGGACAATGGAATATTGCGATCGTCGATTTGGGGTCAGAGTGAAAACGGCTGTCGATCGAGGCGATAAAATACTCAAGCTCACCCAGAACAGAATGTTCCCATGAAGTCCAAACTCAAACCGTCATCCTGGCTCCTCATTGCTGTTGGCATATTGTTGCCCTTTTTGTGGGTAACGATCTTCAAGCGGTATCATCCGGCGGATGTCGGTTTCTTTCGAGACTGGTCGGTCTGTTTGCACCAGAGCTGGCGCACGATTTATTTAGACTGCGCTACCCGGATTCCCAACTATCCAACTGTGGGGATTTTCTGGAGTGCGGGTCTTTTGACGTTGCTGAGAGAGGGTTTGGGGATGAGCGATCCAGCGATCGCCGACCGCTGGTTTCGCTATATTTTGGCCGTATTTGAATCGGGGAATTTTCTATTATTAGTCTGGCTGTTTCGCCTGAGCCAATTTCGTCAGCCCGTGGCGATCGCTCTCGGGATCACCATCATTCCTTCCACCTGGGCCGGTGCAGCTATTTGGGGACAAATTGATCATGTGGCGCTGTTCTTTTTGTTGGTGGCGATCGGCACAACTTTGGCGTTCTGGCGATCCTTGGATGATCATCAAAACAGTTCAGCAATCCCCAAGATTCATGGGTTATATTGCCTGATCATTCCCCTGGGCGCCACGCTCTATATTCTCACCAAGCAGATTTCCCTCTTTTCGTTCCCCTTTCTGCTGGCATTACTACTCATTACCATCAGTAAACTCCAAGTGCAGCGTCGCCGTTCGGGCTGGATGCAATTGCTCATCCTGCTGGTCGCTTTTGCGATCAGCTTCCGGTTGTTGGATAGTTTAATGCTGGTGCGATCGTCTTATCTCGGCAGTAGCTTTATTTCGGTTTGGAGCGAAGGGACGGGGCATGGCAATGGCATCACGGGCAATGGTACGAATCTCTGGCTGTTGCTGGGAGAAAGTTGGCGAGATGCTCATGCGCCCCTTTTCTCAATTGGTGTAAATACGTTCAAACCCTATACGCTTGGCATTGTCAGCTACGCGCTCCTGCTCATTTTCCTGTTTCAGTCCATGTTTAAGGCGGTTCGTCAGGAGCGGGCGATCGCTCGCCTACAAAAAATGAGCGACGTGATTCCTCTCTTTTACCGCTGCTGTTTTTTTTATGGCGTTTCTTGGCTGGGCTTTAGCACCTTGTTGACCGGCATCCACGATCGCCATCCCTACAATGCCTATATTTTTCTATTGATTTCTTTGGCCTATTACGGCTTTGAAAAAAGGCGTTGGCAGGGGACAATCCTGTTCTTTTCGGGTTTTGTTGCCACAATGTATGGGTTGTTCATCTTTGCCACCTTACGTCCGATTCATCCCCTATTTTTCGCCGTTGAACGCAATGAGTTTATTGCTACCCTACAGGCAGTTTGGCTCTTGGCAATGATCGCGCAATGGGGAGATTTGGGTCGAGCGTTAAAGATTCAACGCTGGCGTTTACAACACTTTGGATAATCGTGCTTTAAATCCCCTCTGTTGTTGAAACCATAGCACTGAGTAGTTGCTCCGGGGTCACTGGAAAGGGCAAATGGTGGATATCTGATTCGGGTTGGCAGGCAAACTCAGCCGCGTGGCGTAAATCCGCCAGACTCGTTTGGGCCAGACCCAAATCTTCCAGGGTTTTGGGCAGACCAATCTGTTCATAAAACTGGAGCAACTGTTGGCGGGTGTTTTGGGCCAATTGGTTCTTTTTGACCTGCTCTTCCAAGCGCAACTGCACCAGAATGCCGTAGGCGACCTTCTCGCCATGCAGAGCATCATGAGCCGCTGGAATTTGGGTCAAGCCATTGTGAACGGCATGGGCGGCTACCGTGCGACATTGGGCCCCGCCCAAGCCCCCGATCACCCCAGCGAGTAAGACGCTGGCATCCACGACCTCCTGCCAGACGGCACTACCCGGATTCGCCAACGCCGCTTCAGATTTCTGGAAGAGCAAATCGCGTAACACTCGGGCTTGCTGCACCGCTGAGATGATCAGGGTTGCGGTCGCATCACCGCTACTCACTGAGGCTTCATACCATTTGGCGACCGCATCGCCAATGCCCGCCACCAAGAGCCGACGGGGGGCATTGATCAACAGGTTGTAGTCCAGAATGAGCAGGTTGGGGCATTGGGTTAACGCCACGTCGTATTGAAAGGCCCCAGCATTAGAATAGACATTTGAGAGCCCCGTCCAGGCAGCACAGGTCGCGGCGGAGGTGGGAATCGTCACCACGGGCAAGCCACCACATTGATAAGCAACCAACTTTGCCGTGTCGAGCGCCTTGCCGCCGCCCACGCCAATGATTAGATCTGCCTCATGTTGAGCCACTGCTTCTCGTAACGTTGCCAACGAGGACTCGGAACAGTCCGGGGTGTAAACAGTACTGGCAACGACGAGATCATGAACGTGCAGGGTCTGATTCAATTGCGGTTCAACGACCTGCAACGTTTGCTCACCACCAATAACTAAGGGCCGTTGACCGAGGGCGGCGATTGCGCTCTGCGCACTGCCTCCGGCAATCGCCGCCCCCGCAGCTTCCAAGAGACCTGTCCCTTTAATGACACGATTAGGGGCAATGGCCAGGGTTTGGGTTTGCAGAGTGGGGCGGGTCTGGGTCGTGGGCGAATCAATCATGGTGGACTTTCGGAAGGGAACCTCAACGCTTATCTACAACATTGTGACGATTTCCGAGCGCAGTTCTCAACTATTCTGGGAGAGATAGGTGTTGATCGCTTGTCCCACAAGGCTTGGGCGGCTAAACCCCATTTATTTTCAAACCTGGAGTATTGCTGTAGGGGTAGTGCCCTTCTACCCCGGCGGGGTTTAGGGCAACCACGAGGGGATTGCCCCTACGGTATCCTGAAAACGACCGATCTCAACTTGGATGAAGTTTGAAGCGCGATCGCAAACTAAAATAAATAGCATTAATAGCAAGGAACGAGGCTTTCGGATTATGATGCAGCAATACACAGCTAAATACACCAAAATAAGTACAGGTTATATGGGGCAACTTGTGGAGTGGCCAGAAGTTGTGACTGAAGGTCTAGATCTAGAGGAATGCCGATTGATGTTGCGAGATGCTACTCAGGAAATGGTTTTAGCATACCAAGAACAGGATCGAGAAATTCCCTTAGGTGATAGTTTGATTGAGTCAGTATCAATTGAGGTTAACAGTGTCAGTCAAACGACGTGATCTAATTCGCTATTTGGAGGCAAATAGCTTTTATCTGTTACGAGAAGGTGGGAAGCATTCGATTTACACCAATGGAAGTAAAACAATTCCTGTAAAAAGACATCGCACCTTCGCTAGAATCACGGCCAATGAAATCTGTAAGCAAGCAGGGCTGTCGCCGAAGTTCTGATGATGTTGAGGCAAATAAATACTGATGAATCGATGCTGGATTTCAACTGCGATCGCTAATTCTGGGCACAGGACAAAACATCAATTATGGGCTGGACTTTTGTGATTTTATAGATTGGGTAGAGCGTAGGCGCAGCCCGTGCAGCGCACGTTAAGCGTAGCTTGCTGTTCGCAGAGCCACCCAAGATGAACCAACGCTCAAAAAGTGAGACCCAATACACCACACTCCATGGCCAACTTGTGCTTCGATAAGCGGTGTTGTCAACAGTTCACTGCTCCCCATGAATCGCCGATTCCTGCGCACGCTCCACCGCACGATCGCCCCCTTTGTCATGCTCCCCCTGGTGATTACGATCCTCACGGGCGTTAGCTACCGCCTCGGCAAAAGCTGGTTTGGCCTGAGCCGCGATCAAGTCCATTGGCTGATGGTGATCCATGAAGGGGAATACCTGGGCCAGTTCCTTGAACCGATCTATGTCTTGCTCAACGGGCTCGGTGCGCTCTTTATGCTCACCACGGGGATTGCTGTCTGGGTCAGCACCTGGAAGAAGCCCGCGGCAAAATCCGAAACCCCGACCGTTGCTGAGTAGAATATGGAGAATTAAGCCCCTGTTCCCCTAGATCAATCCGCTCATCATGTGCCGCAATTTCAATGTTTTCCTGAGCCCCGTCCAGCTAGAGCACCTCTTCTTCTCGCGGGATCTGGAGACGGGATCTTATCAACTGCGATCGCGCCCGGTGATTGAAGCGGATCTTGGCGATCGTCGCACCTATGCCACTGCCCTGGCCGAAGACTGCTCGAAAAAAAGCACCAAAGCAGGCTACGACGCCGCCGGGATGGCGATCGGCACGATCGATCTTGACCCGGTTTTGGCCTGGGTCGAGCAGGAGCAGGCCCAGATTCAGAACTTGACCCATGAGCAGATGGGCGACATCACCCAAAAAATTCGCCACGACCTCCAAGCCCAAACCAAAGTGGCGCGGGATGGCGGCGACCTGCTCAAAACCTGGGATACTCTCCTGGCGCGAACCCAGCTCCAGCGCAGCGACTTTCTCACCAACTGGGAAACCCATGTGCGCCAAGCCTCCCAGGGCGATATGTATTCCGAGAGCAACGCTCACCCCCACCAGGAGAAACTCGCTACCGAGACTCTCCGGATTTACCAACTGAGCGAGACGGGGGATGTCTTCTTCACCGAGCAGCCCAATAGCCTCGGGGCTCAGGTGTTTTTTGACACCCACAACGGCGACATTAACGATGCCGCCCGTTACAAGCGGTTTTTAAGCTACGAAGGCTTCCAGTTTGCCTCCAACTCCGATTCCTGCACTGAACCCGCCCTCAAGCGGTTTCTGTATGAACATCTTCGCGCGGGCCATCTCTCGGGGGCGCTCTATCGCCTGGCCTACGTTGACCCGGACTATCTCAACAATGACCAAGCAGTGGTCGATAGCAGCGGTACGGCGGGGCATTACAGCCTCGGCAAAGACTTGGCGGGCAAGACGCTCCTGGTGCAACTGCGAGGCAAGATGCTCACCTTTTGCCACAGCAACGGCCAGCCGATTCAGGAATTTACCCAGCAGGGCTTCCTAAGGGATGACGGGCGATCGCTGGCCAGTGAAAAAATTGCCGAACTGCTGGCGCTTTCAACCAATCTGCAACGGGCGGGAGCCGAAGCGGTGACGATCGCCGCTGCCCTAGTCGCCCGCATCCTGGAATATTCCAACCCCAAGAATAAATTCGCCCTGCAATCCTACACGCCCATCGGGCAAGCGGGCTACGGGGCACTGGGGGGCGGCACGTACACGATGCTGCGGGGGGGCACGGAGCGCGGCGGCGAAGAGGGGGGCGAATTGATCTTCTATTTGCCCAAAACCTACGATCTGCGCAACTACAACCGGGCGGCTTTCCTTTCTGCGTCCGAGGAAAATGCCCTCAAGGAGCAGATCGGCCTGCTCAATCCCGAAGCCCTGGGGCAGGGACGAATTGAAGTCGCCGAAACCCTGGTACAGGACGTGACCTTCCTCAAAGACATCCAAGCCACCGCTGCGATCACCGAAGGCGTGGCCCCCATCTATGACGTGCTGCCGGGGGAAATTGTCGAAGTGACTGCCGAAGGTCGGGTGCGGCTCTTTAATATCTACCGCGGCCAGGAAGTCCCGCTGATTAGCATTGAGCAGCAAAATCAGGCCAACAGCTACATCCATACGGATATCCGTCAGGAACGCCTCGCGCCCCTCAAGGTCTTCAAAATTGCCTACCGCGACCTGCAAGGCAACCCGATTCCCTGCCCCTACAACAAATACGGCGAAGAGATTGTCGTCATCCAGCCCCTGGCCCTGCGCAAGAATACCGAGAAGCTCTTTCGCAGCCAACCCGATGGCAGCGTGAGCCTGCGTCAGGGCGCGGATGGGATTGGCTTGCTGATGGGAACCGACAACGCCACCCTGCGCCAGCATCGGATTCGAGAATTGGATCAAATTGTGACGGGAGCCGCCGGCACCTCGTTTTTGATCAATGTGATCGCGGGCAACCTCGCCCGCAAACTGGGGCTCAATACCCTGCCGATGATCAACCTCGACGGCTTCACGGGCTCCGACACCATTCCGCCCTCGGTGAGCCAGCATACGCTGTTTGTCGCCAATTCCAATTCGGGCGGAACCTCCGACACGATCAAACTCACCCATGAACTGGCCAGCCTCAACGCCGTAATCGCCCGGATCGCCGAGGAAATTGAACGGCGCGATCCGCACTTGGATGCGGTGATTGTGGCCCAGGCGCGGCTGAACGAATTGCGCGAGCGGGTGAAACCCGATACTCAGCGGGAAGACCTGCCCCAGCATCTCCAGGACTTTATTGCCACCAAGACTCCCTGGATCTATGTGGTGACAAATATTGAGGCCAGTGCCCTAGGGAATATTGGCCGCGGGCTGGATGCGGTGATCCATCCGGCTGCGGGGGCGGGCATCACCAACCTCCCCGAAGAGGAATGCGTCGGTTCGACCTTTGCGGCGATGGCATCCTTGCAATGGCAACTGGCGCTGCATACGTACCTGGGGGAAGTGCGGGGGGATATTTCCACGGCTTACGCCCAACGCATCTATGGCGAGTTGGCCCAGCTACCGGATGTGGTGGAGCAGATTGTCAGCGATCGCCCCCTGATCTCCGAAATCGAAACGATGTGTAGCGAACTGGTGGGCGGCAACTTCGACTTTGTCTACACGGGCTATCTGGATGGTGTGCCGGAAGAGCAAGCCCATAAAGCCGCCGAGATGATTCAAGAAATGTTTGCGGGTTGGCATTTCTTCCAGTTCCAGCATGGCAAATATGCTCATATGAAGCGCCGCACCCGCTATACCTTGGGCTCCATTCTGGGACACAATGCGCCGCCGCCGAGTTGGCCGTTTTTCAATGCCCGTGCGATCAAGTCTGCGGCGGAGATTGGCCCCCGGGTCGCCACTTCATTCTTTATCGCCCACCAAAGCGATAAAGAAACCCTCGAAAATATCCCCGACTACGCACCGGATTTCATCTTTACCTACCCGGCCGATAGTATTCCCCTCTACCCCTTTCAGGTGATCATTGTCAGTCACTTAATCTCCTATTTCTGGGGACTTAAGAAGAAAGAAATTGCCCAATATATTGAGCAATGGAATCAGCCGTTTGTGGATTTACTTATTGGCGTGGAACGGGAGACGACGGAACTCCCCGAGGCGGTGCGATCGCAAGCTGCTGATCATGCCCGCCAGGTGCTCGAAAAGTTCCTCCATCTCTGCCAGACAACCCATTATTTCGATCGCATGGAAGGCAAACGTCGGGAGGCAATTATTACGGCGCTGGCGGTTTTGGCGGAGCAAAAACCTGAGCAGCCGATGCAGTACGAGTTTGGTGGTGCGCTGGGGAGTGAGCGGCGATCGGTGGCGGTGCAGTTCCAACGCCATGCAGCGGAGGAGATTGATGGCGTGACCTACCTGAGCATCTTGAAAGAACTGGCCCTGGAGCTGAGTAATGGTGAGCAGGCCAAGCAGTTGAGCGATCGCTTCCTCGTCGATGAGTCGGGGGCAACGCTCCCAACGCAATTGCACATTTCTCGTCCCCACGGCCGCGATCGCATGGTCTATGAGAGCGATTACCTCGCAGAATACGAAGGGCTGGGCACGTTCTACGATGTGGAGCCCGTCCATCCGCCGAAGATCGCCAAGGCCAAGAAGGGTTGGTTGTAGGGGTCTTCGAGACGTAGAGTGATGGGAAATCGCTCAACGATCGCCCGATGCAGACGCCCATGCTCCCCGTCCCAATGCCCCCCTTTACCGATTGCCGAGGTCGAGAATGAAAAAGCCCATTATTCTGACGGTTGACGATGATCCGGATGTGCTGCAAGCGATCGCCCGCGACCTGCGGCGGCAATACGGCGATCGCCACCGAATCATGCGTGCCGACTCCGGGCAAGCAGCGCTGGAGATTCTTCAGCAACTGACCCTGCGCCAAGAAACGGTGGCGCTCTTTTTGGTCGATCAACGGATGCCGCAGATGTCTGGGGTCGAGTTTCTCGCCGAGGCGAGCCCGCTCTTTCCTGAAGCCAAACGCGTTTTGCTGACTGCCTACGCCGATACCGACGCGGCGATTCGAGCGATTAACGTGGCTCGCCTCGATTATTACCTGCTCAAACCCTGGGACCCGCCCGAGGAAAAACTCTATCCGGTGCTGGATGATTTGGTGGCGGATTGGC
>JBMYQW010000100.1:0-13604 GCA_049601735.1 Spirulinaceae cyanobacterium
TAATAGTCTAAGGACTGAGCAGTATCACCTTGCTGTTCATACACCGAGCCAATCTGTTCTAATGTTGATGCAATGAAAGCGAATCGACTGAATCTTACAGAATTATCAAGAGATTGCAGGAGCTCAAGCCGCTGCTGATAAGCATTTAGAGCTAATTCATAGTTGGTCTGTTGTCGATGGAAATCACCAATTCTCTCTAGAAGCATCACGATCGCCCATTGGTTGTCCTGCGTTTGCAGAAGTTCTAGCTCTTTTTGATAGCGGGCTAGTGCGGCTTGTTCATTCCCTTGCTCGATGTGTATTTGGGCGATCGCATCGAGTGCGTGTGTGACCGAATGACTTTCTCCGTTTTGGCGATGGATTTCAAGGGACTGCTCATAGTAGTCGAGCGCCGTATCATATTTTTCTTGCTCTTTATACAGATGAGCAATCCGACTCAAAATATTGGCATGAGAATGAGTGGTGTCGAATTCTTGCTCTGCTTGCGCTTCACGCCAAGCAAGCTGACGCTGAGAGTAATCTAGAGCTTCTGGATATTGTTGATGACGTTGGTAAAGATAGGCAATCCTGCCCAGAAGATTACCCGGACTATCCGCAATTAGCCTTTGGCGCGTTCCTGATTCTTGATAGAGGTCAAAGGCTTGTTGATAGTAAGCGACGGCTTGCTCAAGATCGAAGGCGTTAAACAGATCACTAAACAAATCACCGAGCTTAACCAACACGCCCGCTTCTTGCTCTGAATTATTGGCAGCTTGATAAATTTTCAAGGCTTGCTCATATTGCTCAACTGCTTCAGCTTGCCTTTGCTGATGTTTATAAAGATCGCCCATCTCGACATGGATGGCGGCTACTTGCTCTGGAGCGCCGATCGCTTGAATGATTTCCAAACTGCGTTGGCTGTAGGCGAGGGCTTCAGGCGCTAGACTACTCGACCAAGCGAGACGATTGACGACGGTGACGGTTGCTACAATACTCTCTGTATCACCGAGGGCTTGAAGTTCCGGTAGTTGCGCCTGAAAATATTGCAATGCCCTTAATTTTGCTTGATGTCCGCCAATGCCAATATGGAACGTTCCTATCTGAGCCAAAAATCGATTTGCCTGCTCCCGTTTTCCTTGCTCTCGGGCCAGGAGAAAGCCCTGATGATAATATTCAATTGCTCGTTGGAAATCACCCTGTTGGCGGTAGAGCCAGGCCAAAGTTCTCAAGCTCTCGAGCTGGTCATCTACAGCTTCCGTTGCTGGGGCTTTGGCCAGAGCTTGCTGATAGAACAATAAGGCTTGGCTATAGTCCTCTTGCACAGCATACAGCGTCCCAATATATTGTAGGAGCGTAACTTCACTGCGAACATCCTGGGCAGATTGAGCGATCGCAAGCCGCTCCTGAAAATAAGCCAATGCTTCAGCGGTATTATCTTGCGGGGAGTTCAAGTAAAAAAAGAAAATGCTCTCCAGCGTCTGCTCAAAGAGCACACGATCGAGAACAACTGGAGCGGTGGCAAGACTCTGTTTCAGGTAGTTTAGACTTTGCTCATAATTCTCTTGGCGGCGATAAAAGTCGCCGATATACCATAAGACCGAGGCTTCGTATTGGGGGTTGCCCATTTCTCGAATCAAGGCCAGACCCTTTTTATAGGCAGCTAAGGCTTGCTCGTCTGCATCTGTTCGCTGATGAATGTACCCAAAACCAATGTAGGCACGACCTTCACTCAGCTGATCACCCGTAATTTGGGCTAACGCGAAGACGTTCTGATAATAGTCTTGGGCAAGCGGCAGATCACCGAGCCAGAAATGGCTGTTTCCCATCGCCATCAAAGCATTGATTTCGAGGGTTGTATTTTCGAGTTCCTGGGCGATCGCCAAACTCTTTTGCGCCCGTTCGAGAGAGAGCGCATAGTCCTCTTGGCGTAAGGCAATTTCACCCAGATCCAAGAGAACTTGTGCTTCATTAGCGCGATCGCCCTCTGCTTGATAGTGCTTCAGTGCCTGCTCGAATTTCTCTAGGGCAGCAGGCCAATCGCCTTGCCGATAGAGGGTTTCGCCAGCTTGATGCACCTGTGTCGCCGTCGCTTGTTCTGCGTCGGTCTGAGCAACTGCCGGAGCGGCTTCTACCGCTATCCCAGTAAGGGATAAACTCCCTCCCATCACGGCTATGCTCACTGCTATGCTGAATCGCCAGAACATGACAAACCTCTGATTGAAATAGACTGAATGACTGTGCTTCACAGTTTAAGGGATCATTGAGCGGTTTCCAGCGATGGGGACGCAGATGAATTTTGAAATAACAGGCTAAGAGTACTCCTTGAAAATAATCATCCCAAGGCAGACGGGACACCTACCTTGGGATGATTCTCAGACATTCCGTACGCGGGTGGTCACTGAGCCTGTCGCAGTGCATCTTGCTCGCCACCTCAAAAGCGTATTTAGGGAACGTTTTTCTTTGGCTCTTATTCCCAAGCAGCCCTAAACATCAGCCTCTGCTCCTGTTGTAGAGGGAGCCGCAAAAAACTGGGCGTAGAAAAACCCCGCGATCACTGCGCCCAAGATCGGAGCAAGCCAAAAGAGCCAGACTTGGCTAAACAGCTCGGGGCCAGCAAAGAGGGCGGGGCCCGTACTCCGAGCCGGATTCACGGAGGTGTTGGTGACGGGAATACTGATGAGGTGAATCAGGGTTAGGCACAAGCCGATCGCGATCGGCGCAAACCCTTGGGGCGCACGGGCATCGGTCGCACCCAAGATGACCATCAAAAACACAAACGTGAGGATTACCTCAATTAAGAAACAGGCCAAGAGCGAATAGCCACCGGGAGAATGGGCGCCAAACCCATTCGTGGCAAAGGGGTTAGAGCCTGCCATGGCAAAGTCTGGGCTGCCACTGGCAATCAAGAACAACACCCCAGATGCCACGATCGCGCCCACCACCTGCGCCACGATGTACGGGAGCAACTCCCCCGCCGGAAACCGCTGACCCGCCCAAAGACCAAAAGACACCGCTGGGTTGAGATGGCAACCGGAAATATGGCCAATGGCGTAGGCCATGGTCAGCACCGTCAAACCAAAGGCCAGAGATACGCCGACAAAACCGAGCCCCAGAGGGTTTGCCGCCGCATCCGCCACCGGAAATGCTGCGGCAAGAACGGCACTGCCACACCCCCCAAAAACCAACCAAAACGTACCGATCGCTTCGGCAACACACCGCTGCATGAGTCCCATGATTAACACCTCGTTAAATCTAGATGAGTGATAGTCAAAGGCCTCATTATGTCGGATAACCCGAGCAAATCCCGTGAAGATGCGTTAAACCGTTGCCTGTGGCGTAACCTACTCCCGCAGCAGTAAGTAATACAATTCGCCGCGATAGCCCATTACGCCCGCTCGCTGACCGGCCACATCCCCCGTGCCCATAAACACATCGACGCGACCCGGTGTGTTGATGGCACTGCCCCGGTCTTGGTCGAGTACGAAGCGGCTAACCGTCGGCGCATGGGTTCCGCCGCGACCATTGGGGTAGGGGATTTGGGTGTGGATGAGCGCCAATGCGCCCGGGGGCATGAGGTCTTTGTCGGTGGCGATCGAGCGATCGGCCGTCACCGGCACACTTAAGCTCCCCGTCGGCGGCCCACCGCCCGTATTGCGGAAGAAAATAAAGCGATCGTTTTGGGGCAGGTAACGACTGAGCAAGTCCGGACGCTGGCGGAAGATGTTGATCATCTTGGGCATCGTGAAGCCATCACGGGGATGGAGCCCATCGGCAATCATCAGCTTGCCCACGCTGGTGTAGGGGTAGTCCGTACCGCCATGGAAGCCAACGCTCATGAAATTACCATCCCGCAGACGCAGCTTCGCCGAGCCTTGGATTTGCACCAGGTAGGCTTCGAGGCGATCGCGGAACCAGACCAGTTCTGTGCCCCGCAGGATGCTCTGGGCCCCGGTGCCATCCGTGCCTTCAAGCTGGACACGGGTAGGATGGGGGCTGCGCCATTGCTCGAAGTTGGCTGGGCGGCGGTAGAGGGGATAGCGGTATTCGGCGCTGGGCTGGAGGCTGGCGTCGTAGATCGGCTCGTAATAGCCAGTGAAGTAGACCGTGCCTCGGTTATCGAGCCCGACGGACTTGTAAAAGACAAATTCACGCTGCACGGCGGCCTGGAGTTCTTCGGGGCTTTGGGCTTGAATCACCAACTGCCGGAAGCGGCGCAGGGAACGCTCCACCCGAGCGCGGCTGATGCCCCGAACCGGGTAGTTGCGATAGGCTTCGACAGCACTGGGCGTGCGAATGTAGCGCAGGCTGTTGTCGATGGATTGAATCAGGGCCTGTTTGTCGCCGGGGCCCTGGAAGCTGCGCCAGAGCTGCTCGTCAAAGCCCACGGCGGCATCATTGGTGGGGTTACTCCAGACCAGGGGCGCTTGGCGCGCCAGAACGGGGACTTGGGGGGAGGCGATCGCCACGCCCAAACCAAGAACGAGTCCTGTAAGGAATTTTTTCATGGGTCAATATCGGTCGTGTGTGAGGAAGTTAGGGGCATTAAACCCTGTGAGTCGGCTGGCTGGACTATAAAGTTCCGTGAAGCGAGCCAAATTTTTCAGATACTACTGCAAAATCTCACCCAAAACAATCCAGATTCCGGATAGTTAGTTGATCTGGCCATTGTCATATTGAATTCTCGTGCCCTCCCAATGGAGTTTTTCATGGAGGGTTTGATAGAAGGAATGACGATCGCGCAAGATAATAAACTTCGCTTGACAGTCGGCGTTGCGGATGCAAATGCGTTGGTTGGGCCAGACCTGGGTGGCCAGGACACCATCGGCCCAGAGTTTGGTGAGCAGTTCCCGATCGCCCAGGGGCCAGACCTGAATCACTGAAGCGGGCGGCAGCACAATCGGGCGGGTCGAGAGGCTCAAGGGACAAATGGAGGTGACGGCGATCGCCTCCATGCCCGCGTGGAGAATCGGCCCATTGGCCGAGGCGTTGTAGCAGGTGGAGCCCGTGGGCGTGGCGACAATCAAGCCATCGCCATGGTATTGACCGACAATTTCCCCATCCACCTCCATCTCCAGCAGCGAGGTGGGCATCCGCGCCACACTGGCCGGTTTAATGCACATTTCATTGAGGCACAGGAAGCGATCGCTGACTTGCTCGGCATCAAAGCGATCGCCCGCTTGCAGATAAGCCTGGAGCATCATCCGCCGCTGTACCGCGTAGCGATCGTCTTGGAGGCGCTGCCACACTTGCTCGGTATCGCGGAAAATTTCGGCGGGTTCGGTCAAGAAGCCCAAGTGACCGCCCACATTCACGGTCAGGATGGGAATCCCCTCGGGCGCAAGATGGCGGGCCGCCGCCAACGCCGTCCCATCGCCGCCGAGCACGATCGCCAGATCAATGCGCTCGGTCAGGGAGGCCAGAAACACCGGGTAAGGGTTGTCGTTGATGCCGCTGGGGCCGAGCAGAACTTTCGCGCCCAAGGTTTGGAGTTCTTTGGCACAGCGTTCGGCCACGGTCCGACTCTGGGTATGGCCCGCTTTATGCACGATGATGACGTTTTGGAGTTTCATGATTTTTCTTGCACCATACGGGTGATTGCAATCGCTCAAATCTGCTGTACGGGAGGGTTTCAAACCCTCCCCTACCCTAGGGCGCAAATTGGATCGTCTGAATGCTCTGGGTAAATTCATTCAGCCGTTGCTCAAAAGCCTCCGCGCCCGTGCTGTAGGTGATAATCCACATCTGTCCGTCGTAGGGGATCATATAGAACAATTGCTTGAAGAGGGTATTGCCGTTCTCGATCGCGCCCACGATTTGCCCCGCCTGGTGACGCCCCACCGGAACCAGGCTCTGGGACTGAATGTCGTAGGCTTGGGCGAGCTGCTGGCTAGCGGTTTGCACGTAGGCTTCAAGCGTAACGTTGGGGTCAATGGGCTCATAGGCAATGTTCACACTGGTGAGAAATTCATGCTGTTGATCTTGGACATCAAAGGCCAGTAGGGCACTCACTTCAGGAGTGGCGGCGATCGCCTCCAATCGCTCGGCATATTTCGGGTCAATCGCCTGGAGCTTGGCTACCAAAGCATCGTATTCCACGCTGGGGTTGCCGCCATCGTAAAACTCGGGCACGGCGAGGCTCACGCCATTGCCCTGAATCGTCTTCCAGGCTTCAACGACTGAGAGTTCGGGCAATCCGTTCGGGCTCGGGGTTGTTTGCTGGGGGGCGGAGGGCAAGTCCCGCTCTTCACTGGCTGGTCGGGGCAGGGTCTGGTCACTGCGCTCCGACGCGCGAGTCTCTGCCGCCGATTCTTCCGTCTCTTCTGGAGCCGCACAAGCGGCGATCGCCCCGGTGAGCAGCAACACCATGCCCCAGCGCCCAATCCAACCCTGTATCATCATTTCCACGTCCTCTATCCGGCTACCGTCAGAGTCATTTGCTAATGGTGATTGTAGTTTAGGCAGGAACGGAGTTGCCTGGGGAGAACGGAGCCTTGATTGATCTATAAAATTGACTGATTGACCAAACTTAAGGGCATAAACCAGGAAGATGCGATCGCGTAATGCCCAAGGCGATCGCCAAACCTGTCTGGTGGTGGGCCATGCCGACCTACGGAATAACTACGTAATTTCACTGATTCCATGACCCCTTCCCCCTGCATTTGGTTGATCGGTGGCACGAGTGAGAGTGCGGCGATCGCCCAGGCCTTGGTAGAGGAGCAGATCCCCTGCCGGGTTACGGTGACAACCCCGCAAGCGGTGGAGCTCTATCCCGTGGCCGATTGTCTTACGGTGCAGGTGGAGGCATTAACACCCGAGCAGCTTGCCCCCTTTATACAGACCCATCAGGTGCGGGCGATCGTCGATGCCAGCCATCCCCATGCGGTGGTCATTTCCCAACAGGCGATCGGGGTTGCTGCACAGTTAGCACTGCCCTATTTTCGCTACGAGCGTCCGGATGTGACCGCAGAGAATCCATGGGTTAGCACCTTGTCCGATTGGGACAGCCTCTTGGCGGGGAATGACCTGATCAACCAGCGTGTCTTGCTGATCATCGGCTACCGCCACCTCCATCGCTTTGCCTCCTGGCACGATCGCGCCACCTTGTTTGCCCGCATCTTGCCCAGCCTAACGGCTCTCACCGCAGCCCAAGCGGCGGGCTTTACTGCGCGTCGGCTGATTGCCCTGCGCCCGCCTATTTCCCCCGAACTCGAAGCGGCGCTCTGGCGACAGTGGAATGTTTCGCTCGTCGTGGCCAAGGCCTCGGGCGCGGCGGGGGGGGAAGACATCAAGCAGCAGGTGGCCGCGCAGTTGCAGATTCCGCTGCTGATCATCGCTCGTCCCCCGCTGACCTATCCGCAACAGACCTCAGATCTGCCTACAATAGTGGCGTTTTGTAAGCAACATCTTTTGAACGATTAACCATGGCTGATCCAATTACCCCCGCAGTGAGCGATCGCATTTGCGCTCACATGAACGATGACCATGCCGATGCTATTTTGCTCTACGCCCAGGTATTCGGTAAAACTACGGATGCCGAGGCGGCTCGGTTGGTCGCGATTGACCCGGAGGGCATGAACTTGGAAGCCCAGCGTCAGGGAGCGGCAATCCCCTTACGTATTACCTTTGACCATACCCTCACCGATTCGGAAGATGCCCACCAGACGTTGATTGCGATGGTAAAGCAAGCGCGCCAGGCTACGTAGGCTCAACCCCACCAATGCCTCTGGGAGAAAACACGGAATTTAGATCCGCCGATCGCTGGATTCATCCCCGTAAAATTGTCCGTAAGATCATCGGAGGAACCGAGCCAGAATGGTTCCGATCGCTGCGGTGTAGCCTGGGCTTCTTTACATAGGCACACCAAGGCTGATGTGTTCACAGCAAGACAGCGGTGATAACACGGGGCTTCGCATTTTTTTTACGGCGACACACTTGCCCTTTTGCGTGTATCCCCTTAAAGTGTTCAAGGAAACAAAGACTTGGATCGCTCAAATCGGTGATAGAGATCACAGCTTTAGAGATTCCTCCTTTGATTTCACCCCGGCATGATCCGGGTTTCCGGTATTGAGCGACTGCCGCGCTAAATACCGCTGCAGCAGAGACAACCTTCTGTCCTGCACAACGCCAAACAATGGGTTCAGGGTTGGAGAATTGATGACCAACATGGCTCAATGGGTTGGCCTTCACCTTGCTCAGGATGAAGAAAATTGAGGCAGAACTCAGGGTGCTCTCTACTTAAAACTATGAACAATCAACAGTCAGCGCGAGCTAACTACGTAAAAACACGCAAGGCGTCCAGCCAGGCTGCTCCGGTTCAGGGCTTACCAGTTCAAGATTCCCCAGCTCAAGACTTAAATGCGATCGCCATCGTCGGCATGGGTTGTCGCTTTCCGGGGGGAGCGAATAGCCCCCAGGCGTTTTGGGAACTATTGAAAACGGGAACCGATGCGATTACGGAAGTTCCGGCTGATCGTTGGGATGTGGACGCTTACTACGACCCCAACCTGGATAGTGAGACGGCCATGAATACCCGCTGGGGCGGCTTCATCGACAATATTGATCAGTTCGATCGCCTCCTCTTTAATATCTCAGCAGCAGAAGCGGCCACCATGGACCCGCAGCAGCGGCTACTCCTAGAAGTGGCTTGGGAGGCGATCGAGAGTGCAGGCATCAACCCGGAGCGAGTGGCGGGCAGCAAAACCGGTGTTTTCGTGGGGAGTTGGGTCTACGACTATTACAAACTCCTGGCTGGTCCCCCGTCTCGCGGCGGCACAGGCGTTGCCAGCAGCATGACGGCCAATCGGTTGTCCCATGCCCTCGATTTACGCGGCCCGAGCCTCTCCATTGACACCGCCTGCTCCTCTTCACTGGTGGCGGTGCATACCGCTTGCCAAAGCCTCCGGGTCGGCGACTCGGACATGGCCCTGGCTGGTGGGGTGAATTTGATTTTAGCCCCGGACTGGACGATTACCTTGTCCCAAGCGGGCATGATGGCTGACGATGGGCGCAGCAAGACCTTTGACTCCCGCGCCAATGGGTATGTGCGCGGCGAAGGCTGCGGTCTGGTCATGCTCAAGCGGCTCGCGGATGCCCAAGCTGATGGCGACCCCATTCTAGGAATTATTCGCGGTTCGGCGGTCAACCAAGATGGTCGGACGAAGGCGATTACCGCCCCGAATGGCGAAGCCCAGCAGTCGGTGATTCGCGATGCGCTGGAGCGGGCTCAGGTTGCACCGGAACAGATTGACTACGTCGAAGCCCACGGCACGGGCACGCCGTTAGGCGACAAAACCGAGGTTCACTCGTTGGTCTCAGTGCTGCGTGCAGGACGCTCTAGCGAAGAGCAGGAGCGAGAGCCTTGTTTCTTCGGCTCGGTCAAAGCCAACATTGGCCATTTAGAAGCAGCCGCAGGTATTGCGGGTCTGATTAAAGCGATACTTTGCTTGCAACAGGGTCAGGTGCCGCCCCAACTCCATATCAAGCAGCTCAATCCCAACATTGATTTACCTGAGGGGCAGTTTGCGATCGCCACCCCCGAGCGCCCCTACCAACGCCAGGCTGCGCCTCGGTTTGCGGGCGTTAACTCCTTTGGTTACGGCGGCACGAATGCGCACATCATCTTGGAAGCGCCCCATCCAGTCGCACCGGAGCCGTCCCAAGCCCAGAATGCTGTCGTGGAGCGTCCCCTCCATCTCCTCTGCCTGTCTGCCAAGAAAGAGAAAACCCTCCAAGAACTGGCTAGTCTCTACCAAGAGCAGTTGAGTCAGGATCCCGATCGCGCCCTGGCTGACCTCTGCTACAGTGCCAACACGGGCCGCTCTCACCTTGATGCCCGGCTGGCGATCGTTGCCGACTCTTCCGAAGCCCTATTGCAAAAGCTGCAAGCGTTCCTCGCCGGGGAAGAAACCGAAGGGTTGCGGTCTCAAACGCTCAAAAGTAAGCAAAAAGCCTCACCTAAAGTCACCTTTGTGTTTAGCGGTCAGGGCTCTCGATACATCGGCATCGCCCGTGAACTCTACGAAACCCAGCCCACGTTCCGGGCGACTTTAGACCGCTGCAATGCGCTGTTGCAAGAACATCTGCAACACTCGCTGCTGGAAGTACTCACGAACGACGGGAGCGAGTCAGCTTGGTTCAAAGATACGCTCTACCGGGAGCCGATGATCTTTGCCCTTGAATATGCCCTGGCGCAACAATGGCTCTCCTGGGGAATCGAGCCTGAAGCCGTCCTCGGCTATGGCATTGGTGAATATACAGCGGCTTGCATTTCAGGCGTCTTCGACCTGGAAACGGGTCTGGCGCTGGCGGTCAAGCGGGGTGAGCTGCTGGATCAGCTCCAAAAGTCCCACGCTAAAGCAGCGGTTTATGCGGAAGCCGAGTTTGCGCCCTGGCAATCGGTGGCTCAATCCCCTCTGGCTCAATCCCGTTCTGGCCGCGTGGGTGGCCTCAACAGCTCCCAGGGAGGGCATCCTGCCTCGGTGAACGGCACGGCTCTTCAGAGTGTGGCGTCTGAGGCGATCAGCAGCGATCGCTTCCCCTACGATGCCGCTTACCAAAACCACCTGATGAACATCATGCTAGATGGGTTCGAGAGCATGATGCAGCAATTGACTTTTGCCGCGCCCACCCTCCCTTTCATCTCCGGCATGACGGGACATTTCTTCCCGGTGGGTGAAATTCCGAACGCTCGGCATTGGCGTCAACAACTCCAAGGGACGCTGCAATTTAACAGCGGCATCCAGGCAGCAGCAGAGCTAGGCTGCAACTTCTTTCTCGAAGTGGGAGCGCAATCGGTCTTGACTGGGCTTGCCAAGCATTGTCTGCCCAAGGAAGGGACAACCTGGCTCACCTCCCTGAGCCGGTCTACGGACAATTGGCAGTCGCTATTGAGCTGCTTGCAAGTGCTCTACATCAATGGCGCCAATGTGGATTGGGAAGGCTTTGATGCAGACTATGCCCATCAGCGGGTCAGCCTCCCCACCTATCCGTTCCAGCGCAAACGCTGCTGGTTGGATGCGTCTCAGATGAAGTCTGCGTTTAGTGAAGGTATCTCAGAGGGCATCTCAGCCAACATTTACTAATGACGGTTGATTGTAGGGTGGGCATTGCCCACCACCAACCTTATCGTTGGGGCAATTGTTTTTGGTGATGGAGATTCAGATGGCAGGCGAGACGCCTGCGCTACGGAACGACCGAGTTATTTTCTAAACATCCATCAGCGCGATCGCAGCTGCCTGGTTTATTTATCCTAAGCACCATGATGACCCCGAAGTAGAGGGGGTCAGGGCAACCCTAGGGGGACTGCCTCAACAGTATCCCCACAACTACGGATCTCAATCCAGACGAGTTGTTTGATTTCTTATTTGCAACCAGGTCATTATTGTTTATGCATATTGGTATCGAAAAACTCAATCTCTACGCGGGTCGGCTCTATCTGGATATTCCCGAGCTGGTGGACGCCCGCCCCGCGCTGGATGGGCCCTACGTTGCCCAGGACTTGATGTGCGATCGCCGCACTGTCTACCCCGCCTTTGAAGATGGGGTCACCCTGGCCGTCAATGCGGTTCAACGCCTGCAACTCACGCCCGCAGAGCGGGCCAGCATTGAACTGGTGATTGTTGGCACCGAGTCCGCCGTGGACTGCGGCAAACCCATTTCCACTTGGGTGCAGCGCCTCTGTGGGCTGGGGCAAAACTGCCGCAACTTTGAGGTTAAACACGCCTGCTATGGGGCCACCGGGGCCTTGAAAATGGCAGCGGCTTGGCTGGCGACCCAACCGGACAAAAGCAAAAGAGCCCTGGTGATTAACAGCGATCTCAGTCGTAAGTTTCTCAATACGCCCTACGAACCCACCGGAGGCGGCTGTGCCCTGGCGATGCTGGTGAGCCACAATCCACAGATCCTGGCGCTCGACCTCCATAAAACGGGCTATTGGACGAGCGAAATTAGCGATACCTTCCGTCCCACGACCACGACCGAGGTCTTCAACGGGCAAATTAGCCTCTATTCCTACCTCGATGCCCTGGAGGGAGCCTATCAGCATTACGAGCAGACGGTGGGGGCAGTGGATCTAGACGCTGATTTTCAGCGCCATCTCTACCATGCGCCCTTTCCCGGAATGCCACGCCAGGCCCACCGCACCCTGCGCAGCCTAGCGGGCCAAGGCGGAGGCAAGGCGGCCGCCGAGGCGAGCTACCAGGCGCGGGTGGCCCCGAGTATTCACTTTGCCAAGACCGTGGGCATGGCCTACGGTGGCTCTAACTTCTTGAGTCTGCTGGGTTTGTTGCAGGCGGATGAAACCCTAGAGGGTGGGGAATCGATTTCGCTCTTTGCCTACGGTTCCGGCTGCCAGGGGGAATTTTATGCCGCGCACCTGGGGGCGCAAGCACCGGCCCTGGTGCGAGACCTCCAGATTGACTCCGCCCTGGCCGCCCGACAGCGGGTCTCCGTTGCTGACTATGAAACGCTGGAAGCGGTGCGGGAGGCGTCGATCGATCGCCGCGATTGGCATTGGCAAGGGGGCAGTGAGGCAATGGGCAATACAGCCAAAGGCAGCGAACTACTCCAGAAGCTCTATGCCACCGCCTACGACGGCCAGGAGCTCTTGGTGCTCGACTCTGTCCAAGGCTACGAACGGAGTTACCGATGGAGTTAAGTGCTGTCCCGATCGCCAACCAACTGCGGGGGGGAGTCGCCGAAATCACCCTCGCTGACCCCGAGCGCGGCAATGCCCTGAGCGCGGCGCTGATTGAGGGCTTGAGCGGGGCGCTCGCCCAAGCAAACGCCAACCCCGACTGCCGTGCGATCGTCCTCTCGGCCCAGGGCAATGCCTTTTGCCAAGGGTTGGATCTCCAGGGGCTTTGCCCAGCGGCGGGCCGCTTCAACGCGGCGCTGTTGGATCAGCTTCTAGAAATGCTCAAAGCCCTGTACCGCTCACCCAAGCCGACGATCGCCTGCGTTGACGGCCCCGCCACGGGTGGCGGTGTCGGGCTCGTCGCCGCCTGCGACCTGGTGCTCGCCACCGAGTCCGCCAGCTTCCAGCTCTCGGAGGTGATCGTCGGCATGATTCCGGCGCTGATCGCGCCGCTGCTGCTGCGGCGCTTGGCTCCCGCGCGGCTGAACTATCTGACCCTGAGCAGCCGCCGCTTTGGCCCTAGCGAAGCCCAGCAATGGGGCTTGGTGGATGAAGTCACCACCGAGCTGCCGAAGACCCTCAAGCGGCAGCTTAAACAACTCTTTCGCTCTTCGCCTGACGCGATCGCCGCCAGTAAGGCCTATTTTGAACGGCTCAATCCGGCGGATTTGGATCACCAACTGGCGATCGCCCAGCAAACCCTGATCACCTGGCTGGAACAACCGGAAACGGTGGCCGGCATCCAGGACTTTGCCGAGGGCATTTCACCGCCCTGGTTTGCCCGGTATCAACCGTAATTTTCTGGGCTGCTAGGTTTTGCTCAACGGTTCTTCTCGGAGGTCTAACGAATGTCTGAATCTATATCATCTCAACCTGAATCTACTTCATCAACGTGCTCGAAAGTGGCGATCGCCCCCCTAGAGCCCGGTATTTTTCAGCTCCAGATCAACGATCCCAAAAACGACAATCGTCTCGATGAGCACCTCGCCAC
>JBMYQW010000101.1:0-13588 GCA_049601735.1 Spirulinaceae cyanobacterium
GCTGTTTCAAGTCCTTTGAACTCGAACCGCTTGGCCGTATTAATCTTTTGGTGGGAAAGAATAACACGGGAAAGACATCGATTCTGGAGGCGATCAATATATTTTGGGATCATGAAAAAGAAAATGCCTTGGAAGAGGTTTTGCAGAGACGCAGTGAGGCACAGAACATAAAATACTCATTGATAAAATCGATAGAAACATCAAAAATGGAATTGGGTGTTCTTGCAGAAATGAAAACAAAGTATGTGTTCGCTGGAAAACTCGTCGTTCCTGAAATTCACTTCTCTGTCACTGGAACCACAAAGCAACTCACTCAAATACTGCAAGTCGATATATCAGAAGATTTGAAGCTGGATGAGGATACGAGAAAATTAATAGCCCAAGTGCAGGGCAAGGATAAATTCTATGTGGAGACGACACATCTCGTCAAAAAGAAAGAAGATACAAGTTACATTGAAAATATCAATGGTCAAGTTATTTTCTCAACTGAGTCAAGGTTTCTGATTCCTACATCAATTGATCTAGATCTTGCACGGGATTTATACAGAGAAATAGTTCTTAATCCCGAAGAAGAAAACTTGTTGGATTCTTTGCGAATATTGGAACCTAGAATTGAACGAATCGCAGCAGATCCTAGTAATGAATCTACGAGCTTTTATATCAAGCTCAAAGGAGAACAGCATCGCGTCCCTCTAAATACAATGGGAGATGGGATGTGGCGAATGCTGAGTATTACTTTAATTTTAGTTACTGCTAAAGGAGGTGTTGTACTCATCGACGAAATTGATACCGGACTGCACTATACAGCCATGGTCGATATGTGGCGATTTATTTGGAAAGTTGCCCAAAGGTTAGATGTTCAGGTATTTGCGACGACACACAACAGCGATTGCTGGATGAGTTTAGCGACCGTTGCTGAAGAAGAAAATACAGGCGAGGATGGGATTACAATCCATCGCATTGAAAAAGGAGCCTCACGGAGTATTGTGTTTAACGGAAAACAGATGGCGATCGCCGCTGAACGGGGAATTGAGGTGCGATAACTTATGCAGCGTGGCAATGCCAGTAAAATCTTGCTTGTGGAAGGCAAAAGTGAGCAGTTTTTGATTCCAGAACTGATGGAAGCCAATGGTGTGGATTGGCCAACGAAGAACCCACCTGTTTATATTGAAGACTGTGATGGATATGAGAATATTGCTGATCGAGATGCGATCGCCACCGAACTCCAAGACGGAAACTTAACAACACTAGGAATTATCGTCGATGCCGATCAGGACTTCGCTAGTCAGTGGCAAAGTTTGCGCAATGCTTGCTTACCCAGCATTCCAGGCTTACCTGAAGTTTTACCTCCAACTGGGCTCATTCATACCCATTCGGTAATTCCTGAGCGACAAATTAAATTTGGCATTTGGATCATGCCAGACAATGCCCAGCGGGGGATGCTCGAAACCTTTTTGACCTACTTATTGCCCAACGGGACAGAACCCTTGTGGCAATATGCTCAAGATGTAGTCCAAGTTGCCAAAAATGAGCTGGAGGCAAATATTAAAGATGCTCATATTGATAAAGCCAACATCCACACTTTGCTGGCTTGGCAAAAGGAACCGGGGCTCCAGTTCAGTACAGCAGTGAAGAAAAAAGTCTTTGACCCCAAGCATCCTAGAGCCCAAGAATTTGTCACTTGGTTTAAAGGGCTCTATGGTTTCCCAGCGTCAGCGTAAAGCCCATTTCATTGTGTAGAGCGATATCAGTAGACATTGCCCATCGGTTGAGGGTTTCGGCTTCTGTAAACTATCCTCACCATCAACATCGCTGCTATAGCCCCTCTTCCTGCTCTTCCCATGCCTGATTCTCCCCCGCCCGATCGTCCTGAAATTATCATTGCCGACCCCCAAACCCCCGCGCTCCAATCCCTCTTGGCCGCCTCGGATGCAGAACTGGCGAACCTGTATCCGCCCCAGCATATTTTTACCCTTGCGCCAGCGGAACTCGCCGCCCCGGACGTGACCATCTGGGTTGCTCAAGACGGCCCCACCGAGATGCCCCTGGGCTGCATCGCCCTCAAAGCCTCACCCCTTGGCTATGGCGAGATCAAACGGCTCTACGTCCAGCCCGCGGCCCGACGTAAGGGGATCGCCACACAGTTGCTCCAGACGCTCATCAACCATGCTCGGCAGCAGGCGATTCAGACCTTACAGCTAGAAACAGGCTGCGCCCAACCGGAGGCGATCGCCCTCTACCAAGCCTTTGGCTTTGTCCGCACCGGCCCCTTTGGTGACTATCGCGATGATCCCTATAGCCGCTACTACCAAAAGTCGCTCGTGGGTTCTCTGCCCGAGCCGCTGATCTGCCCGATTTGTCAGCGGGTGCAGCCCGAGCCCGAGGCACCAGAACTGCTCTGTTACCATTGCGACTGGCCGCTGGAGCCACAACTACCCTTCTCGATCGCCCAGCAAGTCTGGTTACGGCAGCGTTGGCGTCAAGTCGAACAACAAATTGAACAACAGGAGCAGCTCTCTCATCATCTGGTTGAGCAGTTCGCCACGCAATTGAGCGATGTAGTACGCGACCAGGGGCAACTCTCAGAGCCCCCGTCCCCAAAGCTCGGGGCAACGGCGGCCACTGTTCCGCCTGCATTGATCCCCAACCTGAACTACGATGCTCTCCAAGCAAGCCTCGACCAGGGGGATTGGCTTGCAGCGGATCAGGCGTCGGCGGCCTTGGTGGTGGCGATCGCGGGTCGTGAGCGCCAGGGCTATCTCACCCCCGAAGACTTAGCCACTTTGCCCACTGATTGTCTGCTGGAGATAGACCACCGCTGGCAAGCGGCCAGCGATGGCCGTTTTGGCCTGGCCATGCAAAAGCAATGTCACATTGCCCTGAGCGGTAATCGGGCGCGGATTGCTCAGAATTGGCCGCGTTTAGCCAATCAGTTGGGTTGGTGTCGGCTCGAGGCCAGGAACAGCGCGGCATGGTTCACCTATGACCAACTCCAGTTTGCCCTAGACGCCCCCCCCGGACATTTGCCCGTCTTGGGGGATGGCCAAGTCTGGTTTGTGGGGGGATGGGATGGTGCATTTAGCGGCTTTACGGCCTTGATGTCACGACTGCCCTGAAATTGGGTGGGATGGTCTAGAATCTCAACAAGGTTTGTCTGGGAAATTATGTTTGGACACCTAAATGCCCAAACCTGATGCCCTGCTGCTCTGGGAGCAGATGAGAGACTTGCTGGATAACTCAGTCGTGCTCGATAAATTGCGTTATCGAATCGCGCCATCCCTGCTGGACGGCTAACGACTTCGCTCAACGCTCGGATTTGAAACCGAATTGATGGCAACGAGAGGGTTTGTGTTTTTGAGCAACGAGCTTTGAACAGAACGGAATCTCATGGTTTCAGAAACCCTTTACACAAAATCCTGATCAGACGCATGGGAACATTGTGGAGCGGCATACCCCTAGTCCCTGTTCTGGTTGCCTAAAACCGACCGTATTTTCGCAGTTTCCGATTTGTTCGCCCGAGCCTTCGTTATGGAGCCCTTAAACTTTTCTTTACTGCGACAGATTTCAGTTGGCGATTGGCAAAATACGCCTAGTCCCGTTCGGCAATGGGTCGAAACGTTTCTCGCTAGTACTGCATTTCCCCATGATGAGGGCCGCTTGATTCAAATTCTGGATGCCACCCCGGTCGGTATTGCGGTTCACGATGCCACGGGCAAGATAATTTATCTCAATCGCGTGGGTCAAACCCTCGTTGGTATTGAGCGCCCTCTCCCCTTAAGCGTCGAGCAGCTCTCCGCAGCGTTTCAGGTGTATCGGGAGGAGAGCCAACAGCTCTACCCAACCAACGAACTACCGAGTACCCGAGCTCTAGACGGTGAGGCCGCTTGGGCGGATGACTTAGTGGTGCAGCGGGGCGATCGCACCCTCAACCTAGAGGTCTGGGCAACCCCGATCTTTGATGAGCAGGGAGGGGTGATCTATGCGATCGCCGCTTTTCAAGACATCAGCGAACGCAAGCGCCAAGAGTTAGAACAACAAATTCTCGAAAACACAGTGCGTCAGAACGGGTTCAATGACGGCTATGTACTGCAAGCTCAAGTTGATCTGATTGTGCGATCCCAACCCGACACCACGATCACCTTTGCAAACCCTGCCTTCTGTGATTACGTCGGTCGCCCCTTGAAAGTCTTACTCGGTCAACAATGGCGTCAGTTTGTGCCTCCCGAAGATCGCGTTGAACTCCAGAACAAGATCGCTGCCCTGACGCCAGAGCACCCCACCTTTGAAAATATCAATCGCCAGTGCCAGTCCACCAACCAAATCGGCTGGACCCATTGGATTAACGTGGGCATTTTTGATCCCCAAGGTAACTTGACCGAAATTCAGGGTGTAGGGCGGGATATCACGGCTTTGCAGCAGCAAATTCAACGGGAAAAATCTCTGCGGCGGGTCTTCCAATCCATTCGCAACTCCCTGGATCTCGAGACTATTTTTGCCACTGCCACCGCCGAAACGGCTCGACTCTTGGACAACCTAGACTGCTTTGTTGTGCAGTATCTCCCCTGGGCAAACCATTGGCGGCATCTCTCGGAATTTCGCCATGATCCTCAGGCGCCCACCACGATCGGTTTAGCGATTCCCGATGCCGACAACGCCTTTGCCGCTGCCCTCAAGCGGCGTGAGGTGGTTCAGGTTGTCAATACGCAGCAATTGCAAGATGGGATCAATCAAGCGATCGCCCAAACATTGCCAGGCGCTTGGCTGTTGATCCCCCTGGTTGTTGACGATGAGGTCTGGGGCAGCTTCACACTCTCGACCGCCGAGCATCCCTTCCGGTGGCAAGCCGATCAGGTGGAATTAGCCCAGGCCGTGGCCCACCAACTGGAGGTCGCCATTCATCAAGCGAGCCTCTACCAGCAAGTGCAACTGCAACTGGGGGAGCGTCAGCGGGTTGAAACTGCACTGGGGGAGAGTGAGAGCCGCTATCGCTTGCTGGCAGAGAACATGAATGATCTCGTCTGTCTGCATGATCCGGATGGATGCTATCGCTACGTGAGCCCCTCCTGTCAATCCCTGCTAGGCTACTCCCCCCAAGAGATGCTCGGCTGCCCCCTCGATGCATTCATCTACCCCAGCGATCGCGCTCGCGTCCGTCGGGAAATTGAGCTGGCGATCGCCAGCGGCCGGCCCACACCGATCACCTACCGAATGCGCCATAAATCTAGCAATCATCTTTGGTTTGAGATGCTCCTCAAACCGATCGCCGATCGTTCAGGTCAGATTACTCAACTCCAAACCACCTCACGAGATGTCACCGAGCGGATTGAGGCCCAAAACCAGCTCAAGCACAAGGCCCTGCACGATGGGCTGACCAATCTGCCCAATCGTACTCTCTTGATCGAACGTCTGGAACTGGCACTGCACCGTTTGCAACGCTCCCCCCAGCATCAGTTTGCGGTCTTGTTTCTCGATCTCGATCGCTTCAAGGTGATCAACGATAGTCTTGGGCATCTTGCCGGTGATCAGTTGCTGATGGGGGTAGCCCAAAAGCTCCAGCGAACCGTCCAAGCCACGGATCTGGTTGTGCGGCTTGGCGGGGATGAATTTGTGGTCTTGCTCGAAGAGGTGCAGGGCATTGAGCCAGTGATTCGGGTTGCTGAAGCGATTTTTGCCCGGCTCAAACGGCCCCTGCGGATTGAAGGGCGAACAGTCTACACCACCGCCAGTATCGGCATTGTTGTCGGCAGTCCGAAGTACACCGATGCGTCCCAGCTCTTGCGCGATGCCGATATTGCCATGTACCGCGCCAAAACCAATGGCAAGGCACGGTATGAAATCTTTGATGTGCAAATGCACCAGCAGGCCCTAGAACGGCTCCATCTGGAGAATGATCTGCGACGGGCGATCGAACGGCAGGAATTTGTGCTCTATTACCAGCCGATCGTGGCTCTCGATAGTCAAGCCTTAATCGGGTTTGAGGCGCTGCTGCGTTGGCAGCATCCGATTCAGGGTCTCAAGAGCCCCGACAGTTTTATCAAGATCGCCGAGGAAACCGGACTGATTACGCACATTGATATGTGGGCGCTAGACGTGGCTTGTCGGCAACTCAAAACCTGGCAAACGGGCCTCCCCACCCTCCGGCCCCTGAGGATGAGTGTGAATCTCTCGGCCCATGACCTCCGTCGCGCCGATTTGCTAGACCAGGTCGATCGCATCCTCACCGAGACCCAGTTGAGTCAAGACGCCCTGAATCTAGAAATCACCGAAAGTATGCTCATTGACGATATCGAAGCCACGATCGCCACCCTCGAGCAGTTCCGTGCCCGGGGCATTCAAGTGAGCATCGATGACTTTGGCACCGGCTATTCTTCCTTGAGCTATCTCCATCGTCTGCCCGTGGCCAGCCTCAAGGTCGATCGCTCGTTTGTGAACGAGATGCTCAAGGGCAAGCGCAACCGTCAGATTGTCGAAACCATCATTGCTATGAGTAATCATCTCGAACTCAAGGCGATCGCCGAAGGCATCGAAACGGAGGAACAGCTTGATCACCTTCGCACCCTCGGTTACCAATTTGGCCAGGGCTATTTCTTCGCTAAACCCCTGAGCCCAGACGCTGCTGAGTCCCTATTGCATCAGACCTCACAGTTCAGAACCCGGCCCTGAACCCCAGTAGCATCTGAACGTAGGGGCAGGTTTTAAACCTGCTCCTAAAGGCATTTTATGCGGTCTGTCTACGATCCAGATTTCAAATCACGCCAGCGCCCAAAATCCGGCATTTCGACCGAAGGAATAGCACAATGGTCACAATCGCTCCGAAATAAATCCTTTACAGTAGGGAGCAGATGAAGGACTGTCATCAGTAAAAATCTCAAAATCATTGATACAGCAGGGCTTTTAATGACGGTTAAGCATTTAATCCGGGAATTACGTGGGGTGGGCAATGCCCACCAACAGCCAGTTCTGGCAATCGCAGTATTACCGATTGATGTTCTTGAGTTCTATACAGCCCCTCGTAATCTTTTTCGGTTGGGCAGTCTGTGGCTGGTCTTTAAAGACTTCTGCGATTAATTTAATGACGTGCCCTCAATTGCTGCCCCTTACCCTTTAACCCACGCAACCTCTATATCTCAAAGATGCATTTAAGCGAAATTACCCACCCCAACCAACTCCACGGGCTCTCTATTCGCCAACTCGAAAAAGTCGCCCAGCAGATTCGCGAGAAACATTTAGCGACAATCGCCGCTAGTGGTGGTCATTTGGGGCCCGGTCTCGGTGTGGTGGAACTGACGCTGGGGCTCTACCAAACCCTCGACCTCGACCAAGACAAAGTGGTCTGGGATGTGGGCCACCAAGCCTATCCCCATAAACTGCTCACTGGCCGTTACCGCGACTTCCACACCCTGCGCCAACGCGATGGTGTGGCGGGCTACCTCAAGCGATCGGAGAACTGTTTTGATCATTTTGGGGCGGGCCATGCCTCCACCAGTATCTCGGCAGCTCTGGGGATGGCCTTGGCCCGCGATCGCCAAGGCGAAGACTACAAGACCGTCGCCGTGATTGGTGACGGGGCGCTGACGGGCGGCATGGCCCTCGAAGCGATTAACCATGCCGGACACCTGCCGAATACCCGACTGCTGGTCGTGCTCAACGACAATGAAATGTCCATTTCGCCCAATGTCGGGGCAATTTCGCGCTATCTCAACAAGGTGCGGCTCTCAGACCCGGTGCAGTTCCTCAGCGACAACCTCGAAGAGCAGTTTAAGCATCTGCCCTTCTTTGGCGATAGTCTCTCACCGGACATGGAGCGACTGCGCGAGAGCATGAAGCGCCTCGCTGTCCCCAAGGTGGGGGCGGTCATCGAAGAGCTGGGCTTTAAATATTTTGGCCCGGTGGATGGCCATAACCTCGAAGAGCTAATTACCACCTTTGAGCAGGCCCACAAGATGCCCGGCCCGGTGCTGGTTCATGTGGCCACGATCAAAGGCAAGGGCTATGCGATCGCCGAGCAAGACCAAGTGGGCTACCACGCCCAAAAACCCTTCGACCTGGATACGGGCAAAGCCTATCCCTCTAAAAAACCCACGCCTCCCGGCTATTCCAAGGTCTTTGGGCATACCCTCACTAAGCTCGCCGAAGCCAACCCAGAGATCATTGCAATCACGGCCGCCATGGCCACGGGCACAGGGCTGGTGAAACTCCAGCAAACCCTGCCGGAGCAATATGTGGATGTGGGCATTGCCGAGCAGCACGCTGTCACCCTCGCGGCGGGCATGGCTTGCGAAGGGATGCGTCCGGTCGTGGCGATCTACTCCACCTTCTTGCAGCGGGCCTACGACCAGATCATTCATGATGTCTGTATTCAAAAGTTGCCCGTCTTCTTCTGCCTCGATCGCGCGGGCATCGTGGGTGCAGACGGCCCCACCCACCAAGGGATGTATGACATTGCCTACCTGAGCTGTCTGCCGAATATGGTGATCATGGCCCCCAAAGACGAAGCCGAGTTGCAGCAAATGCTGGTTACGGGCGTCAACTACACCGACGGCCCGATCGCCATGCGCTACCCCCGCGGCAGCGGCATCGGCGTGCCCTTGATGGAAGATGGCTGGGAGGGTCTGCCGATCGGCAAGGCGGAAATTCTGCGTCAGGGGGATGATCTGCTGCTCTTGGGCTACGGCACGATGGTGGCGACTGCGATGCAGGTGGCGGAAATCTTGAGTGAGCATGGCATTGAAGCCACCGTGATCAATGCCCGCTTTGTCAAACCGCTGGATACGGAGCTAATTCTGCCCCTCGCCCAGCAGATCGGCAAGGTCGTGACCCTAGAGGAGGGCTGCCGCATCGGCGGCTTTGGCTCAATGGTGCTTGAGGCACTGCACGATAACGACGTGCTGGTTCCCGTCAAACGGATCGGCGTGCCGGATATCTTGGTGGATCATGCCACGCCGAATGAGTCCAAAACAGCGTTGGGCTTGACCGGATCGCAGATTGCCACGCAACTGCGGGAGGCCTGGTTCGCCAAGGAAACGGCAACCGTGGGTTAGGCTGACCGTTCAACCCAGCCTAACTTGAGAGTGTCGATTGGGTTGAGGTTGCGGTGGTCATTTATAGCCATCTTCGTTTTGATGAAGTACACCGCCCTCACCCCAAACCCTTATCTGTACCGAGCAAGATCTAGCTACTCTCCGGTATTGCCGGAGTTGATCGGGAGCCCTCTCCCCCTCAGCAGGAGGTGTCGGGGGGCTGCCCCCCTGACAACCGGGTTTGGTAGCGAGATTTCAGGACTTTGAGGAATGCGATCGCTTCGCTTATCCAGAACTCACGTTATTTTACGCTCCAGATTCACGATCAGATCGCCTGAACTCTCCCAAACAAGAAGACGATGACGAGCGCAATCCCCCGGAGGTTGACCCCCCTCTACGCTTGGCTGACCGATGCCAATGCCCCCTGGCGCTTACCCCTCAGCTATTGGTTGGGCAGTCGCCTGCTGATTCTCTTCGCGGTCTTGGTTGTTACGCCGTTGCTCTCGCCCGAACTCGCTCAGGGCATCGATACCTTCACCGCCAATGACGGGCAATGGTATCTGCGGATCGCCACCGAGGGCTACACGGTTGATCCAGACGGGGCGCTGCGATCGCCCGCCTTTTTCCCCCTCTTTCCGAGGTTTATCTGGCTCCTGTCCCTGCTCCAGATTCCGCCCACGGTGGCCGGGCTGCTGCTCAATAACCTGGCCTTCCTCGGTGCGACCCTACTCCTGCATGATTGGCTCCGGCAAAAATACACACCAGCGATCGCTCATTGGGCCATTGCTGTGCTGTGCCTGCATCCCGGTTCCCTCTTTGGCACGGTGCTCTACAGCGAAGGTAGCTTGCTCTGCTTGTCAGTACTGCTGCTCAAGAGCTTTGAGGCACATCGACTGGCCGGGATGACCATCGCAGGTATCTTCGTCACCGCCCTGCGTCCTCCGGGCATTGCCTTTATTCCGGCGCTGCTACTCCAAGCGGGGCGTGAACGGCGCTCCTGGCTGAATTACGGTGCAATTTTAGCCATGGGGGGCGGCTTGGCGGCTTATGCACTCTACGGTTGGTGGCAATGGGGCAATCCGCTGACCTTTTCCCAGGCGCAGGCCTATTGGGGTCGGGACGCAGGGAGCTTGATGGTCTGGTGGCAAGCCTTGCAAATCACGCTTTGGGGTCAAACCAACCATGCTGCGGGGGCCTGGGTGCGTTTCGATCATCCCCTGGCGGTGTTGGTGGTTATCCTGGTGGGTCTGTTGGTTTGGAGCCAACGCCAACGTTTGGGGAAAACCACGCCTTACTGGACGTTTTTCCTTGCTACTGCGGCTTGGGTTGTCGGGGATTATGGCTTTGTGCGGCTGGTTTCGGTCTTTGGCGCAAACAGTTGACTGGCGCAATCCTCCTCTATGGCTACTGCGGTTTGGCGCTGCTGATGGTCTCGGGTAATGACGTTTCCGCCGAGCGCCTGACCTATGGCATTGTCTCGCTGACGATCGCCGCTGGAATCGCTCTCGATCGCCACCCCCGCCTGGGTTACGGTCTATTGCCCCTATTCGGCATCATGTTGCTGACCGTAGCGATTCAGATGAGCCAAGGCGTGATTTGGGTTTGAGGCCTCAAAGCATTAGCCGCAAAACATTGGTGAGGCCAGGCTCTGTATTTACCATGTTCGACAATATCTTGCCCTAGCATAGGAGAAGTTACCCGTTACTCAATGCCGTGTCCAAGCTGCTCAAGCTCGCCAAACAAGGAGATGCCAACGCGATCGCCGCGCTGCTGAGTGAACAACTCGAACCCAAAGGCATCTGGGTGATTGCCCAGCGCCAGGACGAAACCCTCGATCTCATTTTCGAAAGTCTGCAAGCGCCACCCCAGGGCAGCTTGACCCGGTTTATTGAGCGGGGGATGCGATCGCTCCAGCCCGTCGGCTTGCGCTCCCTGCTGCTCCACGGCCGTCAGATGGGCGAGAGCGCCGATGCCTGGCAGCAGCACCTGGACATCCCCTTCATTGCCCCCAGTGAACTGGAGACGCCTGAGGAACCGGAGCTGCCAGAACCGGAGATGAGCACGCTGCCCCCAGGGACAGTCTCAGCGGCTGAGACAGCCCAGCTCACCCCATCGACTAGCCAGAGCAGTAACGCCCTGATCGCCGCCGCCCAACGGGGTGAGAAAGGGGCGATTTCCAGCCTGTTGGCGCGGGAGTTTCGTCATCGTAACGTTGTGGTGCGCACCACCTTAATGGGAACCTGCTTGCAGATTAACTTCAGCGGCCCCGACGCCACCGATCAGACGCAA
Organism: Spirulinaceae cyanobacterium; assembly: GCA_049601735.1. Taxonomy (GTDB): domain Bacteria; phylum Cyanobacteriota; class Cyanobacteriia; order Cyanobacteriales; family Spirulinaceae; genus SIO3F2. Next base: position 11,310 of record JBMYQW010000101.1, read on the forward strand.
TATGCCAGCCAAGCGGATCAAGCGGTGCGGCAGTTACAACTGCCCTTTGTGCAATGGTTGCGGATTCAGGGGTTTGCGCGCGGCCAAACGGAACCGCTCTGGTCGGTGGAATACGACCCCAACGACCCGGCCACTGCACCGGATTATGTGGATGAACCCTTTAAAGCCCAGGATCTCGATGCGGACGGACGCAAATGCCTGCTGTGGGGGTTGGGCATAGGTGCTGTGCTGGCTCTAATGCCCATAACCCGGTTTATTCTGGGCTATTTTGTGATTCTGGTGCATGAGTTGGGCCATGCGATCGCCTATTGGCTTTTTGGCTACCTAGCCATTCCCACGTTCAATTTTCTCCATGGGGGTGGCATCACGATCGCTGTGGGGCGTCTCAGTTTTTTGCCGCCGCTGTTGCTGATGGGTCTGGCCTATCTCTGCTATCGCTATCGTCAGAATGTTCCTACCCAGCAGACCCTGGGGATTGTCTTTCTAATCTACGCCCTGTTTGCCCTGACACCGCTGCACCAGGCTGCGATCGCAGCGATGGGCCATGGGGGAGAACTGGTGGCGATCGCCTTCTGTTTTTACGCGGCGTTGGGCCAGCATTTTTGCACCTATCCCGGCGAACGGTTCCTGTTTGCGCTGCTCTCTTGGTTTACGCTCTTTAAGGTGTTGGGCTTTATGGGCGGCCTCATCACCTCACCGAGCTTTCGCCAGGAATATTTCAACGGCATCGGCGGTGTTTTAGACAATGACCTGGTTCAGCTCGCCCAGGACTATCATCTCTTCGGCGTTGTGCCCCTAGCGGCGGTGTTTTTAGGCGCTGCCTTGGTCATGCCGGGTCTGAGCTGGCTGGCCTTCCGCCATGAGCGCCGTTGGATGACCCAACTGGTGCTGATGACGGTGCGCGATCGCAACGAACTCCTAGACCTCAAACGCTGGCAACAGAGCGATGCGGCCACGCGGGTAATGCGCCGTAGCCCCCATCGGGAACGCTCGTAAATATCGAGACCTTACTCGTAGATGCTCCCACGATCAAAGGCTTTAGAGCGGTAAGCAAGAGGATTAGGACAGTGCCAGCAGCGCAAACGTTGATGTAGAAAGAACTTGGGATTCTGCCTGTTCCGCACGGGCAAAGCCCTACATCCTTCTGCCTTTAGCGATATCATTCCTACCCTCATGGTAAAGTTTGGCTTGAAACCCATGCGTCACCCTTGATCCTGCGATCATGCCCCACCATGAGACGACCCCACCCCCCGGCTCCGGTCCCAAAACTGAACGGATTCTCCAGTTAGGCTCAATGCGTGTGATTGAACGGGGCAATCAGGGGTTCCACTGGGATGATTTTTATCATCTGCTATTTACCCTCTCTTGGCCACAGCTTTTGGGGCTGTTGAGTTTGGCCTATGTGCTACTCAATCTGGTGTTTGCCGGACTCTATCTGCTGGGGGGGGACTGCATTGCCAATGCCGAACCGGGCTCCTTTCGGGATGCCTTTTTTTTTAGTGTGCAAACCATGGCGACGATCGGCTACGGCGCGATGTATCCGACGACGCCCTACAGCAACTTTTGGGTCGTGGTGGAAGTGTTTGTCGGGCTGCTCTCGGTGGCGATGGCAACGGGCTTGATGTTTGCCCGTTTTTCCCGCCCCTCGGCGCGGGTGTTGTTTAGCAACATTGCCGTGATCTGTCCCTACAACGGCCAGCCGACCCTGATGTTTCGGGCCGCGAACCAGCGCGGCAACTTGATTTTAGAAGCCCAGGTCACGGTTACGGTGCTGCTGCCGGAGGAAACACCGGAGGGGCATCGGCTGCGGCGGTTGCATGATTTGCAACTGGTGCGATCGCAGACACCGATCTTCTCGCTCAGTTGGGTGATGATGCATTCGCTTACCCCCGAAAGCCCTCTGTTTGGCTGCACGGCAACCGATCTCTACGAGCGCGATGCCCGAATCATTGTCACCTTTACCGGCCTTGATGAAACGGTCAGCCAAACGGTTCATGCCCGCCACCAATACGAAGCGGCCCAGATTTTGTGGAATATGCGCCTAGTAGATGTGCTGGAGGTGCTACCGGGGGGCGATCGCGTCATCGACTACAAAGATTTCCATCGGGCCGTGCCGATTGAAGAGGTTTAAAAACGCTCTAACGCCAACCCCAAATCACACCATACAATAGAGCCACTGAGTGATACCAAATCCGGATTGTTTGCACAAAGAATTAAATACTCGGTAGGGGCAGGTTTGAAACCATCCGTGTGAACTTAAGCGTGAAACCCTTTATTCA
>JBMYQW010000102.1:0-13523 GCA_049601735.1 Spirulinaceae cyanobacterium
CTGGCAGGCGAGACGCCTGCCACGGTTTAGGCATGAAATTGATCGAACTAAAAAGTGACAGAATGAACTTCCTAGGCAATGCCCACCCTACACAATGACTGCATTGAATTTTCGCTCTGTATTGGGGCGCTCTAATTTGAGCCAATGGTTGGGCTTACAATATCTACAGTCCCTAGTCCTTATACCGTCTACCCATGCGATCGAGCCAGCGAAGAAGAATCTTTAATGTCCTGTTCTGGTGTGCGTTTCCCTTTTTGGTGGCAGGGTTATTGCAGCTCGCCACCTGGGTGATGTCGGAGCGAGGCAACCAACCGCTGAATTTTCCTGCTGCCGTGAATGTTGAACAGCTTTTGAGTGACCCGTTTTTGCAGCGGCCCACCGCCGAGAGCGTGAATGTGGTTTGGTTTACGGAGTTTGCGGGTCAGGGTCATGCGGTGCATTTTGGCGATCGCCTTGAGCGCATTGTCCCGGCGCGATCGCGCCCCCTCACCCGCCTCCGGGAAGACAGCCAATCAAAATTGCCCAACCCCCCAGCGCAGCCAACCTTTCGCCCCGTCTGGCGGCATTAGGCAGTGGTTTCCGGGCTCACCCCTGGCCAAGCCCTGCCCTACCAAGTCCATAGCCAAACCGAGGCCGGCCAAGCGATCCGCTCTGAAGTCTATCAGCTTGCGCCGACCCCTGCTCCCGGCACACCGCTCAAGATTCTACTCACCTCCGACCATCAGATGATGCCCCGCACGGCGGCGAATCTCCAGAAGGTGGGCGAAACTATCGACAAAATTGACGGGGTGTTTCTGGCGGGCGATCTGGTCAATATCCCCGATCGCGCCTCGGAATGGTTTGACAACCAGGAAGGCAACAGCTTCTTCCCCTGTCTGCAAGGCCGCGCCAGCTACGCCCTTGAAGGCGAAGACGGCCAGAAAACCACCTACCAGGGTGCGCCGCTCATCCAAAATGCACCGCTCTTTACGGCGCTCGGCAACCATGAGGTGATGGGCCGCTTTGATATGGTGCGGGGGCTCAATGATCAGTTCAACGACCCGATTCCCAAGGGCGTGGCGGCCGATCGCTATGCCTATCAAGCCAAAGCCGTCAATCCTCAGGAAGACCCGGAGATTAGAGCCGCTTGGATCAAGGCCCAGTCTTTTAATAGTGATACCTACGAGCAACTCCTGAGCTTGCCGGAGAGTAAACCGGGCGGTCAAAAATATTACGCCACCACCTTCGGGGATGTGCGGCTCGTCGTGCTCTACGTGACCAATATCTGGCGATCGCCCACCCTCGAAGCCGACAAGGTCAGCCGCTACCGAGAGCCAGACCCGGTGCTGGGCAACCCCGAGCAATGGAACTACGGCCAGCATATCTTTGAGCCGATTACGCCCGGAAGTGAGCAATACCAATGGTTGGTCAAGGAACTCGCTAGCCCAGAGTTCCAAAATGCCCGCTACAAGGTCGTCATGTTCCACCATCCCGCCCATACCCTGGGCGACAATATTGTGCCCGCCTACACTAATCCACGCGGCACGACGGTGCTCGACCCCAATGGGCAGGCGATCGCGGTGCGCTATGAATATCCCTTAGCCGATGATTACATACACCGCCATCTTGAACCCCTCTTCAATGAGGCGGGGGTGCAGTTGGTCTATTACGGTCATTCCCATCTCTGGAATCGCTTCCAAAATAAGGTGGGCGTGAATTTTCTGGAGTCTTCTAATGTGGGCAATACCTATGGGGCGTTTTGGGGCGAGCAAAAACGCCCGGTACCTGAAGGCTATAGCGAGACCTATGTGGCGACGGGCGACCCGAATGGTTTAAAACCGATCACGCCCACGGTTGCACCGTTGCTCGATGAAAATAATGCGCCATTGCCCTATTTGTCGAGTAATGAAATTACGGCATTTAGCATTTTAGATACGGCAACCGGCCAGGTGCAAAGTTATCGGTTTGATAGCCGCGATCCGAATAGTCCGGTGGAGTTGTTTGATGAGTTTGCGATCGATGGGCGAAAGCAGTAGGGGCGACATCAAATGCCGAGAATCGATGACGAAATTTTGCAGGCGATAGGATTCTATAAATACGGCAAACAACGATCACACTATATTGGTAACTTAACTATCGCCAACGACTCTGTGAACTCTTGCTGGATACGGATCAGCAGCATAACCTTCCGGGTACTTTGCGGCAATGATGTTGACCTGTTTCATTATTTACGGGTTGAGACTCAAGTCATAGGACTGTTTAGAGCGGTATTGGACTGACGTAGGGCAAAGGAGACCGAGCCCTTACGCCAAATCCTAATAGTTACTTTTCTCTTCTGGACAGATCGCCTCGATGTTTGCCAGGCGAGACGAAGATTCAATTGTGGCCTTTAGGGCGTGTCATTAATTAAACTCAGAAGCCTTATGGGACAAGGGATCGAGCGCCCGACCCAAAAAACAGGGAAAGGGGCTGCAAGCTAGTCCCAGTCAAAGTTTGAAAGCTAAATGATGACAGCCCCTAGTAAGTCGGCACAGAAGAATCTACTTCATTGCTCCAAGCGGTAATCCCGCCCACAACATTGGTGCCCTCAATGCCATGCTCCTGCAAAATGCCCAGCGCCTTGGCAGAGCGTCCCCCCATCTTGCAATGGGCGATCAGGCGATGGCCGTTGAGCACTTCCTTGACTTTCTCTACCCCAGAGCCATCTTCAATCTCTGGCAGTGGGATCAGGACTGAACCCGGAATCTTGGCGATTTCGTATTCATTCGGGTTACGCACATCAACGAGCACATAATCCTTGGTATCACTATCGAGGAGTTCCTTTAACTCCGTTACCGTCATTTCTTGCACAGCACTTTTCTCCTGTTGAGCTTGGGCATTGGCTTCGGGAATGCCGCAGAACTGTTGATAGTCAATGAGCTTTTCAATGACCGGGCGCTCGGGGTTCGGGCGCAACTTCAGTTCGCGGAACTTCATCTTTAGGGCATCATAGAGCAGCAGCCGACCGCTGAGGGTATCTTTGGAACCCAAAATAATCTTGATCGCTTCGGTGGCTTGGATGATGCCAATTATCCCGGGCAGAACGCCAAATACACCACCTTCTGCACAAGAGGGAACCATCCCCGGCGGCGGCGGCTCGGGATAGAGATCGCGGTAGTTCGGCCCACCTTTATAGTTGAAGACCGTTGCCTGGCCTTCAAAGCGGAAAATTGAGCCGTAGACATTGGGCTTGTCGAGCAGCACACAGGCATCATTGGTCAGATAACGCGTCGGGAAATTATCTGTGCCATCGATGACCACATCGTAAGGACGCATTATATCCAGGGCATTTTCGGAGCTGAGGCGGGTGTTGTAGAGATCCACCTGGGCATAGGGATTAATTTCCAGAACCCGATTTTTCGCCGACTCGATCTTGGGTTTGCCGACCCAGGACGTACCATGGATTACCTGACGCTGGAGGTTGGAATGATCCACCACGTCAAAGTCCACGATGCCGAGGTGGCCAATGCCTGCCGCCGCGAGGTAGAGCAGGAGTGGGGAACCGAGCCCCCCTGTGCCAATGCAGAGGACGGAAGCAGCCTTGAGGCGCTTTTGCCCCTCTAGACCCACCTCCGGCAGGATGATATGACGGGCATAACGTTCATATTCTTCTTTGGTGAGTTCGATCTCAGCCAAGTTGGGATTTAGCATAACCAATTCGGTTTAGAGCAATGTTGGTTTTAAGACCAGGTTGATAATTCTAGCGTTAAGTTTGACCCCTGTAATCTAAAGCCGACTAATTTAGTCGGGATTAAAACTTGCATTTTGTGAAGACCGTGCAGGTTGGTCAGTGGAAACTTGATGTACTGTTGTTCGTGTAGTCGTCTTACACTAAAGCAGATCGAAGTTGAGACATACTTTACAGACCAGCATGAAGCTCAAGTCAATTTTCAGTTCTGTCACGGTGCTCTTCATTTGTGGCACTGTACAGACTGTCAGAGCTGAATTTGCAGCGGATTGGGAAGTGCAGGTTCTGGGTGTTTATCAGAGCCAAATCTGGGGAGCAGACGAGTTTTTGTCTGGAGTTACAGAATTTAGTCAAGGTAGAGAGGGCTTTGTCGAAGGCCGATACACAATGAATGTGCAGGGAGAAGTTGTGCCCGGTAGATTGTCCCGGTGCCAATCCTCACAGCCCTTGATAATGCGCTGTATTTGGCAAGATCGCTATGGAACTGGCAGTCTTGAACTTACTTTCTCTGAGGACTTTTTGGGTTTTGAGGGGTATTGGGGAGCAGACGACTCAACCCCAGATTTCCCCTGGATGGGCTCACGGTAATGCTCCAAAATTGAGTTGCGATGTTCTAGTCGCACTAAGTCGTATCATTACTGTTCACCGAGCTTTGATACGGCAGGTCTGCGAGGAATGAAGTGAAGATCTTTGCCTACCACTTTTGTGAACCTCTTATTGATCTTCTCCCGCCACCTGAGCCAGACGATTGGGGCGGCGCAGTCGATCGCCTCTACCAAGACTTGCACGGCGATCGTACTGCCCTCACCCAACTTCTCAAGGATTGCCAAACCGATCCTCCCGACTACCTGCTGCTCCAGCGTTTAGAAGATCTGGGCGATCGCCTCGATCAGCTCCAAGAGCGTCTGCAATCCCTGGAAGCCCACAACATCGAAATCCTCACCACCGCTGAACACGAACGTCCCGATACCCAGGACTTTCTGAACTTGCTGCAAACCCTGCGCAGCCGGGCCATTCGCCTCGGTCATGCCCGCAACCGCATCAAAGCTGCGCCGCCGCCAGGACGGGTGCCCTACGGTTACAAACGGGGGCGCGATCGCTACTTGCTCGATCGTAGTACTGCCCCGGTTGTTAAAGATTTTTTTGAGCAATTCCTGCTCTACGGTTCAGTCCGAGGCGCGGTGCGCCACCTGGAGAAAAAGTACGGCAAAAAAATCTCCGCCACCACCGGCCGCCGCTGGCTGAGTAACCCCGCCTATCGGGGCGATACGCGCTACCACAATGGTGACACGATCGCCAACACTCATATCGCCATCCTCACGCGCGATGAAGCCGCCCAGATCGATCGCCTGCTCCGTCGCAATCGTCGCTTGCCACCCCGCAGTGCCAGTGCGCCGCGATCGCTCGCGGGCTTGGTTGCCTGTGCCCAATGTGGTTCCCGCACCACGATTGCCCAAGTCAAACCGCGAGGAAAAGCCGAGGGGTATTTATATGTACGGCCGGTGACTTGTCGCCAGCAGCCTAAATGCAAGGGTTTGAAGTATGAGATGGTGCTAGAGCGGGCGATCGATCGCATCTGTGCAGAGTTGCCTCAGGCCGTTGCCCAACTCAGTGCCCCGCAACTCACCGCGATCAAAGCGCAAATCAATCAGACAATTGACCAACAAACCGCCGTTCTAGAGCAACTTCCCAAACTTGAATCGAACGGCATCCTTGACACCGAAACCGTCCAGCTCAGACAGTATAAAATTCAGACGCAAATTGCCGAACTTCAAGCAAAATTGGCCCCCCTGCCCCCCGAAAATATCGCCTCGATCGCCCAATCGGTCTCGCTCAAGCAGTTTTGGCTCGACCTCTCAGAGTCAGAGCGGAGATTCTACTTGCGGGAGTTCATTAAGGAGATAGAAATTATGGGTTGGCCAGAAAATAACTGGCGCATTCGACTCATTTTCATTTTTGCCCCGTCCTAATTCGTCTGAATCTCTGCCAAGGGCAATGACAACGCTGCGGCAACCTGCTCGGGAGTCAACCCCATCGCCAGTAGACGGGGGATGGCGTCCCGTCGAGCCTGATATTCTTGCTCTGCCCGTTGTTTTTCCTGCTCCGCCCGTTGCTTCTCTTGCTCTGCTCGTTGTTTTTCCTGCTCTGCTCGTTGTTTTTCCTGCTCTGCTCGTTCTGCCCCCGTTAGCAACAGATTGCCCTGGTTATCCCACCAGCGCAGCCAGGTTTGCTGCTGATTTTGGTAGTTGCCCTGCCAGCAGCCTAGTTCGATTCCCAGATTGCCCATCGGGTAATGGCCGCGATCGTTGGGCGACATCCGTTGGTACTGACCCTCCACCAACCGATAGACTTCCAGTTTCTCCTCGGCGATCACGTAAATCCCGTAATAGGGAATCCGAATAATTTGTTCATAGACCCAGAATTTACCCGGTTTGGCGCGTTTATCGTTTGGCAGGTTGTTCTCTAGGGTGGTGCGATCGCGCTCCTCAGAGCCATCGCCGCTGGCAAACTCTAGCGCCACGTAAGGGGCAAAATGCTCACGCCAAAGCACGTAGGAGCGACGAATTTGACCATCGAGATCCGGCGGTACACCGGGCACATAAAACCAGTCGGGGGCTTCTGCGCCACGTTCAGGGGGATCGGTCTCCCGCCAATAGATGCCACAGTCTTGGCCGATCGCATAGTCGCCATTAGGATGCAGGGCTTGCAATATCGGCCCCAGAGAGTCAGTGAGCAGGATGCTCTGGGGATGTTCCTGAAAATTCTTCACGAAAGTACCGTCAGAGTCGGGGAGTTGGGTGTGATCGGGAAAAGGAGGCGGGCGATCGGTGGTAAGGGGTTGGACTTCAGTGCGTGGGGTCATGGGAATGGTGTAGGAGAGGAGAGCGTCTCGTTATAGTTTATCTATTTGCTAGAGGCACTATTGTTGCTCAAAATTTCGATACCAATGTGCGTCAGTCCGTCCATCAGGCTGATTCCGCCGCCAACTTTTCCAGTGACACCCGTGCTGCCTCCGCAACTTGGGAATGAGTATCTTTACTTAAGAAATTCAGGGCCGATCGCGACTTCTCACAGGGCAAATTACCCAGAGCTTCAGCCAATCGCTGACGCACCAGCCAATCCTCAGAGCTGGCAAAGTCCAGAATTGCTTCTACGGCATCGAGGGCTTTAATTTCCCCCAGGGCGGCGATCGCCGCTTGCTGAATGACCACTTCTTCGCTTTGGAGCGCCTGCAAGAGGACTTCTTGCGCCCGAGAATCTTTAAGGTTGCCCAGCGCCACCGCCGCACTAAAGCGAACCAGCCATTCCGTATCTTCGTAAAAGGCCCGCACCAGCGGCTCAAAGGCCCGGAGATCTTCGAGATAGCCCAAGGCTCCAGCCGCATCGGCACGGATGCCATAGTCGGCGTCGGTTTCCAGGAGTTCAACCAAGAGGGGATAACTTTCGTCCGTGGCTTTAATACCCAGAGCAAAGGTCGCCATGGAACGAATTTGCAAGACCTCATCGTTGAGGACTTTCTTGATCAGGGGTACTGCCTCCTGAGCCGGAACCGGACGAAGCGCGGCAAGGGCCAGCATCCGATCGCGGGAATTAGGGCTCTCCAACTGTTCAGCAATTTGGGCGAGGGTCATCTGACTCATGAATTCTAATTTATATATTTCTCATTATAGTCAATGCCTTGTTACAAATATTTATTTTCCGATCACTAAAGGGCATTCAGCACAGGATGCCGGTAATGTAGTCCCGCACCACAAACTGACGCGCGGCCTGTTCTGGCGTCAGCGACAGCGCCACGGAACCATCATAGGCAACGAGTGCCAGATCAAACCGACAGGGCCAATCCTGGTATTGGGGAGAGCGCCCCAGAAAGGTTTCGGCAGCTCGCCACAACCGCTGCTGCTTGGTGGGGGTGAGGGCCAGCAGCCCATCGGCATCCCAGTTGCGATCGCGGCGGGTTTTTACCTCAATAAACCGTAGCTCTTCCCCCTCGGTCGCAATCAGGTCAATTTCGCCGCCCCGGCAGCGCCACCGCCGCTGGCAAATCTGCCAGCCCTTGGCTTGGAGCCATAGACTCACCACCTGCTCCCCGGCTTGACCGACCCAATAGTCCTGCGCTTTGCGGCTGTTCAACACCCTACTCTGAATAGAAAACGCATCTTTAGACCTGTGCTGCAACCGCGATCGCCCTAATGATAGGATTGCAGACAGGTTTTGATGATGATCCATATAGTTTACCCAGCCTTTGTGAACGATGAAAACGAGACCGTCGTGGCTTCAATCAACCCGCTTTCGGCCCTTGGTGATGGGGGTTCTCTGTATGAGCTTGGTACTCACTTTGGTGGGCGTCTGGTTCAGTCCCCCGGCTTGGGCGACGGACTATAACAAGCGGTTCCTCAACGAAGCCGATTTTGCCGGTCAAGATTTGCGAGACTCTAGTTTTCGGAGTGCCGATTTGCGCAAGGCGGATTTTAGTCATGCCAACCTCGAAGGGGTTACGTTCTTCTCCGCTAACTTAGATGGAGCTAATTTCGAGGGTGCAAACCTCCGCTTTGCTACGCTCGGCTCCACGCGCTTGACTCGCACCAACCTCAAGGATGCGATCCTAGAAGAGGCGTTCGCCATGAATGCCAAGTTCGATCGCGCCAATATCGAGGGTGCAGATTTTACCGATGTGCTCGTCCGAGCGGATGTCCAGCGCCAGCTCTGTGAGATAGCCAGTGGCACGAACCCGACGACGGGGCGAGACACCCGAGAGACGCTGTTTTGCCCCGATTAAGTCTGGGCTCAACGGTTAACCCCATTTAGTGGCATACCATGACCTCACCCTCCACCCAAGAACAGGTTCTGGCTCGGGCCCAGGCGGGCGACCTCACGGTGATTGCGAGCTTGCTCAATCATAAGTTTGCGCCCGAGGGGATTACGGCGCAGGTGCGTTGGCTGGCGAGCGATCGCCTCCGGGTTGATCTGGCAGCCGACCAAACTCCAAATGCAGCAGTCTGTCTCCCGATCATTGAACGAGGGTTTCAACGCTTGGCGATCTCTCATTTAGCCTGGGTGGACGTGGCCGCCTATCAGCAGGGTGAAGACCTGATATTGTGGCAACAGCAGGTGTCGTTAACCCCAGCGGCGGTGGCGATCGACTTGGCCGCTTGGCTGGAGTCTGGATCCTCGCTTCAGTCCTCGGTGGTTGCTTTGCCCTCCCGACTGACTCCTGCCCCAACCGTTGCTCTGGAGCCGGAGCAAAAATATCTCTCCTTCACCTTGGGCATTGCCAATCCGGGTTTGCTAGCAGTTGAAGCCATTCAAGAAATTCTCTACATTCAGCTCCGACAAATCTTACCCGTTCCTGAACTATCGGCGGCGGTGGTGGGTTTGCATAATTGGCGTGGCGAGATGCTCTGGCTGGTGGATCTCAATCATTTACTCGGACTGGGCGGTTTAGATGTAGCCACAATGACGCCGGTCAATGTTCTAGTCTTGCGCTGGAACAATCGTACGCTGGGCTTGATGGTCAAAAGCGTGGGGGAGATTCTGCCCTACCCTCCAGAGCAACTCCAGGCCCCGACGGGTCTGTTCAACCCCAGCCTAGAACCCTTCATTGCGGGCTATCACCAGGAATCCAGTAGCATTGTCTTGAAGCCTGCGGCCATTTTTAACGCGGCCCAGTGCCAGTCGGTTCACTAGGGTCTATCATTCTATCTAGATCCTGAATTCAGTCGGAGCAATAGTTTGCATTTATAGCGGTGTGCAAATCAACCAAGCACACCAAATCCTATCACTGGAGGCATTCCGTCTTCGGAAGTGTACTTAGGCGATTTCTGGAAATGAATATACCAACCCAAGCTGAGATGGTGCGTTACGGCTATCGCCTAACAGCACCCTACGAGGTACATTCTTTTTGGCAAATCTCCTTAGTCAAAGTGAATACCGCTATAAATTGAGATAGAGCTTCGTCAAGGTAGGTCAGCAGCAGTTTGGTATGGCAATTCATCTGCAAAAAGGGCAGCGGATCGCGTTGGATCAAGCCGCATCCGGTTTGGAGCGCCTGTGGTGTAGCTTGGGTTGGGATGTGGCCGAGCGTCCCGAGGGGGTGCGGGGGTTCTTTGTCGAGCAGCACGACTGTGACCTAGATGTAACAGTGGTCTGTCTTAATGCTTCACAATGCCTGGGGCAGGATGAAGATGTGATCTATTTCGGTAATCTTCGTCATCCCTCCGGTGCGATTACCCATATGGGCGATCACCTCACTGGAGGCGGACAGGGGGATAATGAACAGATTGTGGTGGAACTGGGCAAAGTTCCAGCAACCATCCAAACCCTGGTGTTCATCGTCAATATCTATCGTTGCTACGATCGCCACCAAGACTTCAGCGACATTCATAACGCCTTTATCCGTTTGGTGGATCGTGCCACCGAGCAAGAAATTGCCCGCTACCATCTCTCTGGATCCCACCACAAAGGCATGACAGCCCTCAAGATGATTGCCCTGCAACGGCTGGCGCAGGGCTGGGAAGTGATGGCACTCGGAGAAGGAATGCAAGTGGCAGGGCTCAAAGAAATTATCGATTCCTATCGTTAAGGATTCAAAATTCTGCCCTCTGCCTGCTCCGCACGAGCAAAGCTCTACCGCCTTCTGCCTTCTATCCCACTGTGTCAGAATAAATAACGATCGCATATTGCTTAGGCTCATTTCAGGATCATGACTCAGGTTGTTGTCGGACTTTCTGGGGGCGTCGATAGCTCCACTACGGCGGCCATTTTGCACCACCAAGGCGACCAGGTGGTGGGCGTCACCCTGTGGCTGATGAAGGGCAAGGGTCAATGCTGCTCGGAAGGCATGGTGGATGCGGCCCAGCTCTGTGAACAGCTCGGGGTTGAGCATCACATCGTGGATACCCGTGAGCTGTTTCAGGCGCAGATTGTGGATTACCTCGTCTCGGGTTACGAAGCGGGCGTCACGCCGCTGCCCTGTTCCCAATGCAATCGCACGGTCAAGTTTGGCCCCATGCTCCATTACGCCCGAACCGAACTCGGCATTGATACGATCGCCACGGGTCATTACGCTCGGATTCGTTACAACCCCGAGACGGGGCGTCATGAGCTGTTGCGGGCCCGCGATCGCAACAAGGATCAATCCTATTTCTTGTACGATTTGCAACCGGAACTTCTGGCCCATATTCGCTTCCCCTTGGGCGAAACCACCAAGGAGCAAACGCGCCAGATGGCCGCCCAATATAACCTGGTGACAGCGGACAAGCCGGAGAGCCAAGACCTCTGCTTGGTTGAGGCCCATGGCTCGATGCGCACCTTTCTGGATCAATACATTGCGCCCCGCCAGGGGGAAATTGTCGATACCCGCGGCCAGGTTCTCGGTGAGCATCAGGGGATTCACCATTACACGATCGGCCAGCGCAAAGGGCTCGGGGTCTCCGCCCCTGAACCCCTCTATGTGATGAAGCTCGACCCGGTGATGAACCGGGTCGTAGTGGGGCGACGGGACGAAGCGACGCAAACCACCTGCACCGTGCAACGGCTCAACTGGCTTTCGATCGCCCCACCGACAGCGCCGCTGCAATGCGAGGTACAGATCCGCTATCGCTCCCCCGCCACCCCGGTCATGGTGATCCCCCTCTCCGATGGCCGCTTCAAGCTGCAATTTGACGAACCCCAGTTTGGTATTACACCGGGTCAGGCAGCGGTGTTTTATCAAGGGGAGGTGGTGCTCGGCGGTGGCATCATTGAGCGTGAGGCGTCCCCAAGGGATACGGAACCCATAGTCTAAACCAAGACCCATTGTGATCTGTAATTTTCGGGATACTGTAGGGGCAATCCCCCCGTGGTTGCCCCAGACTCTGCTGAGGGAAGGCAATCAAAAGCCCTCTCCCAGGTTTGGGAGAGGGTTGGATGTAGAGCGATGCTCTTCTCGAAGAGTGGGCGCTTGGTTTGGTTGGTATTAATCCCCATTGATCCAAGCGATCGCTTCGGCCGTTTGCCAGAGCTTGTAGATCAGCAATTCGGCATGATCATTTAAGCGAGTGACAAAGATGCCTTCTTCGCTCTCGAGATCCGACATCACCCAAGTGCCGTTGAGGCAGACTTCTATGTAGTCGGCATCACATTGAGCGATGGCGATCGTGCCCGGATGCTGGCGATTAGCCAAACCCTCTAGTTCATCGAGCCCTGGTACATGGGCGGGCAGCAAAAATGCTGCTGTGCTGGGCTCCACAGTCAAGGGTAGGGCGGCCCGCAGGGCCACCACCAACCGAGAATTCACCCAGGTTTCTACCGTTTGGGTCAAGTGCTCAAGCCGAAACCCGCTTTCCGTGTAGGTCAATTTCAACATCGTTTTTAGGAGGAAGGGTTAAACGAAACGCAAAACCCCGCTTGCTCAAGGGTCGAGAAGCGGGGTTTAACCAAAAATCAGGTTAAGAGCGGCCGGGGGTCAGGTCGTCTGATACCTCAGGCGCTGGCTTCTCGTTAAATTGGGCATGACGACGCCACGAATCGGGGCAGCAATCATGCTTTGGTTCGGGAGTTGAATAAAAAGTCTGAATGCGGGGGCTAAATCTTGCTCTAGGCTGAGATGTCCGGCGGGCTGATACGATTTACCGCTTTGGATGCCGGATAGCTGGTTCAGCCCATTCCACGCAGGAAACTCCAGTGTGGCTTCATTACCCAGCCAATTCCGCTCAAGCCCACGGAGTCCGGGGCTAGCGATCGCATTCAGTTTTGCGGTGGTGGGGGTCAATGAAATCACGTCATCCTCCTGGTTTGGTAGGGGTGAAGGGCGTTGGCCTTATGCCAATTATAGGCGGGGATTTGGATTTGCCAATTTTTGAATTTGCCAATGAAGTTTGTTAAGGGGTTGGCGAAATCCGTCTTTTAAATACTACACTTGTAATACTAGGATGTCCACATTTTGGAGGAATAAAGTTCAATGCGCACCTTAGTGAAACCCCGGACTTCAACCACAGACATGGAAGTGACCAGTATCCGCCTTGAGCGCGAACTCAAAGAGAAGCTCAAGGAACTCTCGGGCAATACCGGCTATCAAGCCTTGATCAGAGACGTGCTTTGGACCTACGTCCAGCAAAAGTCCGGCGACTATCGCCCCCAGTTTGCCCCCACCGATATTCGTGCCTTTATCGAGGCTACAGCCCATAAAGACGAGGTCTGCGTCCTGACAGGCCAAACCATTCCGGAAAATGCCCCCATGCGTCTGGGGCTAACGACCTACGGCGACCTGGTTCCGGTGGCTGCGACTTAACCTGAATTTTTGGAGTTGGGGGGCGATCGCAGCCAGCCTCATTCAACATTGCGATCGCCCCTTCAACCTGAATCCCTCACGGAGCTTCATCCGGATCAATTCCCAATTCACGCAACTTTGCAGCAAGGCGTTCGGCGCGTTCCCGTTCCTGCTCTGCCCGTTTCCGTTCCTGCTCTGCCCGCTCCCGTTCCTGTTCTGCCCGCTCCCGTTCCTGTTCTGCCCGCTCCCGTTCCTGTTCGGCGCGTTCCTCGGGGAGTAATATCAGCTGCCCATTTGCATCATAAAAACGTAGCCAAGACCCAGTTTCGCGCTGCACTGAGCCCTGCCAAACCCCCAGCCAGAGGCCCAATGCCGCACACCAGAGCTGCCCCGCAGGGTTGGGTTGCAGCGTCTGGTAGGCTCCCCGTTGCAGTTGCCAGCCCTGCAAGGAACTGGCATCGAAGGGATCATAGACAAAATAATTGCGGGTGTGGAACGTTTGTTCGTAGAGTGCTTTTTTGACTCCGACATCCACCGCTGCTGTTGAAGGCGACATGAGCTCCACAATCA
>JBMYQW010000103.1:0-13454 GCA_049601735.1 Spirulinaceae cyanobacterium
CCCTCGGCGGGCCCCTTAAGGAAGGCTTTAATGGGGTCAGCGGCGAGGTGAACCTCCAGGGCGAAGATTGGGAATGGGGGAGTTATTTCGCGGATCAGGTGACGATCAAGGGCAACTTACAGGATGGCGTCGTGGCGATCCAACCCTTTGAACTCCAGACCGGAACGGGCTCAATTCTACTCTCGGGCGTCTTTGGCGATGACAGCATCAACGGTCAGGTGCAGGTGAATGACTTCTCGATTCTCACCCTGCAAGACCTGATTCCGCTGCCCCCGGCGATCGGTTTGGGCGGTCAGATCAATGCCACGGCAACCTTGGCGGGCGATCGCAGCAATCCTCAAGTTCTGGGACGCATCAACATCACCGATGCCAACATCAACGACACGCCGATCAACACCGCCACGGCCAACTTCAACTACAACCAATCTGTGTTGCGCTTCGGGGCCCGCAGCACCCTGAGGGAAGAGGGATCGCCCCTGACGCTGACCGGCCGCATTCCCTATCAATTGCCCATTCCGGGTACATCGCCCCCTGCCGACTACGGCGTTGAGTTCACGGCCAAGGCTCAAAATGACGGCTTGGCGATTTTGAACATCATTACCCGTCAGCAACTGGCTTGGCAGGAGGGTCAGGCGGCGGTGGATGTGACGCTGCGGGGCTTGCTAGAGCCCGAGACGCTCCGTTTGGCCACCTTAACCGCCGATGGCGAAGTCTTGATTGCCGATGGGGTGATGCGGTCTAAGTTTTTGCCCGATGCACCGTTGACGGATCTCCAGGGTCGAATCAAGCTCAACTTTGACCAAATTGTGGTGGAGCAGTTAACCGGCCAGTTTGGTGGCGGGGCGATCGCGATCGTCGGTAGCCTACCCACGTTCCAACGCATTCCCCAAGAGAATCCGCTGACGATGCAAATGCAGCAGCTAGGGGTTGCCTTGCAGGGTGTTTTTTCCGGCACGATCGATGGTCAAGTTCAGGTGCTGGGTACGGCTCTCGCCCCCGAAGTGACCGGTGCAGTCGGCGTCAGCGATGGCCAGGTGCAACTCCTCGGGGCGGCAGCTCTCGGAAATAGTGTTAGTGCAGGCGGTGGGGGGAATGAGAACGGCTTCAGCAATCGGGTCGCTTTCCGGGATCTAGAACTGATCTTGACCAATGACTTTGTGCTGCGCCAGTTTCCGCTGCTGGAGTTTGCGGCGCGGGGCAGCCTGATGGTCAATGGCTCCTTTCCTAACCTGGAGCCCGAAGGGGATATTGACTTAACGCGGGGCTATCTGAACCTGTTCACGACCAACTTCCGCCTCGATAATGAATACCGGAATCAGGCGCTGCTGAGTCCGATTACCGGGCTTGACCCTTACCTTGATCTGCGCTTGGTGGGTTCGGTGCTGGAAACGGAGCAGCGCGTCTTCTCGGTCGAGGCGGTGAACTCGGAGGTGGAAGAGCGCGCTACTAATGTGGGCTCGATTCAATCCTTGCGAGTTCGGGCCGAGGTGCAGGCGTCTGCTCTGGAACTGATCGAAACCCTGCGCACCTCTGATCAGACGGGCTTGAGTCCGAGCAACCGTCTGATCACGCTCACCAGTAGTCCCAGTCGCAGCGAAGCGGAAATTCTGGCGCTCATGGGCGGAACCTTTGTGAATTCTGTGGCGGGGGGAGACAATACGGCGCTGGTGGGCGGCCTGGCGAATATTGCAGGCAGTGCCCTCTTTGGCGATGTGCAACGGACGATTAGTGATGCGTTTGGGCTCAATGAGTTTCGCGTCTTCCCGGCCCAGGTGATTGATGATGATGAGGAGGGGGACAGCAGTGCTGGCACGCTGGGGATCGCGGTGGAGTTGAGCAAAAGCCTGAGCGATCGCGCTTCAATCTCGGTGCTCCAATTCCTGACGCCGCCGGATCAGCCAACCCGTTTTAATGTGCGCTATCGCCTCAATGAAAACTTTACGGTGCGGGGCTCCACGGATCTCCAAGGGGACGATCGCGCCGTCTTAGAATACGAGGTGCGCTTCTAGGCAACTTCCGGCGGCGTTAGGCGCTGCGAGGAAACGGCAAGATGTTACCCGCATCGAGGCGCACGATGCCCCGGCGCACCCCGTAGAGCACGCGCTTGCCCAGGGTGATCTGGCGCTCACTCAGGTGAGTCTCTTCCTTGAGCAAGCGGCTCAGGGTTTGATATTCGGTGGCCGAGATGCAAAATTGCTGGAGAGCTTTGGTGGCGATCGCTTCAATGACAGGTTTCATCAGAGTTTTGCAAAGAGATGTTTTGACCCTTTCATTGTCTCGAACATTCCAGCACATCTCAGTGACAGCACCTTCCCGGTGAGCGTGATGCTAAGGACTCGCGGCAGGAGAGGGCGATCGCACCGCTCTATTGATCTAGATCATCGAGTGAGGGTTCCGCTCGATCGCCAGCATGATAATCGAGGATAGGAAGACGCGATCGCTCCGCTCTTCTATCTCTCAGGGTTCTGGGGGTTTGCCCTAGAAACCCCGAATTAATCCCACAGTCAAAGACCACAGCCCATTACAATAGGGGCGATGCCTTTGAAATACGGTACAGAACGGTTCATGCTCCTCCTAAAGTCCACCACCCGCCATATCCATCTCTACGCCGCTGAGGTTCACGGCAACGAACTCCAACCCAGCGATACGGTCTTGACGATGGACATTGATCCCGACCAGGAATTCAACTGGAGTGAAGAGGCGCTGCAACAGGTGCAGCAACGGTTTGATGCCTTGGTGGAGTCCTATAACGGTCAAGATCTCACCGAATACAACCTGCGCCGGATTGGCTCTGAGCTTGAGCATTTTGTGCGGGATCTGCTCGGTAAAGGGGTCATCAGCTACAATCTCCAGGCGCGAGTGATGAACTACAGCATGGGCTTACCTCGAGTGGAGACGGAGCAGGGCCAGGGTCTGTTTGTGAAATAATTGGGCAAATCATTACGCTATCGCTAACGACACCCTACGCGGTATAACCTGTTCGGGAAATCCCCTTAGCTTATGACGCATCCCAGTTGGCAACTCCATTGCACCGCCTGTCATCAGGGCAATGCCTGGGACGATCGCTTCTGCCAGAACTGTCGAGAGCCCTTGACGCATCGCTACCTCCGCTTGCTAGGGCGATCGCTCCCCCCTGAACAAGTTGGGGCCTGTATCAGCGATCGCTACGCGGTACTGCATCCCCAATGGGTCTTAGATCTGCATCCCGAGCTGCCGCCCACGATGCCGGACACCATTCCCGCGCAGCTTGCTCCTTACCTGCACCTCATTCCCCAGCGCCTCCATCTGCCCCAGGTCTATGGTCAACTCCCGGAGCAGCTTGAGGAAACCTGGCTTTTAGAATTTCATCCCCGCCCGGTGTTGACTGTTGAGCAACTTCTGTTGCCCCGACTCGATCAAGTCTGGGCGGCGGCCGATGGCTATCGCCAAATCTTCTGGCTCTGGCAACTGGCGCGGCTCTGGGAACCGCTGGCGACCGAAGGGGTAGTGAGTAGCCTCTGGCAATCGGAACTACTGACGGTTCAGGGGTCTTTGATTCAGTTACAAGCCCTCCAGCCCGATGCCGAAACCCCGACCCTGGCTCACCTGGGCAACGCCTGGCAAGCCTATACCGCCACCGCCGAGCCTGTTATTCGGCCCTTCTTAACGGGCCTGGTGCAACAGTTGCAAAGCAGCGCGATCGCCCAGCCGAAGCAACTCGTCCAACTCCTCGACGGAGCAATGGTGAATCTGGCCAGCCTGCGCGATCGCACCTATCACCTCGTAGCTGCCACCGACACCGGGCCTACCCGCGACCACAACGAAGACGCCTGCTACCCGGAAGCCGCAACGCCGATTACGGACTCGAATCTACTGGCGATCGTCTGCGATGGCATCGGTGGCCATGAGGGAGGCGAAGTTGCTTCGGGGCTGGCGATCGCAACCGTCCAGACCTCTCTCCAGGACTTGCTTGCCCATCCGGAAACACCGCCGGAGCAGATTTTACCGACCCTGGAGCAGAGCATCCTCGCCGCCAACCAGCAGCTCTGTCGCGAAAACGACCAAGACCATCGGGAAGAACGCCAGCGGATGGGCACGACGCTGGTGGCGAGCTTCCTCACACCCGAGCTGCTTTACCACGCCCATGTGGGCGATTCGCGACTCTATTGGATCACCCGTCAGGGCTGCTATCGCCTGACGCTCGATGATGATGTGGCCGCCCGTGAGGTGCGCTTGGGCTATGCCCTCGAACGGGATGCCCTCTCGTTTCCGGGAGGCGGTTCTCTGGTGCAGGCGCTCGGCATGGGGCCACGGCTTTATCCCAATCTGGAGCGGTGGGTACTCGATGAAGACAGCCTCTTGTTGCTCTGCTCCGATGGCTTGAGCGATCGCGATCGCGTGGAGCAATATTGGCCCAGCGAAATGATACCGATTCTCACGGGAGAACGGACGCTGGCTGAGGCATTACCCCGTCTGATCGAGATTGCCAATACCCAAAACGGTCACGACAACGTTACCGTCGCCCTGGTGCAGGTACAGGTGCGTCAGACCAACCGCGCCCTCTCTCCCCTGGCGGCTCCGCAGCTTGCCCCAGCGTCGCCTGCTGTCTCCTCGTCCCCGCTGCGCGCGACGCCCCTCTGGCTCAAGACGTTGGGCGTCTTGACCCTGCTGCTATTGGGATTAATCACCCTCTCCTACCCTTTCTTCCCTGAATGGCGGGATCAAGTCGATCGCCTCCTGGGCAATGCGCCTGTCACCTCTCCCGAACCCCCACCCCTGACCGCCACGCCCACACCGACACCGACCCCCCTGCCTGAATTGGCGGTGCGTCAGACCATTCAACTCCCAGCGGGTATTGATCTGTACCCGGAAGCCAATATTGCGCTGACCCCCACGACCACGACGCTCTCCGGCCCGTTTCAAGTCATCGAAAGAGTGGAACCCGTGAACGAAATTCCCTGGCTAAGACTGCAAAACTGTGACCCCGACGCGCCCGTCCAAACCGCTTGGTTGCCCGTTGCCCAAGCCCAACGATGGGCCCGTCCGGCCCCCAATGCCGGCTGTGCCGCGTCTTTAGAAAACCTGGTAGAGTGATGTCTACATAAAAGGCGATGTCTACGCCACAGATATTGCCCCCGTGAGACTTGAACGATAGAACAGATGGGTTCGCAAGACTGTCCAGATCTGAGCTTGGCGATCGCCCGCCTGACCTCCGCTGGTGCGGAGCATTTTGCCATTTGGGTGCTCAAGGCGCCTGCGCCAGGAGGCTATGTCCACCATGATGGTCGTTGGCCCGTGACCCTGACCCAGCGATGGCTGGCTTGGCAAGAAATGTTTGCCCTGCAACAACAGTCGGCCGAGCATTCCCCCCATCTCCCGGTACAGCATCCAGAACTCGACCCCCATGATGTGTTTGTGCCACCCACGGAGCCCGATGCCAACACCCAGAGTTACGGCGGACGATTGATGCAGGCGCTGGGCACGGGGCTGTGGCAATGGCTGTTCCAAGGGCCGGTACGCAACAGCCTAGCCCAAAGTCGGGGCATTGCTATTGGTCAACAGGCGGCCCTGCGCCTGCGGCTGGATATCCGGGACCCCAACCTGATTCCCCTGCCCTGGGAAATCATGCAGTCGGCCCCCGGACGACCGGCGATCGCCCTGAGTCAGCAGGTGCTTTTTAGTCGCACCACCAGCGATGTAGACCCGATCAGTGCGGTAGCAGCGGGCGATCGGCTCCAGATTTTGCTGGTTTTGGGTCAGCCCGAGGCGGCGTTGGCGCAGGCGTCGGGTCAGCCCCTCCAACTCGACCAAGAGGCGGCGTTGTTGGGCCAGGTGCTCCAACCCGCGAATGGCGCGGTGACGGTGGGTGTAACAGTGGACACCTTATTGCAGCCGAGCCCCATGCAACTGACCCGGACACTGGAGCAGGGCAAATATAACGTCTTTTTCTACGCGGGTCATGGTCAACCGGCCCCCGATGGCGGTCTTTTACTCCTGAGCCCCAATGCTCAAATCAACGGGACTGAACTCGCGCAGGTTTTGGTGCGATCGCGCGTGACGCTGGCGCTCTTTAATGCCTGTTGGGGTGCAAAACCGGAGCAGTCGGGTCAGATGGCGATTCCCCGCAGTAGCCTGGCCGAAGTGTTGATTCACCATGGGGTGCCGGCGGTGTTAGGGATGCGAGATGCGATCGCCGATCAAGAGGCCCTGACCTTTATTCAAGCCTTCACCACAGCCCTCACCCAGCGCCAAACCATTGACCAGGCCATGGCCATCGCCCGGCAGCAACTGCTAACCCTCTACAAGTTCAATCAACCCGCCTGGACATTGCCGATTCTGTATATGCATCCGGAGTTTCAGGGTGAACTGCTCCGCCCGATTCCAGAGGGCATTACCGAGTTGCCGACGGTGCTACCCGGCGGACAGACCGCAACGATTCCCCTGGCAAGGGTGCGATCGCTCGCGGGCGGTGGGCAGGTCTGTGCAATTCGCGGCGGGATGATGCGGGTGGGTCGCCGTCCCGATAATGATTTGGTGATCCAAGAACGCTGGGTGAGCCAAACCCACGCCGAAATTTTCTACCGTGAGAGCCTGAGCGCCACCCAGACCCCACAATACTTTTTGCGCGACTTTTCGCGCTATGGCACGTTAATCTTGCAGCAGGGCAAGGAATGGGAGCGCGTTCATCACCAAGAAATTCAACTCAGCTCTGGTAGCCAAATCAAGTTTGGCAGCAGTCAGGGACAAGCCCTTGAGTTTATGATTGAGGCGGGGTAGGACGCTCGAAGAGATTCAAACCCTGATACAGAGCGGCTTTCATTCATCCTTCTGCCTGCTGGGCACGAGCAAAGCTCTATATCCTTCAGCCTGCTGCGCACGGGCAAAGCCCTACATCCTTCTGCCTTTACAGATGACCCCAGCTGCCAAACCACCCCTCGCGTTTACCTGTTCCCGGCATCTGATTCCCTGGCTCTACGACCAGCATCTGAGCCTAGCGTTCACCACCTATCAGACCAACCGCTTGTTTCTGGTGGGGCTCAAACCCAATGGCGACCTCTCGATTTTTGAGCGGCTCTTCGATCGCCCCATGGGCCTCTACGCCACGCCCCAACGGCTCTATCTGAGCTGTCGTTATCAGGTCTGGCAGTTTGAAAACACAGTTGACCCCGGCGCAGTCGATCCGAATGGCTACGATCGCTGCTACGTGCCCCAAATGTCCTATGTGACGGGCGATCTCGATATTCATGACCTGGCCCTCACCTATTCCGATCGCCCCATCTTTGCCAATACGCGCTATAGCTGCCTCGGAACCCTGAGTAGCCGCTGTAGCTTTATCCCCGTCTGGCAGCCCCCCTTCATTAGCGAGCTCGCCCCTGAAGACCGCTGCCACCTCAATGGTCTCGCCCTCCAAGACGGTCGCCCCACCTACGTCACCGCCGTCAGCAGCACCGATATTATTGCCGGTTGGCGGCAGCACCGCCACAGCGGCGGCTGTGTTATTGAGGTTGCCAGCAACGAAATAATCCTTCAGGGCCTCTCCATGCCCCATTCTCCCCGCTGGTACCGCGATCGCCTCTGGCTGCTCAACTCCGGCACAGGCGAGTTTGGCTACCTGGATCTAGAGCGGCAAACTTTCGAACCGATTGTCTTTTGTCCGGGCTATCTGCGCGGCTTGGCCTTCCATGGGCATTGGGCGATCATTGGTCTCTCCAAACCCCGCCACGCTGCCACCTTCTCGGGTCTAGAGCTGGATCACCATTTGCAACAGCGTCAGGTCAACGCCATCTGTGGTGTGATGGTGATCAACCTCAATACAGGGATGATTGAGCATTGGCTGCAAATGGATGGGGTTGTGGTCGAACTCTACGACATCCAAATCCTGCCCGGCGTGCGTCGCCCGACGGCGCTCGGCTTCAAAAGCGATGAAATTTGCCACCACATTACCTTTGTGCAACCCCAACCGCTGCGATAGCCCGCTGTCCAACGCGATGACCATCGCTCCTCGCCCCTCGCCCCAGAAACCCACACCCTAAATATTCCCATTCCGACCCAGACTCGCTAACATAAGGGTCAGATTGACCTGGTCAATTACATTAAAGTATTCCCTCCTCCGCATCAGCCATGGCGACCCTCTTCACCGAAAGTACCGCTCTGATCGCGCCATCAAACTTGGGCGCGATAACCAACGTCACCTTTGGCGACCTGGATGGGGATGGGGATCTCGATGCACTGGTCGGCAATATTAATAACGCCACGCCCCTGCGCTATTTCGAGAATACTGGCTCGGTGAGTAGTCCCAGCTTTACCGAGCAGCCCAATGGGGCTAATCCGTTCTCTGTCATCACCGATTTGGGGGACGATTTAGGATCGACGGTTCTGGGAAGCCCGATCCTTGACTTTTCTGCATTTGCGAGTCTGGTCGATATTGACGGGGACGATGACTTAGACCTCTTCACTGGCAGTGTCGCTGGGAATGTGCGCTACTACGAAAATACAGGCTCGGCTACTACTCCCAACTTCGCTGCTACTACGGGGGGAAATGATACGGTTGGCTCGAATACCGTCTTTGGTATTGACATTACCGAAGACACATCCAACTCGGCGAGTCCAACCCGTGCCTTCTCCATGCCCGTCTTCGTGGATATTGATGGGGATGGCGATCTGGATATGTTTCTGAGCTATTACGACAATATCGACTATTACGAAAACACAGGGACTTCGACCGCTCCTGCTTTTACACTGAATGCAGGCTCTAATCCCTTCAGTACTGTTGATCTGACAGTGGGAGGTGATGATCCGAGGGGGAATCGAGTGACGGTCAACTTCGCCCAGCTTGACGACGATGGACTGTACGACGCCTTTATTGTCAATGGCGATGGCAGTATCCGCTACTTTGAGAACCAGGGTACAGCCCTTGCCCCCAGTCTGGTCGAAAATTCCGCAGACAATCCTTTCAGCAGCAGTAGTCCCTTAAGTACGGGACGCTCCGCACCCACGTTTGTCGATATTGATAACGACGGGGACACAGAAGCCTTCTTTGGAGCAGAAGGCAATGGTCAGATCATTACCTTCTTTGAAAATGGCCCCGAAACCCTCACCCATTCTTCAGGCGGTGAGTTTATCTTCGGCAACGAAGCGAATGGGGCTGACCTGGCAATCCAGATTAGTAGCAACCAAACGACTCAGATTACCAATGTCAGCTTGATTCCGGAAAATGCTGATTCAATCTCGCTCTTTTCGGTTTTACCCAATCAGCTACAACCGAGTGCGTTTGCCAGTAATAGCGCCCTAACCCAACGCACGTTTATTTTGGAAAATACTGACTTGTTGAATCAGGGGCAGAGCTTTACTCTTTCTTTTGACTTATTCAGCGGTGGCACCACCACCACCGTCAATGCCAGCCAAGTCACAGCGACCGAAACTAGCAGTGGCAGCGGTGTCTGGACGTTGAGTGTAGATGGCGATGGCAACGGTTCGAGTGAATTAGACTTAAGCATCTCGCAAACGGGTGATGCCGCTTTCGACAGCATCGGGACTGGAGAAACGGCAACGACACAGTTCAATGGTGGTGCTGAAATCATTGCCCTCAGTGACGCTGCAACCGGCAGCTTCACCCTGTATCGTGAGGCTTCTTTCAACAATGTGGTCGGTCTCTACAAGATCGATGATGCATCAGGGACAGTGGGCGGCGTAGCCCCAGGTGATGCGAGCTATGCCCAAACGGCGATTGAAAGTCGGGTCACAGGTTTGAGTTTGGCGGTGGGGAACCAGCAATCCACGACGGTCTCGGGAGTGAGCCTTGATGCAGGCTTGTATGCGCCCTTCATTGTGGTCGATAGCACAATTGAAGATTTCTTGAGCGGGGGTGGCACGGCTTATTTCACCTACACCGAAGCCAACGCCGATGGTCAAGATCACTTACTCTTACTGGGCAATAATCTCTTTGGCTTTGAAGACCTCTCTGGTGGTGGCGACTTTGACTACAACGATATGATCATTCAAGTAGATTTTGCTTAGGGCGATGACTGCTTACGATCGCATCTACGACATCGTCCGTCAAATCCCGGAGGGGCAGGTGGCAACCTACGGGCAAGTGGCCGCTCTAGCGGGCTACGGGGGTCAAGCGCGTTTGGTGGGTTATGCCCTCTATCGCGTCACAGAGGCTCTCGCCCTGCCCTGGCATCGGGTCGTCAATGCGCGGGGGCAAGTCTCCCATTCCCCCCACCGTTACGGTAGCGATGACTATCAATATCAGCTACTCCAGCAAGAAGGCATCGAATTTGATGCCCAAGGGCGGCTGTCGTTGGCGGCCTATCAATGGCAAGGTAAAGTGACTGGCAGTAAGCGAGCGGCTGACCCGTACCAAGACCTGACGCATCCATCGGCTAGGGTTGCTCAGTCAACAAAACCCTGAATGGTTGGGCGATGCCCACCCTACATTACCCCGTAGCAGTCAGCTTATGAGAAATTCCCCCTTCTGCCTTCTGTTCTCATCCTTCATCCTTCAACTTCATGTCGCGTGATGATCTGGTTTATGGCCGCCATTCGGTGCTAGCGGCACTCAAGGGCGATCGCCCACCCCAACGGCTCTGGCTGACCAGCAAGACCCGTCAGGATGGACGCTTTGTGCCGCTATTGCAAACCGCTAAAGCGCAGGGAGCGGTCATTGATGAGGTCTCCATGCGGCGCTTGGATCAGCTCACTCAAGGGGGCAACCACCAGGGCATTGCGGCACAAGTTGCACCCTACGACTATTGGGATTTAGAAACCTTGATTGACCATGCCGTTCGCCAAACCGAGACGCCCGTCTTGCTTGTGGCGGATGGAATTAACGATCCGCACAACCTCGGTGCCATGTTGCGTACCGCTGAAGCCATGGGCGCCCAGGGTGCGGTCATTCCCCAGCGACGAGCGGCCAGCATCACCTCAACAGTAATGAAGGTGGCGGCTGGCGCACTCGAAACACTTCCTGTCGCGCGGGTGGTCAATTTGTCGCGTGCCCTCGAACAACTCAAACAATACGGCTTTTGGCTCTACGGCACAGACGCAGACGCCGCCAACCCACTGCCTCAGGCTGACTTTACCGGGGGGGCGATCGCCCTAGTCATGGGTGCAGAAGGAGAAGGGCTCAGTCGCCTGACCCGCGAAGGGTGTGATGTGCTGGTGTCAATTCCCCTGGCTGGACAAACACCCAGCCTCAATGCCTCGGTTGCCACGGCGATGGTGTTGTATGAGGTCTTTCGCCAGCGACAGTTTGGGGGAGCAGCCAATCAGGGGGGAGTCTAGACGCTGGAACGCTCTAATCATCAGCGATCGCGCCGTCATGCCTCACCGTGCAATGACCTGCTAAAGCGGAACCTTCGTCAAGAAACTGTGTCACAAGAGACTTCCAAAAAATCGGCAGACACAGTATAAATAAAGGGAAATTAGCAACTATTAAATAATGTAAAGGAGGGGCAGTCCCCCTCGCTGTTCAAATCAGGCACGCGCTCTGGGAAAAAATATGAAAGAAATTTGGCTGACATTGATGGAAGCTATGGGCCAAGCCTATTGGGTTGAAGTCAAAACCACTGTTCCCGCTTACACCTATTATTTCGGGCCGTTTCTGACGGAGCAGGAAGCTCTAGCAGCTCGCCCTGGCTACGTTGAAGACCTCACCGATGAGGGGGCTGAAGGGATCGCAACTCAGATCAGACAAATGAAACCCAAGGCATTGACCATTGACAACACCTTGGGGAAACCATTGACCACGGCGTAAACCCCGTCCTCCGTGGTCAAACATCTACGCGATAAGCATTGAGGGCTCTTTTGCAGCGACGAGCTACGAAGCGTAGCTCGTCGCTCACTTTGGGCAAAGAGACAGGGGTTGATATCCCATCCAGAAAGCAAAGCCCAAGAATGTAATATAGGGGCAGATTTGCAATCTGCCCCTACTGCATTGTGATATACAGGTGTCTTGGCAATTACGCCCGCGCCGCTACGTGCTTTTGCAGCAGCGGGGTAATTTCATTCGCCTTGACGCGACGGTACTTCGCCTTGTCCGGGAGAAACACCAGATTAGGGCCATGCTTACATTGCTTGAGGCATCCCGTTTTCTGGATCTTGACCTGCTCCGTTAACCCGGCCTGCTCCACCGTTGCCTCAAGCCGCTCACAAACATGATCGGCGCCACGCTTGCGGCAGCTCGACTTTTGGCAAACCAGGATGGTGGCAATATTATTGCTCTTTTTGGGCTTGAGGGCCGCACAGCCCGCTGCGCTGACAAGTTCAACGGTTTCGGCCTTGAGCTTGAGAATGCCCGTTTTCTTGGCACGCTTAAACGTTCCCGTCACCTGTACCCAGCTTCTGGTCGTGAGTTGGGGGTCAATTTTGCCACGCAGGGACTTGGGGATTTTAATCCAAAGCTCCTGCTGCTCCACCATGAGCTTGAGATATTTCGGGATATGGCCATCCTTCCAAACAATGTCAATGAGTTGGCCGGTGAGTTGAAAGGGGCTGTTGCGATCGCTCATAACTAAAAAATTTAATCACTCAATCATTATTGAGAAGAACTAACAGTAGAAGAGGCCGAGGGCATCTGCCAACAGGCTTCAAGCGTTTGGGCAAGGTCATAGCGGGGTTGGGTCAGCCGCTGGGCAATGCTCCAACATTGCACCGCATCGAGAACGCTCCGACAGTGAACACGAATGGGGCGGTGGGGCTGGCAGGTGCAGGGAATATCGAGTTCCTGGAGACGACGATACATAAACCAGCGATTGCTTCCGATCAACGACAACTCCAAAATCAGTTGACAAGGCTCGGTATCAGCAGGGGGGTGCATCATGGCAGCAAAGGATAAGCAGTGAGTGAAGTAAAGACAGATTCGCAATGTTCAACATCCTGGTGATTCTGGATCGATAGAACTCGATCGGAGTAATGCTGACGACGCCATTAAAAAGAATCAAAGTGATGTCAGCGGCTTGAGTTGCCCATTGCGTGATTTGAGAATTAGTATAATCTGCTGCACCCAAAAATGACAATATTTCTCAACAAGTAGCCTACCTGCGAATGGAGTGACGCAGGTAGGCGCTCTCACTGTCAACAAAATAGCCTTGTTGAACAAGATTCGCAGCTGCTCCAACCTTGCTATTTATTGTCATTAGTGGGTTTGAGCCGATTTGCATCCTGCTGGAATTGCTCTCTATAATCAGGCTATTCGTCAATAACTGATAGTTGTTGACTTCAACCAGCCCACGACCCCATCCAGGAGATCCTGCCATGCCCACTGCTAACGGCCTTGTTCAAACCTTTGGTGACGTTGCCGATAACCCCATTTTGCTCGAAAAAAATGTGACTGCCCCGGTCTGCGAAGGACTCAACGTTTTGTTGGCGAGCTTCCAGAGCCTCTATTTGCAATACCAGAAGCACCATTTTGTGGTGGAAGGTTCAGAGTTCTACTCCCTCCACAACTTTTTCAATGAATCTTACGATGACGT
>JBMYQW010000104.1:0-13452 GCA_049601735.1 Spirulinaceae cyanobacterium
ATCCCCTCTCGGGAGGGGCGGTCTCGCGTAGCGACGACCGGGGTGGGTCGGGTGTTGGCCGCCACGGAAGCCTTGGGAATAAAGAATTTTGCGCTTAAGTTCACACGGATGGTTTCAAACCCTCTCCTACAGAATATGTGCAGACGCGGGGGCTGGGGGATAGCGTGAGTCTTAATCCTGCACATACTCATCGCCGCTGATCAATGCTAACTCCGCCCGCACCAGTTCACGACCTAGGTAAAGCGCATGGTCGAAGTAAGACAGGGGCGCAGGGTTCTCGCCCTCGGTCAGCTTCATGCCCAACTCCTTGGCCGTCCGTCCGGTGTAAACCTGCGTCGGCTTGCGCTCAACCTTGCCCCGCACCGGAATCGGCTCCCCTGTCTCCGGGTCAAGGGCGAGACCCTTCTCGCTGATCGTGTTGGTGTAATGAGATGCACAAATGAGACCTGCTGGGCGATCGAGAAAAATAATGTAATAGCCTTCGGGATCGAGTTCAATGAAGCGTTTCGAGAGTTGGTCATCGATCGCCGCCAGTTCAGCGGCGCTGGGTTGAGTGGTTGCGGTCATGGAGCGAAAATAAATAGATACAAAGGGTTTAGGGGATACATTCTACTCTAGAGATTATGCCCCCTACCTGGCTCATTCTCCCATCCCTGATTCGGTGGCAGGCGGGACGCCTGCGCTACGGTTGATTGGTTGAATTTCCCGTGGCGCGGGCATCTTGCCCGCCAAGGTTTGCTTCATCCTTCCTCGCTCATCCTTCAAAAATGTCCCTTTCTGCCCAACAACTGACCGCCATTGACCAAGATCTGGCTCACCTGGATCAAATCAGCGACCCGCAGCAGGTGGCCAAACTCTCCCTCGACTATTACCATTTCAGCCCGATCTTGACCGCGCAACTGGCGGATAAACGGGGCGATCGCATCATTCGGCCGCGCAACGAAGCCGAAGTGCTGCAAGTGGCGCGGGTCTGTGTCCGGGAGCGCATTCCCCTGACAGTGCGAGGAGCAGGCACAGGCAACTATGGACAATGCATCCCCTTAGCGGGCGGTGTGGTGCTGGATCTTTCCCTGATGAACCAGATCCTCTGGATCAAACCCGGCATGGCTTGCGTCGAGCCAGGTGTGAAACTGGCGACGCTGGATAAACAAGCCCGCCCTCAAGGTTGGGAACTGCGGATGTACCCGTCTACCTATCGCACCGCCACGATCGGCGGCTTTATTGGCGGTGGCAGTTGTGGGCTCGGGTCGGTGACGTATGGGCTGTTGAGCGATCGCGGCAACCTCAATGCCGTTCGGGTGGTGACGCTCGAAGCCGAGCCCCAGGTTCTGGAGCTGCGCGGCGATGCAGTGCAGCAGGTCAACCATGCCTACGGCACGAACGGCATTATCACCCAGCTCGAAATTCCCCTCGCACCCGCCTACGCCTGGGCGGAAGTGATCGTCACGTTTGCCGACTTTAGGACGGCAGCCCGGTTTGGGCAGCACCTGAGTGATGCGGCGGGCATCATCAAGAAGCTGGTCAGCATCATGGCCCCACCCACAACGCGCTACTTCACGAGCTTGCAGGAGTTTATACCTGAGGGCCAGGCGGCGGCGTTGCTGATGATCGCGGAATCTTCCCTAGAGCCCTTTCAAGAGTTGGTGCGCGAAGCGGGTGGTACAGTTACGTATCAAAAAAACGCAGCAGAAGCCAGCAAAGGCACAAGCCTAGGGGAATTCACCTGGAACCATACGACGCTCCATGCCCGGAATGTGAACCCCAAGCTTACCTATTTGCAGGTGTTTTACTGGAGTTGCGATCGCGCCCTTGAGCTTTATCACCATTTCGGAGATGAGTTGGAGTTTCATCTGGAATTTTTACGGGTGGGCGGTCATGTAATTCCGGCGGGTCTACCGCTGGTGCATTACACCAGCGAAGCCCGTTTAAATGAAATCATTGACGATCACAATGCTCAGGGCGCGTCGATCGCCAACCCCCATGACTACACGATCGAGGGCGGCGGCAGCGGTCATGAAAACCCGGCGCAACTGGCCTTTAAGCGACGCGTTGACCCCTACGGTTTGATGAATCCGGGCAAGATGCGGGCTTGGTCTACATCTCCATCGGCTTAAAATCCGGACTGTTTGCTGAGGAGCGAGAAAAACAAGCAAACTGTTACCCACAAACTATAGAACCAATGATATCTAGGGATGAACTATCGCTACTCTACGAATGGGTTTCTAATGAGGCACTCGTTCAAGCGCGTCAGAAAATTCAGGATGGTCATTCCCCCGACTATTACCAAGGACTCTATCAAGGGGTTGAATACATCGTCGATTTGTTCAATACCTATAATTTAAACCATGGTGATTTTACAGCTTGCGTTGCTGCCCTGGCGTTGGCGGCGGCTGAACGAGTCGAAATCCCACCAGACTGAAGAAGTTCAATTCCAAAGTTAAGTTAGCCTTGCCTGATCTAACGATGAATCTCACCCTCTCCCTACCGGGCGATCGCTGCCTCACCTTTTCGGCGGTGAGTTGGCGGCAATTCCAAACCATTACTCATGCCTTTGATGCGATCGCAGGCATCCGGTTTGCCTATCTTGATGGCAGCCTCGACATTATGACCAACAGTTTTGATCATGAAGCGTACAAAAAGACGATCGCGGTGTTGCTCGAAGCCTATCTACGGGTGAGTGGCATTCGTTTTTATGCTCAGGGCAGCCCGACGCTGGGCAGCGAAGCACAACAGGCACGGAAAGAACCGGACGAATGCTATAGCTTAGAGACCAAAAAAACGGTTCCTGATCTGGCGATCGAGGTCATTTTCACCAGCGGGGGGGTAGATAAACTCAAGCTCTACCAACGGCTGATGGTGCCAGAAGTCTGGTTCTGGGAAGATGGGGTATTGCAGATATACGTGCTGACCGATGCTGGCTACCAGCGACGCGGCCAGAGCCAACGATTGCCGAATTTAGATCTCCCGTTGCTGAGTCGCTACATCACGTATCACGATCAGTTTGATGCGGTGAATGAGTTTTTAGCGGCGTTGGTGCAGCAGGAGGGGTCAGATTAGGAAGGTTTCGAAAAGCACAGAAACAGCATCGTCGCAGAAGTCCCTTGCCGATCAGTGAGCCGCCCTACAATTGCGGGTAGAAGAGGGTGATACCCTGAAACAGACTTGCTAACGACGCTGGGCAATCACCTACACCGGCCAGCGCAGAAATCGGAAACGCATTATGGGATCGCTCAGAAAGCAGTTTGTGCATCAACTTATTACCAGTGCTCTGGCCTTTGGGGTGGGGACGGGATTAGGGTTGGTGTTGCATCGGGCTTGGTCGCCTGCGGTCTTCACGGGCATTGCAGCAATTCCGGTCGGCTATGTCTGCGTGGTCAGCACCAGGGTGCAACAGTCGGGCAGCGATCGCCGCCATCGTCAGCAGCGACACCAGCAGTTGCGGGCGATCCAGCACAAGCACCAGCAGATTCGCCAGGCGCTGCAAGCGGATCAAATTCAGCGCGACACGCTTCAGGCTGAACTACAAGATCTCAACATACGGCGCGATCGCCTCTTCAACACCATTGCCAAGCTCAACCAGCACCACGACGAGCTGGTACAAACCCTCCGCCAAAATCGTCAGCAGCACCTGGGGACGCTAAAACTGAGCAATCCTAACTGGGACACGATTCAATCGCGTCCGGCTAACGGAACCGTGATGCTCGATCCGGCCGAGCAATGGCCGCAGCAACCGGCCCAGGCGCAACCCGCTCAACAGCCAACCCAACAGCAGGCGCAACAACTCCAGCAACTCCAAGCGGCCCTGGAGCAAATCCAAACCGAAATTCTCGATCAAGAAGAACGCCGCGAAGCGATCCACCAGCAGCTCCAGCCGCTCCGGGAGCGCAAAGATCAACTGACGATCCAGGTGCAGCAACTCCACACCACGATCGCCAGCTTACAGCAGGAGCAAAACCAGCTTCAGCAGTCGGTGCAAGGTCTGCAAGACCGGGAGCAAGCCAGCCAAAACCAACTCCAGCAGCGGGAGACCCGACTCGCCCAGCTCCAGAACCAGCTCGAAACCCACGCGCAGCGGGCCCAAGCTCTGCCCCAACAAACCCAAGCCCTCCAGACCGAGCAGGAACAACTCGACCAAGCGATCGCCCAAAAGCAACAGACCCTCGCCGAACTCGACCAGCGCCAGCAGGCGCAACAGGCCTTGCAGCAAGACTATCAAGCCCTGCAACGGGAGCACGTCGAACTCGGGGAGCAGATCCACCAGCAGCAGCAGACCCTAAGCCAGCTCGAAGCGGGTCACCAACGCTACCAGACGCTCCAGCAAGACTACCAAGCCCTGCAAACGGAATATACCCAACTGGAGGCCCAGGTGCAGCAAAAACACCATGATCTCGGGGCGGCGCAAACGGAGCTACAAGACCTCAAAACCCAAATTCAAGCTCAAATTCAAGACCAGACGCAGCGGCAACAGGATGCGCAATCGGACGCCCCAGCCGACGACCAACTCTACGCCCTCTCGTCCGAATGGCTGGACTTTGTGCGGGTGTTGTCGCCCACGGAACGGCAGGCACTCAATGCAATTATTTTGGATGATGAAATCAGCTTGGAGGTGGTCTTGACCGAGAACCGTTGTCCGCTCGAAACCTGCCTAGAGAGCTTGAATCAGAAGGCGATCGCCACGCTCGGGGATGCGTTGGTGGAGGGTCAGGAAGGGAGCTGGATTCCCTACGTCAATGAAGACTATGCCAACATTCTAGCGGCGGCGATCGCCATTCCCTTCCATGAGTTGTTGGTGGTGGCGGGGCGTCAAACGTGAGGCGTTGGTGGGAATGCAGGCGGCGATCGGCAGGTATATTAGGGATGTCTACCATCATTAACCGCCCATGACGGCCGATCGCGCCACCACCCTCAAAACCGCTTTTCAGATCTGTGATGTTGACCCCCTAGAGGGTGATGGTCTCGATCGCTATTATGTGGATCTCTCAGGAATCCGCAATACCAAAGCGATCAACAGTGTGAATCGGCAGTTGGACTTCCAAGCTCAGGAAAAGTTCGACACCCTGCTGTTTACAGGGCATCGGGGTTGTGGCAAGAGTACGGAACTGCGGCGAATTGAACGACAGTGGCAGCAGGAATTCCGGGTTGTGTATCTGGAAGTGAATGAGGAAACCGATATCAATGATGTTGAATACACCGACTTGTACCTGATCGTCATCAAGCAAGTGGAGTTTGCCCTACGCCAAATGGGGCTTAAGTTTGATGCCCAGCTTTTAGCAAGTTTTGAGAACTGGTTTAAGGAGGTGATCAAAGAAGATGAGCGGACTGTGGAAAGCTCAGTCAGTGTGGCTGGGGAAGCAACATTGGGGGCAGAAGCACCGTTTATTGCTAAGTTGCTGGTCAAGCTTTTGGCACAAATCCGGGGCTCAGACAAACGTAAACGTTTAATCCGGGAAACGTTGCAAAAGGATGTCTCACGGCTAAAGAGTGATGTGAATTTACTGCTGGCTGATGCGTTCAGAAAGGTAAAAGTGCAATACCCTAAAGGGTTTTTGGTTATTTTTGATAATCTCGATCGCGTCCCACCAAACGTGGGGGAAGATCTATTTTTTAATTACGCTGTGCAGCTCCAAGACCTCAATTGCACCATTATTTATACCGTCCCCATTTCGGTACTCTGTTCCCCGAAGAACCTCGACAATACCTTTGGCAGTCCCCATATTGTGCCGATGATCAATATCTACCAGCTCGATCGTACCCAATGCCACCTAGAACACAATCCGGCGGGCCTTGACGCGGTTGCGAGCATTATTGAAAAACGAGTTGAGGTTGAAGCAGTTTTCGCCGATCGCGAACAGTTATTGGCTTTGGCTAAAGCCAGCGGTGGCCATGTGCGCCAGTTGATGCAACTGATGCGCAGTGCCTGCCTGACTGCTAGTGCAGAGGGCCACGCTAAAATCCAAGCAGAGGATGTGGTTTATGCCATCAACCAAAAGCGGTTTAACTTTGAGCGCTCAATCCCCAATGAGCATTACCCCATCCTGGCGCAGGTTTGCCTCGATAAAAACATCACCAAGGACGCCACGGGGCAGTTGATGCTCTTCAATACGTCGGTGCTGGAATACAACGGGGACAACCGCTGGAACTATCCCAACCCCCTGGTGAAACTCAGTGACGCTTTCCAAGCCGCCCTCAACGCCGCCAATACGCCCGGAACTTAACCCAGAAGCGCAACAGTTTTTGGGCTCAAATGCCCAGGTCTTCGCGGAGTTGCTGACGTTTCTGGACTTCGCGGAGAAGTTTACGTTTGGGCTGGTGGAAATTAACTTCCCCCCGGATGTGCAGACGTTGCTCGATGCCCTGGCGCAACACCCAAGCTGCGCTGAGATGCAGTTTGTGGTGGTGGAAGTGGGGGATAAGCCAGAGTTGCGGTTTTTGCGAGATGAGATTACGGCGCAGTTGGCCCAAGTGGAGCGGGAGCCAGACAAGAAGTTGGTGCTGGTGGTGCGGGGGCTGGCACGGGCGATCGGTACAGAGCTAGCGGGGGACTATCCGCCGGTGTTGCAAGACCTGAACTTTGTCCGGGATGCTTACAAGCTCCATGTGCCCCATCCGTTTTTGTTGGTGTTGCCGGACTATGCGGTAGTGCGGCTGATGCGCTTTGCCCCGGATTTTTGGGCGTGGCATTCGGGCGTCTTCACGTTCAAAACGCCAGAAACGACTCGCCAAGCGGCGCACAGTCAAGCCATTGAGACCTATCAGCACCCAGTCAGCCGCACCATTCCAGAACCCCAAGAGCGGATTGATCTGCTAGAGCGGTTGTTAATGGAGTATCAACCCTCGGCGGGGCAAGCACCAACCCAGCTCGATCTCAATACGTGCAGCACGATTTTGTATGAGTTGGGTGTGGCTTATTACAGTCGGCGTCAGTTCAAAAAGTCGCGGGATTATTTGACTCAAACTCTAGAGTTAGCAAAACAAAAAGAGGACGTATCGCTCAAAACCAAGGCTTATACAAAACTGGGGGAAGTTCACACCGATGAACGAGAGTTTGAGTCAGCAACTACTGCATTCAATCAAGCACTTGAGTTAGCTCGAAGCGGTAGTAATCGTCGTCAAGAAGCCACGAATCTTTTCTATTTAGGTACAGTCAACCTCGAAACTCGCAGATTTACTGAATCTGCTGGCTTTTATCAGCAATGTTTACAAATCGAGCAAGAAATTGATGACCGCTACAGCCAAGCCGTCACCTACCACCAGCTCGGCAGGGTCGCCGAAGCATTGCGGGACTGGGAACAGGCGCGATCGCACTACCAACAGGCTCTCGATATCTTTATCGAATTCAATGACCGCTACAGCCAAGCCAGCACCTACTTTCACCTTGGAAAAGTCCATGAAGCGACGGACGATCTTCCAGAAGCACGGAATTGTTTTTTACAAGACCTGATCATCACTGCCGAATTCAATGATGAACATGGTTTGGGGATTTCTTTCCGAAACCTGGCCCGTTTCCACAAAGAACATCCAGACGATGAATTTTTAGCCGCCGTCGCTGAGGCGTTGGGGATGACGGTTGAGCAGGTGCGGGAGCGGTTTGGGCAGATGGGGGAGGGGTGAAGTAAGTGGAATCCTGGTAGAGCGAATATGCCGTGAATATCGAACTCGGCTTCGATGCTGTTTTTTGATCGTGTCGTCACGCAGATTTACAAAGACCACAGATTACCCCAAAGCTAACTGTTGAATCGTTTGGGCATTGACGACATAAAGCCCCTGGGATGCAGGCAACAAAAGAGACTCACTACTCACAAATGGCTCCGTATCCGGGAAGGTTTTGACGACCCTGATCTGCCCCTGATGCACCTCCACGCGTACCACGCCCTCATCCGTCGCCACCAGCAAGAACGCGCCCACCGCCAAATGGCCCTGCAAACTCACCAGCCAGTCTGATTGACCGTGAATCGTCTCGTACGTCGCCACCACCTGACCATTAGGCTGAAGCACCGCACAGTGATGCACTGTCTGTCCCTGCGATCGCACCGTCCAGAACAACCAAGCGCGATCGCGGCTAAACAGACAGTTCGCATCCAGCAACTGTCCCGCCCCCAAATGCAGCGGGATGCGATCGTTGAGCCCTGGCCGCAACGCATCAAAAACAAACACGACCGAGAGCGTCCCCGCCCGATAAAAGCCCAAGCCAAACGTCGGCCCGACCCAGATGCGCGTCTGTCCCGGCAACACATCACCGATGTAGTCCGAACCGAGCTGCCCCTCCCGCAGCAGTTGGCCATTGTGCAGCCAATAGCGACGCTCGCCATTGCTGACGATCTGAGCGAGAGCTTCGCAGACATCCACCGCCAACCGTTCCGGCCCTTGGCCCGGTGTGAGCGTAATTGCCTGTTGGTCTTTCGCCAAGATCGTGGCTGCACCCTGGAGCAGATAACGCATCTGGGGCTCTCGCTGGCCCGCGAGAACAACGCTGCCGTCTTCCCGTTTGAATTCCCCGGCTTCATGGTAGAGATAACGCAATTGCGTATCCACGATCGCCGCCAGAATCTGTCCTCGGGTCTGGAGCACCGTCTGGGCCGTGACTTGGCCATGAACCGTCTCCACCGTGGGAACTTGACCCACCGTAATGCTAACTTCCTGACAGAGGGGACAGGCCGATCGCCCATGCTCCACACCACAGCTAGGGCAAGTCTGCCAGGTGAGCGCGTCGAGGAGCGATCGCGGCATCACGCCCCGGCGATCTTGCTCAAAGACCTGGTGAAAATATTGCAGCAGATCATCCGGCAGCACCGCGTAGGGCGTGGCGGGTTTGGGATATTTCACCGCTGGGTTAAAGACCGTGATTCGGTGGAGCGATCGCGCCGCCTGGGGCACTTTGGGCTTTGGTGGTGATGGTTTGTAAATTCCCCCATAGGGATGCACGTAGAGCAGGCATTGCATCAATAGCACCGTGAAAGCATACCAGTCGGCGTTGCTATTGTAGGGCTGCTGGAGTTGCGGCGCGTTGGCGGTGGGATCGCAGAGCAGCGGATCGACCGTTTGGGCGGTAAACACGCGACAGAGAAACCCGCCAAACTGCCAGGAATCCGTATCGATAAAATAAGCGGCGGTATCTTTGACTAACACATTCAGGTCATTGAAGTCCCCTACCACAATCCCCGCCCGGTGGAGCTGGAGTATTGTCTGGTGCAAATCCTGGAAAATCCCCACCACCATGCCATTGCCGATCCGTCCCCGCCGGAAATTGGGCTGGCTGTAGCGCAGCAACGGTTCTGCACCTGTCACTAGGGGCATGGCATAGCCTAGAACTTGCTGCCCGCGTTGGTCGTGGGCCAGGGTTTGGGGGGCGATCGCCCGTGTCGGCAAATTCGCCGGAAACTGGCGCAACTTCTGCTGATGCTCGGCCAACCGCTCACGCGCCCCTTGCTGCTCGGCAGGGGAATGGGCGTAGTCCGGATGGCTGGGCGGCTTGAAGCATTTGATCACCTGCTGCTGGCCCCAGCGAAACACATCGGCTTCGCCGCCTTTGCCGATCGCGTTTTTGGGTTTGAGGGCAATACGTTTGTTATTGATGTAAACGTCCATTTACGCCCCCTCTGGCCGCCGCCGAATCACGACCAAGCTGGTATCATCACTCAGCAAACCCGGCTGCTGGCTCGGCGTCTGCACATCCCGGTTGATCACGCTCAGGCGGCGGCGCAGTTGATCCGGGTTTTTGAAGTAGCGATCGTCTTGCCAAAACTGCGCCAGTTCCCCCACGGGTTCGGTTTTGCCAGGCAGGGAGCGATCGCCAAAATTCAGCAAATCCTGCACCCCATCTGTACCCACGAGCAGGCTCTGAATCTCCGCCGTGGGGCCCTGGTGCAGAAACTGCCAATCCCATTCGCTGCATTGGGGCTGCCAGAGCCCGTAAGCTAGATAGGGCGGCGCGTTATCGGGGTAGTTCCAAGTTTGAATCTCGCCATTGACCGCCACCACGCCATCGCCGATCGCAAACACCGTCGTTTCCGCTGGCGTCAGGATCGCCCCCACGATCGTGAACAGAAAGTAGTCACTAATCATCGCCGCCGCGTCTTCGTCGAGGCGGTTAATCAACTGTTTAAGCTGACTCAGGAGGTGCGATCGCACCGCCGACCAAAAGTCCGGTGTCGGGTACAAAAAAAGGTTGGCCGTGAGCACCCGTTGCAGCAACTTCACGCCCAGCTTGGCACCCACTTCGCTGTGAGCGCCGCTGCCGCAGCCATCACAAACCAGGGCAATGAGATGCTCGTCGCTGCTGCTCACGGCAACCGCGTCTTGATTATTCCGCGCTAGGCGGCGATGACCCCGCCCCTGCACAGAGGCGGCGGCCCATTGAAAGGGGGACATAGGGAAGGATGAAGGTGGAAGGATGTAGAGCTTTGCTCGTGCGGAGCAGGCGGAAGGATGTAGAGCTTTGCTCGTGCGGAGCAGGCAGAAGGGTGAAGGGGCTAGGGTGAAGGGGCTAGGCCCAACCGCTTGGGGCGTCACCCCCCTGAAATGAAGGTTGAAAATTTAATCCGGTCGTTGCGTAGGGTCGGCAGCATTGCCCACCGTAGCAGGGGGGTCGCGGTCTGAGCGCGATCGTTTTTCTCCATGGGATAGCGATGCGAGAGGGAGTTGACCCCTAGTATAGTGTAAAAAAGACACTTTGTCATTCGCTCAGGTCAATCCGCTGCGTTAAATCCGGAAATCTCCGCCAGCTCCGCCAAACTGTGAACGCCCACATAGTCCTCACCCTCAATAATCCAAGTGGGATAAGCCCGGATGCGATAGAGCTGGCAAAGCCAAGGCGTGGCGCGAGTCGGGCCGCCCTTGGCGCATTCCACATAGATTTCAGCATCCACGAGG
The DNA here is from genome assembly GCA_049601735.1 of Spirulinaceae cyanobacterium. Classification (GTDB taxonomy): domain Bacteria; phylum Cyanobacteriota; class Cyanobacteriia; order Cyanobacteriales; family Spirulinaceae; genus SIO3F2. Next base: position 10,870 of record JBMYQW010000104.1, read on the forward strand.
CGATCGTCCTCCCCGGACTCACTCTCCCCAAACAAAGCCCGCTGCTCATGGCAATGGGGACACCAATAAGCGCCATACATCCGAGCATTGATGCTCTGGAGATGTTCGATTAATGCCTCGGCGTCGATTCCGCTAGAGGGTATGGCCTCAGGTGTCGGTTCAGCTTGTTTAGAACGGTCGTTTGTAGGGGCTGGGTTTCCCTGCCCTGCGGGATATTGGGTTCTGGGTATAGACCCAGCGGATTCAGTCTGAGCTAGAACGGGTTGCCCGAGGCTCGGGAGTAACATTCCACCCAGGAGGGCGATCGCAATACGCATGGGGAATTTGAAAGTATGTTTGAGAGTACTTGAGCAGTCAGCCGATTGGTTAGAACAGTCCCAGAAATTCAAACGCTGATCCAGAGTGGCTTTAGGTCTGCCTGCTCCGCACGGGCAAAGCCCTTCATCCTTACTGCCTTTAGCAATAACGCTGCTCCCACTGTACGCAACTTCAGCGAGAGTTGGGGGTGAATCGATCCGGGAGCGGGGCGATCGCGCCTCCGCCGCCAACTCCATGCCGCTAGTCCCAATGCCGCCAAAGCAATCCGATACAATAGTGTGAATTCTTTGTGCCTGTACCCATGACCCAGACCCAAGACCCACCGACTAATCCCGTACCGGATACCTATCTCAACGAAGTACCCGATGATGTGGAGATGTCGCTGTTTGACCATCTTGACGAGTTACGCACCCGCATCTTTTGGTCTTTGGGGGCGATCATTTTGGGGATTGTCGGCTGCTTTGTCGGGGTGCGTCCCTTGGTGGAATGGCTTGCAGTCCCGGCAGGCAATGTCAAGCTCTTGCAGCTTGCGCCGGGGGAGTTTTTCTTCGTTTCGATGAAAGTGGCGGGTTACAGCGGCTTGATCGTCGCCAGCCCCTACGTGCTCTACCAGATTATTCAGTTCGTCCTGCCCGGTTTGACCCGGCGGGAGCGGCGTTTGCTCGGGCCAGCGGTTTTGGGCTCGGCGGTGTTGTTTTTTGCCGGGCTGGCGTTTTCCTACTGGGTGTTGACCCCCGCAGCATTACGCTTTTTCGTGACCTACGGCGCGGATGTAGTAGAACAGGCCTGGTCGATCGATCGCTACTTTGAATTTATTCTGCTGCTGATGTTTTGCACCGGGCTTGTGTTTCAAGTTCCGGTGCTGCAACTGATCTTGGGCTCCTTGGGCATTATCTCTTCCGGGCAAATGCTCAAGAGCTGGCGCTATGTAATTTTGATTGCCGTGGTCTTAGGGGCGGTGCTCACACCTTCGACCGATCCAGTCACGCAGTCGCTGTTGGCCAGTGCGGTGTTGGGGCTGTATTTTGGCGGTATCGGCGCGGTGAAGTTGACAGGGCATTAACGGGGCATTGATGAACGACACGAATGCAAAAGATATCCTTACCGAGCATCCTCACCCTAATCATGTCGGGAAATATATCGGGCGATCGCACGCTGTACTGGAGCGCCTAGCCCAAGCCGACATTGAACGCCTCGATTGGAAAATTATCGCGGCTGCGCTCGAAGATATGGAACGGGGCATTGAGCTGTTTCATCCCTATCGCCATATTCGTAAGGTGAGCATTTTTGGCTCGGCCCGCACCCCGGCGGACAAACCGATTTACCGGATGGCTGTGGACTTTGCCCAACGCATGACCGAGCAGGGCTTTATGGTGATCACAGGCGCGGGCGATGGCATTATGGCGGCGGGTAATGAGGGCGCGGGGCGAGAACATTCGTTTGGGCTCAATATCAAGTTGCCCTTTGAGCAGGGGGCGAATGAATTTATTGCGGGGGATGAAAAGCTGGCGTCGTTTAAATATTTCTTCACTCGCAAGCTCTTTTTCCTGCGCGAGAGTGATGCGATCGCCCTCTTTCCCGGTGGTTTTGGCACCTTAGATGAAGCCTTTGAGAGCCTGACACTGCTGCAAACGGGCAAATACGGCCCGGCTCCGGTGGTCTTTATCAATGAGCCGGGGAGTGACTATTGGGGCTCCCTGGATGCCCATATTCGGGAGCATTTGCTGCGAGAGAGCTTAATTAGCCCGGATGATCCGAGTATCTATACGATCACCGATGATCTGGGTGTCGCCTGTGGGGTGATCAATCACTTCTATCGGGTGTACCATTCCAGTCGCTATGTGGGCGATCAGTTGGTACTGCGACTGAAAACGGCGCTGCCCCAGAGCGCAGTTGAATTTCTCAATCGGGAGTTTAGCGATTTGCTCAGTGGGGGGGCGATCGTCCCGAGTGCCGCCTTACCGGAAGAGCAGGGTGATGAAACGGAAGCAATGCCGCGCTTGGTCTTGGCGTTTAATCAAAAGGATGCGGCGCGGCTGATCCAGATGATTCATAAAATCAATGAACTGGGTGCGTTTGGTTTAGAGAGCGATCATCCCGAGTGGAAGTAGTGGTGTAAGCCTTCAATCCCTAAAAAATAGCCTCCCGAGCCGATGACGCTGGGGAGGCAGACTTGACTTTATAACGCCGCGATCCGAACCGCAAGAATCAGAACTGAATATCGGGCGCCTCCGGATCGCTGGGAACTAGCGCTTCCGACGCCGA
>JBMYQW010000105.1:0-13438 GCA_049601735.1 Spirulinaceae cyanobacterium
TAGCGCAGGCGTCCCGCCTGCCTTGGGATAATTATTTTCAAGGAGTACTCTTAGACTTAACGCTCTTAGATTTAACGTCCTCTACCTGGGGCGATCGTACAAAGCCCGTGCAAACCGATCGCCGCAAAAACGGCACATTGCAGCGTCCAAACGCCCTCGGCAAAGAGGTTGATGCGGTGGATGCGCTGGCGGGACTCCGCAACAAACAGGGTCGGTAAATCACTCCCGGCATCAATCAGGCGCAGAAATTCCGCATCAGCCTGGTTGAGCGCCGTATTGTCAACCAAGGCAAACCAGCCAAACACAGCAATGCCGCCACAGCCAAGCATGAATACGGCCAGCAACAAGACCAGCCGCAGCGAGTAACTCAACCTGCCCAACATAATAATTGCGCCTGAGAAAATACTGTTGCATCCTAATCAAGCCCTGAGCCCGCTGCCAGAAAACCCGACTTTTCTTAAGGTTTAGCCCTGTCGGATCCACATCAATGCCGCTAAGAAACGCCACCGCAAGCGGTACAATGCGATCGCTTATCCTCAAATAGTCCTTTAAGAATCAATCATGCGGATTTTAGTGATGGGGGGAACTCGCTTTATCGGGGTTGCCCTCACTCAACAACTGGTTCCCCTTGGTCATGAGGTCGTGCTCTTCAACCGGGGCAACCGACCCGCGCCCGTGGCCGGTGTGACTCAGATCCACGGCGATCGTAAAGAGACCCATGACCTCGTTGCCAAACTCCAGGGCCAGAAGTTTGACGCCATTTTCGACAACAGCGGTCGGGAGCAAGGCGATACCCAACCCCTCGCGGACTTGTTCCGGGGGCAGCTCCAGCATTTCGTCTACGTCAGTTCTGCCGGGGTTTATCTCCAGTCGGATCAACTGCCCCACCAGGAAGAGGATGCGGTTGATCCCAATAGCCGCCATAAGGGCAAATTCGCCACGGAAGCCTATCTCGCAGCAGCGGGCTTACCCTGGACTTCCGTCCGTCCGGTGTATATCTATGGCCCCGGCAACTACAACGATGTGGAAGCCTGGTTTTTTGACCGGATTGTCCGCGATCGCCCCATCCCCATTCCGGGCAACGGCATGATGATCACCCAACTGGGCCATGTGGACGATTTAGCTGCTGCCATGGTCAAGGTGCTGGGCAATGAAACCGCCAAGGGCGAGGTTTACAACATCAGCGGCGATCGCTACATCACCTTCAATGGTCTGGCGCGAGCCTGCGCTGAGGCCGCCGGGAAAGATCCCAGCCGCCTAAACCTCGTTCACTTCGACCCCAAAGCCTTTGACTTCGGTAAGCGCAAAGCCTTCCCCCTGCGAGTACAGCATTTCTTCACGGATATTCAAAAGGCCCAAGCTGACCTCGGTTGGACACCAAAGTTTGACTTGGTTCAGGGACTCAAAAACTCCTTTGAGCAGGATTATCTCCCGTCGGGCCGAGACAAGACAGCAGTGGACTTCAGTCTGGATGAACAAATTTTGGCGGCGTAAGGACGAAGGGGAGACTTAATCCTCCAATTACGACTAAAGCGGGTAGGCTATACTCGCTTTTTAATCAAGTTTGAAGTTGAACAACGATATGACAGAGGTTCGTCTAATCATCTAGCAGTTGAGAAAGCTGTTGCACGAGCTTGCGAGCTTCATCAGCCTTTGATTCCACCGCTGCGGTCTTGCCATCCACATTGCGGGTCACAACAAGGTGTTGACGGGCCAATTTTTCTACAAAGTCGGATGTACTATCGCAGCCAAACTTCTTACTCAGTTTCCGAAACTGCTCCCAACCCGATTGGGTGACCGAGATGCTATGGCGCTTCTTTTTCTCGCCATAGAGGTAGGGTCGCCCCTCATGGGTTAGGTTTTGAAGTGATTTTGGGTTAACGTTTTTCGTCATGAGTGAGAAGTTGAATAAGAGTAATGTCTGATGGGCTCTATGTAAGATCTGGGTTGCTAGGCTTTGGCGGATCAGACATCTTCCGAGGGACAGAATTTTGAAGATGCAGATAAAAGCGGCCGTACCCAACCAATGCAATTAGCTAAGGGCAATCTCTTGCTCGGATGATGTTCAGTAAAGAACCATCCCTTGGGCTAATTTTCTGAAGGGGTTTGATTCAAGACCAAACCCCTTCAAAGACTTCATTGGAGACTACCGCCATTACGCACATCTTTCTAAGCCAAACTGCGCAATCACTTATTGAATCTTGATTATAGCGACAATGCGATAGATTTGCAACTTGCCAATTAACAATTCTTACTTTGCAAGGTCGCTAAAGTCAACAACGTTTACGTTCCTCCCGACCAGAAGGAGGAATGTATTTACTATTGTAGAGATCAATACAGCTACTGTTGCCCTCGCTCCCGATGAACTGCTATGACAATCGCACAGTTGTGCAGGTGGTAATTGCACAACTGTGAGTGTGATCTGGGTCTTTTTCTGACTGTGATCTCAAACTCAGACAATTAGCCGATCGCTTTTCTGTCATTCGCCCGAAGTCAATTCAGTTAATATTAGGTTAGTTGCAATGGCTGGATGTGCGATCGCCCAGACCCTACAATCACGTGGCATCACTCCACAAGCTGTAGATCCCATCCCTATAAACTCAATAATTCATCTTATCAATTTTCAAACCATAGAACGTCTTCATTCTCACCTGAAATCGAACTCAACTTGAGTTCATCAAAAAAGATGACCTCCGATCTCAGGAAAGCATCAAATTCACTCAATTGAATATTTCCAAAAAACATCCCTCCCACGCTCTTGCTTGTTGCTGGATCGAAGCAGGTTTTATTTTGGAATCTTGTTAGTTTTTCGCTAAGGCTGACAGCTAATGGGCTCATAAAAGAGCAGTTCAGAAAGGCTGAAGCGGTTACGAGAAGGATGCTGTAGAGAGTTGGGGAAAGAGAGTGAGCTAGCTCTCTAGAGCAGCGATATCAGTGCTTAGAACCGTTTGCAAAAGTCGCAATCTTCGCCTCATGGGCAACGCACCCTTCACGATTCCTAACTATCTTGCCCTCTCTCTGCTTGCTAGCTTGCGCTTCTTCAGCCTCCGCCCATTGAGCAGGTGATTCCGCATCTTTATATAGCAGCGATGTACTAGCCGAGTTTCTCCTTCGCTATATCATGCGCTTGGCAAAGGCTTTGCTTTCCTCTGTACCATACCCACTTTTTCTTGCCCTGGGTTTTCGAGTCGCCATTGTCTACCAAGCATCAGGTGCGCCATTCTTCGAGGTCGAGCATGGTCTTGCTCTAAACGGACATCTCGCCCCTCTTCCCAGGACGTATCGATCGCATTAGGAGATTTGCCAAAAAGAATGTACCTCGTAGGGTGCTGTTAGGCGATAGCCGTAACGCACCATCTCAGCCTTGGGTGGTAGATTTATTCTGAGAAGTTGCCTTACTCCAAGCTCGATAATACGCTAAGTTGTGGTGGTAACTATCCTGCTCAAGCTGCATCCCTTACCCCTCCGCTTCATTCTCCATCACGCTATTCACATCCAAGGTCAACAACGATCGCAGCTGATCCGTATCCATCTCCGTCAGCCATTGTTCCCCCGCATCCACCGTCTGCTCTGCAAGCTGCTTCTTGCTCTCAATGATGTCATTGATCCGCTCCTCCAACGTCCCTGTGCAGACAAACTTATGCACCTGGACATTACGCTGCTGACCAATCCGAAAGGCGCGATCGGTCGCCTGGTTTTCCACCGCCGGGTTCCACCAGCGATCGATGTGAAAGACATGATTCGCCCGTGTCAGATTTAACCCCGTGCCCCCCGCCTTGAGGGAGAGCAAAAAGAGCTGTGGCCCATCGGGGTCGTTTTGGAACAGGTCAATCATCTCTTGGCGTTGCTCCCGCTTCGTGCCGCCGTGGAGGAAGAGCACGTCCGTGTCGAGTTGCTGGGCGAGGTAGGGCTTGAGCAGCTTGCCCCAGGCCGTGAACTGGGTGAAGAGCAGGGCGCGATCGCCCTCCGCGATCACCTCTTCGAGCAGGGCTTGCAAGCGGCGCAACTTGCCCGAACGGTGCTTCGTTGTCAGTTTGGCTTCCTTGGCATAATGGGCCGGATGGTTGCAAACCTGCTTGAGGCGGGTCAGGAGCGAGAGGATCAGACCATGGCGCTGGATGCCCTTGGCGGCCTCGATATCGGCGAGGGCCGTGTCCACCAACTGTTGATAGAGCTTGCCCTGCTCCCGCGAGAGGCGACAATAGACCACCATCTCCTGTTTTTCCGGCAGGTCTTGAATGATGCTTTTATCAGTTTTGAGGCGGCGCAGAATGAAGGGTTGTACCAGGGAACGCAGGGCTTGCAGTGAGTCCTGATCGCCGTATTTTTCAATCGGGATGGCAAAACGACTCTGGAAGAACTGGCGATCGCCCAAAAAGCCCGGATTAAGAAAATCCAAAATTGACCAGAGTTCCGTAAGACGGTTCTCCACTGGCGTCCCGGTCAGGGCAATCCGGAAGCCGGACTCCAACTGTCGCACCGCTTGAGCTTGCTTGGACTGGATATTTTTAATGTTTTGAGCTTCATCGAGCACGACGCCCTCCCAATCCACTAACTCCAGGGTTTTGGCATCCCGGTAGACTAGGGCATAGCTGGTCAGGACAATATCGTGCTTGTACGCATGGGCGGCAAAGGGGCGGCCTTTCTTGCGCTTCTCGCCGTGATGCACCCAAGCCCTGAGCGTCGGCGCAAACTTGCGAATTTCCCGCTCCCAGTTACTCAGCACCGAGGTGGGACAAACGACCAGTGTGGGTGCTTGAATTTGCTCTTGTTCCTTGAGGTAGAGCAAGAAGGTAATGAGCTGGAGGGTTTTGCCCAGACCCATGTCGTCGGCGAGACAAGCGCCCAGGCTCCATTGCTCTAAGAAGGCCAGCCAACTAAAGCCCCGCACCTGGTAGGGACGCAACGTGCCCTTGAGCCCTTCGGGGGGCGACATTTCCTGGAGGGACTGTTGGGCGGTGAGGGTGTCGATGAAGTCCTTGAGTTTGCCGCTCGGGGTGAAACTGACCACGGGCAGCTTGGCGACTAGGGTCATGTCGCCCGTGGCCAGGCGCAGGGCATCCTCGACGGTGAGGGTTAATTCCTTTTTCTGGTCGGGGGTGAGGATCGCCTGAGCGGCCCGCACATCAGCGGGTTGCAGGGCCAGCCATTCATCGTTAATGGAGACCAGGGGCGATCGCTGGGCCAAGAGCCCCTCAAATTCTTCCGCCGAGAGGGTCTGCTCCCCGAGGGCTAGCTCTAAGGTGGTCGCCAAGGGGGTTTGCAGGCTCAGGCGCTGACCCCGTTTGGTGCGTACCTGGGCTTGGATATGCAGCCCGAGGCGCTTCTCGTCCGCACCGGGAGCGAGTCCGGGGGGTAAAACGACATGAAAGCCATTGTTTTGCAAGGCTTGCACCCGCGCCCGTAGAAATTCATAGGCGGCGATCGGATCGAGGAGACAGCGCGTCGGCTTGGCGTCTTCAAGGCTCTCTCGCAGCGGCAAGTAAATTTGAGTTGCTAGACCAAGGCCCTTGAGTAGGGTTTCCTGGGGATGCTCCAGGGTCTGCTCGCCCACGGTCATCTCATCCACGGGGTTTTGCCAAATGTCCACCGCACTAATGAGCTGGTCGGGCTCACTGGCCGATCGCAGACAAAAATGCAGTGTCCAATCCACCTTGCCCGCAGCCATTTCGTCGCGGGTGGGTGCTTCGAGCACAAAACAAATTCGAAAACGACTGCCGCCAAACTTTTGAGTCTGGGGCGTCACAATGTAGTCCTGCACCGGCAACTGCCAGGTTCCCAGGAGCGTATTGAGCCGCTGCTCGTGATCGACCGCGAGCGATTCGGTATCAAAGGCAGGGGTATTTAAACTCTGGAGCCAGGTCTGAGCCAGGCTCTCGCGCGCTAACGGAGGTGGGGGGCCGACCTGCTGTCGCACTTGGGCATCCACGAGCAGGCTCAAGCCATTGAGCAGCAGGGTTTGGGCATCAATCCAGTCATCGCTTTTTTTGGGGTTGTGCCAAATTACCTCCTGGGGCGGGTAGGCCCGACAACTGTGGGGCAGTTGCTGGGTGAACTGCTGGAGCCGCGTCTGATCCGTGGCGCTATCGAGCAGGGGGAACCAGCCGCCCTGTTGGGCAGCGACACCGGGCGAAAATTTGCCCCGCGCCAAGAGTGCCAGACTCCAGCGATACACATGGGCCCAAAACTTGAGGCTATCGCCCAGATAGGCCCGCCGCGCTTGCAACGACCCTAGGGGCAAGCTGTGCAAAAAGGTCAGGCTCTGGCTAGGCGTGAGGCGCAGGGTGGGGACAGACCACCATTGCAGGTTGAGGCTGGCTAGATCAAGAATTTCCTCCTCATCGCCGGACATGACCGGAAAGGCTTCGCTCTCTCGGTGGTCTTTGCGGCCCCGCCGCCGGGAGGACTTGCGCTGGCCCCGACTGGGTAGGGCAAAGGTATCACTGTGATCAAGTTCGAGTCCTTCGGGCAGTTGGAGCTTACGTTGGCGGGCCAGATCTCGGATCTCACTGGCGGCCATCGCCGAGGGGTGGGGGGCGATCGCCGTCGTTGGGGGATCGGTGGTGAGCACTTGCCAAGTTTCCGCCCAGAGACAAAAGTAGCTGGTTCTGGGCTGGCAAATCCAACTCCCGTGCAAAATTGCCATAGTGACGCTTGGGTTAGACCAACAGTGAAAAATGAATACCAGCAGAGACAGAGAATCCTGCCGCTAGAACCAGGCTGACCCAGCGCAGCGGGGGAGGGCCAGAGATGCTAGGATTGCCGAAGAACATAGAAAGACAAAGAAAAGGACAAGCACACACAATGCAGGAATTTAATAAGTCGATATCCTTCGATGGACGGGATATTCGGCTGCAAACGGGTCTACTGGCACCCCAGGCTGGAGGCTCAGTGTTGATTCAGTCGGGTGAAACGGCTGTTCTGGTCACGGCGACCCGCTCCAAAGGCAGAGATGGCATCGATTTTTTACCATTGCTAGTCGATTATGAAGAGCGACTGTACGCAGCAGGTCGGATTCCGGGCGGATTCTTACGGCGCGAGGGCCGTCCCCCCGAGAAAGTGACCCTGACCAGCCGTCTCATCGATCGCCCCATGCGTCCATTGTTTCCCCAATGGATTCGCGATGACATCCAGATTGTGGCGACCACACTCTCGGTCGATGAGCAGGTTCCTCCCGATGTTTTGGCGGTGACAGGAGCTTCCGTTGCCGTAATCTTGGCACAAATTCCCTTTTACGGGCCAATGGCGGCGGTTCGGGTGGGTTTAGTTGGGGACGATTTTATCATTAACCCGACCTATAAAGAAATCAAGGACGGCGATCTCGACCTCGTGGTGGCCGGGTCTCCCGATGGCGTGGTGATGGTGGAAGCGGGCGCCAACTGCCTCTCGGAGCAGGATGTGATCGAGGCGATCGAGTTTGGCTACGAAGTGGTTCAAGACCTGATCAAAGCGCAGCAAGAGTTAATGGGCGAGCTGGGCATTGAGCTGGCCGTTGAGCCAGCGCCTGAAGTCAATGAGGCCCTGAAAACCTTCATTGCCGATCGCGCCACCGCAGACATTCAAGCGGTGCTGCAAAAATTCGACCTTGGCAAGGCTGCCCGCGACGTAGCCTTGGATGAGATTAAGGATCAGAAGGTTGTTGCGGCGATCGCCGAACTCCCCGAAGACGACCCCATCCGCGTCTCGACCGCAGAAAATGGCAAAGCGGTGGGCTCGCTCTTTAAGAAACTCACCAAAAAGCTGATGCGCCGCCAGATCGTCGATCAAGGCGTGCGCGTAGACGGACGCAAACTCGACGAAGTGCGACCGATTAGCTGCCAGGTGGGTATCCTGCCCAAGCGGGTGCATGGTGCAGGGCTTTTCCAGCGGGGCTTGACCCAAGTTCTTTCCCTAGTCACGATGGGTACGCCCAATGACGCTCAGGAGATGGATGATCTGCATCCTGACACCGAAAAACGCTACCTACACCATTACAACTTCCCGCCTTATTCCGTCGGGGAAACCAAGCCGATGCGATCGCCCGGTCGCCGCGAAATTGGTCATGGGGCGCTCGCCGAGCGGGCGATCTTACCCGTCCTGCCGCCCCAAGATGAGTTCCCCTACGTGCTCCGGGTCGTTTCCGAGGTGCTCTCTTCCAATGGCTCCACCTCCATGGGGTCGGTCTGTGGCTCAACCCTGGCGCTGATGGATACTGGCGTACCGATTAAAAATCCGGTCAGCGGTACGGCAATGGGGCTGATCCGCGAAGAAGATGGCGTACGCGTCCTCACCGATATCCAAGGGATTGAAGACTTTCTGGGGGATATGGACTTCAAGGTCGCAGGCACGGCCGAAGGTATCACCGCCCTGCAAATGGACATGAAGATCACGGGACTCAGCATGGAAGTGATTGCCGAGGCGGTCAACCAGGCTAAGGGCGGACGGCTTCATATCCTCGACAAGATGATTGCCACCATCGACGAGCCCCGCACTGAGCTTTCGCCCTACGCGCCACGCTTCCTCTCGATCAAGATCGATCCCGACATGATTGGTCTGGTGATTGGGCCGGGCGGCAAGATGATCAAGGGCATCACCGAAGAGACCGGCGCCAAGATCGATATCGAAGACGACGGTACGGTGACGATCTACTCTCTGGAGAGTAGCAGCGCCGCCGCGGCCAAGCGCATCATTGAAGGCTTGACCCGCAAGATCACTGAAGGCGAAGTGTATCTCGGCAAAGTCACCCGCATTATTCAGATCGGGGCCTTTGTGGAAATCCTGCCCAACAAAGAGGGCATGATCCATATCTCTCAACTGGCCGACTACCGTGTCGGCAAGGTGGAAGATGAGGTCGCAGTCGGTGATGAAGTGGTGGTCAAAGTCCGCGAAATCGATTCTCGCGGCCGGATCAACCTCACGCGCCTCGGCATCCACCCGGATGAGGTGGCGGCAGCCCACGCGGCGGAGGAGTAGAGCAGACTTGACCACACCTTAGATCTTGAGCCCGGACAACAAATGCTTTTTGTCCGGGCTTTTGTGATTACGATAGTTGCTAGGGGCTGTCATCATTTGGATCTCAATTTTTCGCTGTGACTGGCTTACAGCCCTGTTTCCTGTGTGTTGGTTCGGGCACTCTAACCCTTGTCCCATTAGGCTTCTGTGGTTAAATAATGACACTCCTTAAAACGGTACTGATACCACGGCTTGTGTGGCTGGCGGAATTGCTGGTTTACGGTATGGCCTTGAGGGGATTCCACAGCCCTGGCGCGATGGGCTACGGGGCCAAGAATTATTGCAACCCTTATTGGCGCGACTGTTAAAGACCAGAGGTTAGGAACGGCTTCAAGGTTTGAGTCGTTCCGAACAATGAAGAGCGGGTAGGGGGAATCGAACCCCCATCATCAGCTTGGAAGGCTGAGGTTTTACCACTAAACTACACCCGCAAGATAGATTCCCTCACGTTAAACGATCGCTTCTGGTTCTGTCAAAGCCGCGCTCGTGCCTTGATGCGCAGATAGCGATCGACCAATTCGTCGCTCATTCGAGAGGCGGGGGCGTCTAGTATCAACACGCCCTGCTGTTGCAGGAGCGCGAATGTGCTCTGGCGCTGCTGGAGCAGATCAAGGGCGACGGCACGATTATAGGCTGTTGTTGGGTCAGGCGGTGCTGAGTTAGGGGAGGCGGTGGCTTGGGCGATCGCATCTACCTGGGGGTCACGCAGCGCCACGCAGAGGGGCAAGTAGCGGGGCACGAGCCGGGCCAGAGCGGTCAGCAACTCCGAGGAAGCTGTCCAATCCACCACATCGGTCAGGATCACGACTAAGGCCCGCCGCGTCTGTTGGGTGACAATCTGGTTAATGACACCAAAATAGTCCGGCTCCAGAAGGCTCGGTTGTAGGGATGCCAAACGCTCTAAAATCTTCGCGAACTGGGTGCTGTGGCGCTCCGGGGGCAGCCAATGAGTGAGGGTCTTGTCAAAGACGCCGACCCCTACCCGATCGCCCCGCTCCAGGCCGGCCATCGCTAGGGAGAGGGTGGCATTCACGCCCCAGTCGAAGCGTTGTAGCCCTTGCACTTGAGCGGTCATCAGGCGGCCGCGATCCAAGAGCACAATCAGGGTTTGCTCCCGTTCGGGTTCGAGAACTTGCACGATCGGCTGCGATCGCCGCGCTGTGGCATTCCAATTCATTTGGCGCAGGCCATCACCGGGGCGATAGTTGCGCAGCTCCCGGAATTCCGTCCCCTGGCCCAGCGCCCGCGCCTGTCGGAATGTGCCCGTATTTTGCAGTGCCAACCGAATCGAGAGCGATCGCAGGCCCACCAAGTCCGGATAAACGGCGACGGTCTGGGCCGCAGGCACCGACCAATTGTGCCAAGCCAGCCCCCAGGGGCCACGCTGTCGCACCTGAATCTGTTGCCATTGAACTTCACCCCGCCGATCGGCGTGAAGGGTGTACTGCAAGTCTTGCTGTTCTTGAGCGGCGAGTTGCAAGGCAAACTGGGAAACTGACACTGAAAATTCGGGCGGATAGGTATCCCGAATTTGTACCTGGGCGGCGCGGTTGCCCGCTGCGACCTTCAGTTCAATCGGGTTATCGCGCCCCACGGAGAGTTTGGGAATGGGCGATCGCTCTACCGTGACGTGGGCATCTCGGCCGCGCAAGGCATCGATAACCAGAGCCAAGAGCAAAAGACTATCCCACAGGAGGAGGGCGATCGCCCCCGTGCCCACGGTCGTCACGACCGTGAGCAAGGTGGCAACACCGCCACCAAGTAAGAGTCCCCAATAAAAGCGTTGGGCAGGAATCATCAGGGGATCACGGTTCGGGATAGTGGCAAGGAATCACAATGAAATATTACCCCCAGATCCGGTCGGTGGTCTGCTCTCATTCCATCCCTTGCCAAAGCGCCCACTTCCCACATCTTGACAATATCGTTTACAGTAGTAAGAACAAGCAAGATGTGCAACGGTTTCTAGAGTCTGATGGTATTAGATCCGAATCTCTTCGATTTTGAGTCAGAGGAGGCGGGGATCAACCTGCTTCTGCAATATCTCAAACAACAGCACCCCGAAGTATTAGAACAGGTTGCCCAGTCTGCGACCCAAGAAGTACGGCAAATTATTTACCAGAATGTGCAGGGCTTAGTGGGGATGCTGCCCTCGGAAGAGTTTAATATGCAGATTGTCACCGATCGAGACAACATGGCCAATCTCCTCGCTTCCGCCATGATGACGGGCTACTTCCTGCGTCGGATGGAGCAGCGCATGGAGCTCGACGCCACCCTTGATGATTCAGGCTCTCTGTAACGGGGAGATTTAAAGATGGAGTCTACGCTAGACCAATCCCGCCGCGAAACTTCAAGGCAAAGATGGCTGGGGGTCTTCTGTTGTGCCCTGATCGTGCTCCTGAGTTGGCTAGCAATGTCGCTCCCGGCCCAAGCCCTCACCCCCGTTAAACTCAAAGATCTCAGTTACCATGACTGTCCGCCCGAGCTCTCCACCGGGGCGGTACTTAGTATGGGGGTACAGTCTGCCAGTTGCTTTTTGATTACTGGAACTGCCATCAACGCAACGGAGAAGTACGTAGTAGATGCCGATGTGTTTGGCCGCATTTATGATGCCAACAACAATCCGGTGTTTCAGAATCGCTCACGGGTGGGCACGATTGCCGAGATTCCACCGGGTGAGAGCCCCTTCGAGATTCGTATTTCCGTGGCAGCCAACCAGCCTACCCCCCTCCAACTCAAACAGTTCAAGGCCTCCGGTTTTGCCTCACGGGTTCGCCCGTTTTACTACGACCACGAGGACGATGACTATGACTTCGATAGCGACTTTGGCTTCTAGGCTGAGGTGGGAGTCGATGAATATTCATTACAAAATATGTTGAAGTTGGTGAAGTCGGCGATCGCACTCCCCTATGATCTCTAGAGACTGTTGTCAGGTTTTGAGCTCAAAAAATTAAGAATTGTTGCCATGTTCCCGACCCATCGTCCCCGCCGTCTTCGTCAGAGTGACCCCTTACGCCGCATGGTGCGGGAAAATTGGCTGACTGCCAATGATTTGATTTATCCTCTGTTCGCTGTACCGGGGTCGAGCGTGGCGAACGAAGTCAAGTCCATGCCGGGGGTCTATCAACTCTCAGTGGACAAAATCGTCGAAGAAGCCAAGGAAGTCTACGACCTCGGCATTCCCGCCGTGATTTTATTTGGCATTCCCGAAGATAAAGACAACGAGGCAACCGGGGCTTGGCATGACTGCGGCATTGTCCAAAAAGCTGCCACCGCGATTAAGGAAGCCGTACCGGATCTGGTCGTGGTTGCTGACACCTGTCTCTGTGAATACACGGCCCACGGTCACTGTGGCTACCTCGAAGTGGGTGATCTCTCTGGTCGTGTGCTCAATGACCCGACCTTGGAACTCCTCAAGAAAACCGCCGTTGCCCAGGCCAATGCGGGTGCGGATATCATTGCGCCCTCAGGGATGATGGATGGTTTTGTCCAGGCGATCCGGGAAGGGCTCGATGCAGCGGGCTTCACAGATATACCGATCCTCTCCTACGCCGCCAAATACGCTTCGGCTTACTACGGCCCGTTTCGAGACGCAGCCGAGTCTGCCCCCCAGTTCGGCGATCGCCGCACCTACCAGATGGACCCCTCCAACGGTCAAGAAGCCCTCAAAGAAGTTGAGCTTGATATTGCCGAAGGCGCAGATATGCTGATGGTCAAACCGGCGCTGGCCTACATGGACATCATCTGGCGCGTCAAGGAAGTCACTGACCTGCCCGTTGCCGCCTACAACGTCTCGGGGGAATATTCCATGGTCAAAGCCGCCGCCCTCAACGGCTGGGTGGATGAACAAAAAGTGGTGCTCGAAACCCTGACCGCCTTCAAACGGTCAGGGGCTGATTTGATCTTGACCTACCATGCCAAGGACGCGGTGCGCTGGCTCTCGGCTTAAGCCAGGCGCTGACGAAATCTAGATCAAACGGGGGGGAGATTCAGTTAAATCTCCCCCCCGTTTTGCAATGGGTGCATAACACCAGAGCCGACTCATCCGCACCAAAAGCGAAAGACCGCGCTGGGCAGGGAAACCCAGCCCCTACAGCAGACAGGGGCTTGGGGTTTACATTCTGGGTTTAATACCAGACCAACGCTACGCCTTGGCCACAAACCCGAGGGTGAGGCTATCGGGGGCGAGGAAATGGGTCAGGTGGTAGGCCCGCTCTTCAGTTTTGAGCAGAATTTGTTCGTAGAGATAGCGGGTGGCGCGATCGCCCAAACTCTCCGCCTGAGCGGCCTGGCGTCGCAGTTCCTGAATTATCGCCTGCTCGGCCGCCAGATTATGCTCCACCATACTGCGGCTATCGAAAACGCCATCCTCTTCCGGGCTAAAGCAGCAGAGTTCCGCCAGCTTGGCAAAGCTGGCAACGGGCACACCCCCTAAGCCATTGAGTCTTTC
>JBMYQW010000106.1:0-7647 GCA_049601735.1 Spirulinaceae cyanobacterium
CTTGCCCGCCACCCAAACAGCTCATTTCTGGAACATTTTTTTCCTGGGAATACTCTTAGCGGTTGCAGCGAACAGGCTCAACCCGTTTCATCAAAATTCACATAGGTTCCCCAGCTCTCTAAATCTTTGGCGACGCGGACGAGTTGGCGCTGCACCGAACAATTGAGCCAAATTACGACGGGAAAAGGGAAATCGCGGCTAAAGGCGTTGCGGGCCGCATTCCAGTCGCGCAGCGCCGCGATCACATCTTGTACCTGATCCAAGCCATCCACAAACAGCACTTGGGGCCGATCGCTCCCTAACGCTTTTTTTAGGGTTCCGTAAGCCAGCCAGACATCGGGAGGGAGCAGAATCTCCCGCACCTTGAGCTGAGTTTGCGACTGAAACTTCTGCACCAGTTCAGCGCGGAGGCAGCGATCGTTGCAACAGGCAAACAGCAGCGTAAAGGTCTTGGGTTCGGCCCATTCTAGGGCGGTTTGTAGGATCACAAAGGCTTCCTGATGGGCGGGAGAGAGATCTCGGTTAGCAACCATGCTCTATTCCTCACTGGGTTGGGACGACCGTCTTTTGTGTCGATCTGTAAACAATTAAAACGCCGTACCGATTTTCTGTAACAAATGATACATAAGACGAAGACGATTGAGTAATCTAAAAGAGAAGCGCATTCAAGCGTCTCAATACTAATCATTTGTGGATGTAATTGCATCCCGCCGGAGGTTACGATGACCCATGCTGAACTGAGCCAAAGCCTATACGCAGTCCTCACCATTGCGATCGCCTGCGTGATTCTCTCCCCCATTTTCTGCTACATCCTGCCCGATCGTGACCTCCGCGTCCATTAGAGTCGTTTCGAAAAATCATGCTCCAGGGCGGGCGAGACGCCCGCGCTACGGATGAGGCAAAAGGATTAGGAAAAAATTTTAGTCCTCCTGAGCCGCACAGATGCCCGCCCCGAGCAGTCCCACTTCGGGGTTGAGCACGATCGCTACAGGCACATCGTCGAGTAAGGGGCTCATGCGGCCTTTGGTGTGGTAGCTCTCGATGAAGGTCGGTGATCGCATCAGCGGCAAGAGTTTAGCGGCAATCCCCCCCGCAATATAGAGGCCGCCAAAGGGCAGGAGCTTCAGGGCAAAATTCCCCGCTTCAGCACCGTAGGCTGAGATGAACAGCTCCACTGTTTGGGTGCAGAGCGCATCACTTTGGTTGAGGGCGGCTTGGCCAATGACCGCTGCAAAATCTGCGTCAGGCGCGGCGAGTTGGGCTTGAATGGCTGCTGACTCGACTTCCGGGGTCTGCGATCGCAAAAATCGATAAATATCGCCAATGCCCTGACCGGAGACAATCCGCTCCACAGAGACCCGGTTGACGCCCTTCTGGGTCTGAATAAACTCTGCGAGGGCAAATTCGGTTGCATTGCGCGGCGCAAAGTCGGCGTGGCCCCCTTCGGCCGGAAAAACCTGATAGCCCCCTTGGGTACGGGGAATCACAAAACATTCCCCCAAACCCGTACCCGCCCCCAAGATTGCTTTGGGGGCTTGGGCATCGGGTTTACCGGGCTGCAAAATTTCCAGATCTGCCGCGCCGAGCCCGGTGATGCCATAGCCGATCGCCGCAAAGTCATTGATCAGTTGCACCCGTTCTAGTTCCAAATCCTGCTGCAACTGGTGGCCATTGAGTTGCCAGTTGATGTTGGTGAGTTCGGAGCGGTTGTCTTGAACAGGGCCAGCGATCGCAAAGCAGGCTCGGCTCGGCACTTGGGCGGGCTGAACGTCTTGCAGAAATTGCTGAACAACAGGGGTGAGGCTGGCATAGGTCTGGCTTGGATAAGTGCGAATCTCAGACAGGGGCTCTAGCTCGCTGCCGCTGCCTTCATAGAGCTTGAGCCGGGTGTTTGTGCCGCCGATATCGCCTGCCAGTAGGATTGTCATTTTGCTTTAATTGCTCGGGATTGCTGGAGATTAGCCTACCTTGTGGGGCTGAGAAAACCCAAAGCCGGGGCGCTATTTTTTACGATGTTTTTTGACGATCGAGCCACCACCAGAGGGCGATCGCGCCGCTAATCACCGCAAAGGAAAACACCGTCGTCAAAGTGCCCAGGGCATAGATCGCGGGCGAAGTGACATTCGTCGTCATGCCGAAGATTTCTAGGGGCAAGGTGTTGTGCTCCCCGGCGATCAGGGCGGTGCGGTTGAATTCATCGTAGGAGAGCGTGAAACTGAGCATGGCCACGCCGATGAGGTTCGGTGCAATCAGGGGCAGCACAATCTGCCAAAAGGTCTGAACATCGCTAGCTCCAAGGTCTTTCGCTGCCGTCTCGTAGGCCGGATTAAAGCGGTTGAACACACCGACCATGATCAAAAAGGCAAAGGGCAACGTCCAGGTCAACTGTCCGCCCAGCGCCGAGCTGTACCATTGCACTGCCCAGCCCAGCTCATTGAAGAGCAGACCAATGCCAAGGGAAACCAGTAGGCTCGGGACAATTAGGCTGGCGATCGCCAGATAAAAGACCAGATTCGCGCCCCGAAACCGCTGCCGGAAGCCCATGCCCGCCAGCACGGCAACCACCACCGAGATCACCATAACGGTCGAGGCTAAGGTGAGCGATCGCAAAAATGGTGTTACAAATTCGCCCACCCGCTGCGCTTGAAAGACCGCTTGCAACCAGTAGAGGCTCAAGCCGCGCATCGGAAAAGTCAACGACCCTTCCGGGCCTTGCAGCGAGAGCAGCATAATCGCGGCGATCGGCCCGTAGAGAAAGAGCACAAAGCAGCCAAAGAAGGCAGCGAGACTATAAACAGCGGGCGATCGTTTTCGCATGACTCACTGATCCCACTCGGCTAGCTCAAGATGCTCTCTGCGTAGGGCGGGCATTGCCCACCAGAGAAAGGTTATAGCGATTATTCCAGAAATCATCCCTACAACTCCTGGCGCAGATCCACGGTGCGCAAAATCCCAAATACCAATAATAAGGTGACTAGCAGCAGCAACACGGCATTCGCCGCCGCCAAGGGATATTGCAAACTACCGATTTGGTTACGAATCGCGTAGCCCACCGCCGACGCCTGGCCACCACTCATCAGCCGGATCGTGGTGAATTCTCCCATCACCATCGTCACGACCAAGATCGAACCGATCGCCACCCCCGGCCCCGACAGCGGGAGAATCACTTCTCTGAGGACTTGCCAGCCCGAGGCCCCTGCATCCACCGCCGCCCTAATGAGCTGGCGATCGATCCGCATCAGGCTATTGAAAATGGGCACAATCATAAACAGAACGTAGAGATGCACCATCGCCAGCACCACCGCAAAGTCGGAGAACAGAAACAGCTCCACGGGCGCTTGAATCAGGCCGATCGCCAACAAGGCCTGATTCAGCAAGCCTTCCCGCCCCAAAAAGGGAATCCAGGCAATCATGCGAATGATGTTGGAGGTGAAGAAGGGAATTGTGCAGACCACAAACCAAAAGACCTGCCAGCGCAGGGGTTGGATATGAAAGGCTAGAAAGTAGGCCACGGGGTAGGCGATCGCCAGCGTGATGCCCCAAACGATGGCGACAAATTTAAAGGTGCTCAGGTACGTGGCGAGATAAACCGCAGAGGTAAAAATGCTGCGGTAGTTCGTCCAGACCAGGGCGGGCGTCATCGTGTAGCCATTGAATTGCCAAAAGCTCACCACCCCAATCATCACCAACGGTACGACCAGAAACCCGAGGAAGATCAGCGTTTGGGGAGCAACCAGCAAATAAGTTTTGAGGGGAATGGTTGTGAAGGGAGCCTTGTGGGTGCGCTCGGTCATGGGATATTGGGGGGCGTCGGGGATTGCTGGCCGGTATTGTAAGGGATCGGGTCTCGGCTTGCTGCGATTGGCGATTAGCCAGTCATGGCAATCGTTTTCGTCTGGTTTAAGAGTTGGACAGGCGGAGCTTACGGAACTTGCTCGGCTGGGGCGATCGCTCCGGTTCTGCCTCCAGCTCACTCAGTTGCGCCAATAACCACTCCGTCACCGCATCACCAAACTCCTGCTCCATGGTGGCGATCGCCACTGCTTCGGTCAGCTCAAGATGGATGCGCCGCAGCTTACCCAGATGCTGCCAATAGGCGGCGTAATCCGCTTCCGTCGCCTGCTCTCCAAAAATCGCCCCCAGCGCCCAATCCGCTTCCGGCTCGGCATGGGGGAAGGCCTGCCACCAGTTGCCGAGGGCCTGCTCAGGGGTCTGGCCGAGGCGAAAGGCCGATCGCAGGGCCCGACGGTAGGCGCGGCGTTGCTCATCGGACTCCAGAGCACGCAACTCCACCAGCTTGCCGAGATATTGCTGCAAGGGCGACTGGAAGGAATGCTCACACACGGGGCAAATGGGGACGACCGATCGCAACAGCGTGCTACAGGTGGGGCAGCGTTTCTTTTGCATTTCGCCCATGCCTGCGGTGGGTGGTTCACCCCCGTAGACCAGTTCGTAGCGTTCCACATCTTCCGGAAACCCCAGGCGCAGACAGTTCCCAGCTTGATCCAAAATGATGCCGTGGGTCTTCTGGGTGCGGGGTGAGCAGCGCATCACCCGGCCAATTTGCTGGTGGTGCAGGGCGATCGATTGGGTGGGGCGCAGCAGGAGCCCGACCTCCACCGAGGGTTCATCAAAGCCAATCGAAATCACATTCACGCTGGTCAACACCAAGAGTTGGCCTGCACCTAGCGCCGCATACAACTGTTTGCGCTCCTCGATCGGTGTCTCGCCGGTCACGGTATCAGCCGGGATGCCGACTTCCCGAAAGGCCGCCGCTACATGGTAGGCGTGCTCGACGCCCACGCAAAAAGCGATCGCCCGTTTGCCCGGAGTCAGGCGCTGCCATTCTTCGACAATTCGCTGCACGAGCTTGGGGGTGTCGCAGGCGTTTTTAAGGTCGGCTTCGTTGTAGTCTCCCGCAACCGTACGGATGCCCTCTAGATCGACGCGATCGCTCTCATCCAGGCCGAAATATTGCATGGGGGCAAGATGCCCCAGCGTCTGCAATTCTTGGGGTGTGGGACAAGAGACCAGGGTCTCTAGATGGTCGCCCATGCCTTCTTGTTTAGAGAGACGGTAGGGCGTGGCCGTCAGCGCCAGCACAATGGCATCGGCATGGGTGCGATAGCGGATCTGCTTACCAACGGTGGAAAAGAGCGTGGTGTGGGCTTCGTCAAAGATCACCCAGTCGGCGGGCCATTCCTGCCACCATTGACGGCGGGCCAGCGTTTGTACCGAGGCGATTTGAATCGCGGCGCTGCGGTCTTCGGGCCAACCCGCCTTGATGAACCCACAATGACCCTCTAGCCCAAACCTGACCAGCTTGTCGTAGGTCTGGCCCACAAGCACATCTAGATGGACAACGATGAGAACCTCTTGGGTGCGGGCGATCGCCTCCCGACAAAGCTGCGCCATCATGATCGTCTTGCCGCTCCCGGTGGGCGCACAGCCCAGGATCTTCGTCTCGCCCCGCGCAACGCATTGCTGCACATCGCGGAGAAACCGAGCTTGGTAGGGACGGAGCTGCATGGTTTTAGCGGGGAACTGGGTAACGTGCCTCAGCGATCAAGTTTACTGGAATTATGGGTTTAAGGCTTAATATCCAATGGCTGGACAACAGCTATAGCAACAGTCGATCGCGTTAGGGCATCGCGGAGGGTGGGCAATGCCCACCCGTTGATGATTTCAGCTTCCTGAAATGTCCTAGCCATCAATATAGCTTTTTGCGAAAGTACAAGAACATCACTTCCCCCTTTCCCTAGACGCTTTGCGGCTTCCCGCAGGGTAGGGGGATTGAGGGGAATGAACATACCTCATGCTTATAAAAACCGCTATAGGATCGTCGATGACACCACGACAAGATGACACTTCTCTAGAATTGAGGCGATCTATTCCGGGGCAGATTGCGGTTCAGGCAAATCCTCGTTGAAGCGGAGGCGATTGCCGAAGGGATCGATGACTTCCATGACCTTGGCATTCCAGGGGGCGAGTTCAATGCCGGGGCGGAGATATTTGTAGCCCTTGGCGGTGATTTTGGCATGGTAAGCGTCCAGGTTTTGAATATCGACCATGACCGTTGAACCGGGACAGCAATCGCCGTGATGCTCACTGAGATGGAGGATGATCTTCCCGTTCGAGACCTGCATATAGACAGGGGTATCCGGCTCAAAGCAATGCTCCCAATCCAAGCGAAAGCCCAGATAGTCAAGATAAAACGCTTTGGCTTTAGCTACGTCAAAGATGCGAAAGATCGGCACAACACTTTGGAAATCGTCACTCATGGCTAAAAGGGTAAGAATGAACTACTTTCGATTCTAGTCCTTTTGTTTGCCAACTGGGGCGATCGCAGCGGTGATATTTCTCACTGCATCGTGCAAAACCGCTGAAATCCTTGACTGGTACTCCATGCCCACCCTGCGGGATCGTTAATGATTGTTAACTACGACTGCTGGTTTAATGACCAATCGTAGTCTAGATATTGAACCTCATAGTCTCCCGCTTCAAGATAACGGGCATCCTCCTCGCTGACATATTCGCTCACAAAATTCAGCACCGCTCGTTCATTTTCGTTGCCAGCAAAGCCCTCTTCCACACCGTAGCTGGGAATCCAGTCTTCACCAAACCATTGAAAGATCGCCGAGAGATACACCACGCCCGCGTCGCGATCGATCTGCAACCCCAGGTCACTATTAATAAATTGGCGAGATTGATCATCGAGTTGTTCATCGAGGCGATCGCCCACAAATGGCTCTTGCCGCAGCTTGGGACAACTCATCGCGGCACAGACAAGGGCAGCATGAATTCGGGGTTCATCAAAATCGACCCGGAGGGTCTGATGCTCAATGTTATCGAGGGTTTTGGCATCGCTCAGAATCTCATGCTTGCGAATGCGCCAGACCCCAACAATATCCTTGATGCTGGCTTTAATGGGGTCTTGGTCGATAATTGATTTGAGTGTCAGGGAATTATAGGCATTGACCCAAAAGGCGATTTGCTCGGCTTCGCTCCAACTGGCGTAGGTTTCCGGTGTCACCCCAGCCAGACCTGCATTGTAGGCATCGAGGGCTTGGCGATCGCCCTGCAATGCTTCATAATCCACCATGCCCTGGTCATCCACATAGGTGGTCAAAACCGTAGCGAAGTCTTCGTCGTTGAGAGGGGCCGCTGCGTTACTGGCTTGTTCTGTATCCGCTGTGGCGGCATTGGAGTCTGACGCATTAGGGTCTGAAGCATCGGAGACGGTGGCAGTCGAACAGCTCACCAGCGTGGCCAATAGGGGCAGCAACAGGAGCGTTTTGAGAGCCGGGTTACGGTTTTTCATGGCAAGGGGGTAGTGTGGTGAGGATCGCTCTCCAGCAAATCCGATGTCGCTTGAGATGGCCTGAAAGATTGATGAGCGATCGCTTAGGATGCGGAATCAATTGCGAGATCAATCGGGTTCTAAACCTTGTCCAGCTTGAAAAGTATAGTTTTGAGGATTCCGAAATTGCGATTCCTGTTCAAGTTAACCAGATCCTGTAGGGGAGGGTTTGAAACCACTGGTGTGAACTTAAGCGCGAAACCCTTGATTCAAAAGGCTTCCATGGCAGCCAACACCCGACCCACCCCGGTCGTCGCTACGCGAGACCGCCCCTCCCAAGAGGGGAT
>JBMYQW010000106.1:7657-13379 GCA_049601735.1 Spirulinaceae cyanobacterium
ACACCCGACCCACCCCGGTCGTCGCTACGCGAGACCGCCCCTCCCAAGAGGGGATTCTTTGATCTCCTCCTGGGAGGAGTACCCGCAGGGGGAGGTGGGTCGACCCACTCAAACTCCCACCAGGAGCTGAATGCAGCGTTAAGTTTACGCTGATGGGTGTAAACCCGCCCCTCCACAGTTTTTGCAGATTCAGCTATACCAGCAGGGAAACCGCCCTGCTTTTTTACTGTCCGGATGGAGACTAGAATGGCCTATTGTGAATCATCCCCTAGTCGGTTCTCTTTTGAGCAATGAAACAGCCCCCTGAACCCAGACGCCCTGAACCCGGACGCCCTGAGCCGGAACAGCGATATTTGCAGCAGAAAGAAGCAGAGCAGTTGGCGCGATCGCAACGATCGCTGGCGGTTGAGAAAGCCATGCAAGTGGTCTATTTTCTGACCGGCTCTTTAGAAGTTTTGCTGGCCCTGCGGTTTTTTCTGCGGCTAATGGGGGCCAACCCAGAAAATGCGTTTGCGGGGGCAATCTATGGTATTTCTGCCCCGTTTGTGAATCCCCTCTCGACCTTATTCATTAGTCCAACCGCCAACGGCAGCACCAATATTTTTGATGTCAATGTGTTGGTGGCGATGATCGCCTACTTGATCCTGATGATGTTGGTGATTTGGTTGATTCAGATTATCGGCGATCGCTAGTGTCTCGCTTATTCTGCCAGGCTTCTGCGGTGAATTGATGTCTACACCCTAGGGGAGTTTATCTATGTCGTTGGTTGCGCAATATATTCGAGATTTGGTGGCAAACCGGGCGACGGGCGCGACAGTTGCGGCAGACTGCGTAGAACGTTTACCCTGACGCTGCCCCTTAAAGCATCGGGACTCATGGCAAATTGAGGAGTATATAGTGGAATCGGAGCGCCGCGATCGCCCTGTTCCATACCTTGCCACTGCACTGACCCCACCCCCTGATGACCCCCTCGGTAAAGCCCCCAACCCAAAACCCATCAACGCCCCAAATCCCCTTACGCTGGGTGCTGGTGGTTCCCTTTTTGCTGCAAATTTTTACCGCCGTGGGGGTGGTGGGGTATCTCTCCTTTCGCAGCGGTCAACGGGCGATTGAAGATGTGGTCGAGCAGTTGCAGAATGAAGTCGGTCATCGCATCACCGATCGCCTGGATACTTACCTGACCATTCCGGGCTTAATCCATGAAAACGCCATGCGGGCGATGCAAACGGGTGAGCTAGATCTCAATCAGCTCGATGGGGCCTGGGACAATTACTATTGGCGACATATTAATCTCTACGACGGCCGGATTTCAGCCATTTACATGGCTACTGAAGATCGCCAAAACCGTGAGATTAATTTCCGCAACGACGAAATCAGCCTCGGGGTACTGGATCGACAAGGCAACAAAATCTACCGCTTTCTGGATGGGGTGGGTCAGTTGACCCCCCAAGTTCAGCGGATGGTAGAGGACTATGATCCGACCGCTCGTCCCTGGTTTGAGAGTGCGAAAACCGTCGGCGGCACAACCTGGACGCCGATTTATCTCTGGCCCGACGGGGACTATATGACGGTCGATCGCGTCGCGCCGCTCTATAGCGAGGGCAATCGCTTTGAAGGCGTGTTTGGCGTGTCCCTCTCGGTGCTCGATATCAGCGACTATCTCGCCGAGCTGGAGATTGCCCAGTCAGGCGAGACCTTTATTTTGGAGCCCTCCGGTGCATTGGTTGCCACCTCAACGGCGGAGAAGCCCTATCGGCCGCAGTCCGAGCAGCACACGCTTGAGCGGTTAGTGGCGGTTGAGAGCCAGAACCCCCTCACGCGCAGCGCGACGGCCTATCTTCAGGAACGGTTTGGCAGTCTGGAGCAAATCGATACCGTGGTGCAAACTCGCTACCAGCAGGACGGTCAAGGCTATTTTTTGACCGCGACCCCCTACCGAGAACCCCATGGTCTCAATTGGCTGATCGTCATTGTCGTGCCGGAAGCCGACTTTATGGGGCAGATTCATGCCAATGCCCGCACCACGATGCTGCTCTGTTTGGGGGCCTTTGCGATCGCCACCGGGCTGGGTCTGTTCACCGCCCGCTGGATTTTGCGGCCGATTGTCCGGTTGCAAACCGCGTCTGAACGGTTGACGGCCGGTCAACTGGATCAAACCGTTGAGACCAGTGGTATTCGTGAGTTGACCCGGCTGGGGCGGGCCTTCAATGGCATGGCGGATCAATTGCAAACCTCGTTTAACACCCTGGAGCAGCGGGTGACCGAGCGGACGACCGAGCTGGTGGTGGCTAAGGAGCAAGCCGAAATTGCCAACCAGGCCAAGAGTGACTTCTTGGCGAGCATGAGCCATGAACTGCGCACACCACTTAACGGCATTCTCGGCTACGCGCAGGTGTTGGCCCAGATGCAACTCTCATCCCCCAAGGCGCGGGAGGGGGTCAATGTGATTCATCAATGCGGGGCGCATCTCTTGGATTTGATCAATGACGTGCTCGACCTCTCCAAAATCGAAGCCCAGCGACTGGAACTGACGCCCGCCCCGCTGCATCTGCCCGCCTTGCTCCAGAGCGTCGTGGAGATGTGCCAGGTTCGTGCCGAGCAAAAGGGCTTGGACTTTATTTATCAGGCCAGCGATGCTTTACCGGAAGGTGTGGTGGGGGATGACAAACGTCTGCGTCAGGTGTTGTTGAATCTGTTGGGGAATGGCATCAAGTTTACGGCGCAGGGGGCAATCACCCTCCAGGTCGATCTGCTGGAGCAGACGCAAACGCAGGGGGTACTCGCCTTCCGCGTGCTGGATACAGGGGTGGGCATTACCGAGGCGGATCAAGCCCAGCTCTTTGAGGCGTTTGAGCAGGTGGGCGATCGCCGCAAACGCGCCGAGGGAACGGGTCTGGGCTTGGCCATTAGCCAGCGGCTGGTGCAACTGATGGGGGGAACTATTGGGGTCAAGAGTGAGCTGGGGCGGGGGAGTGAATTTAGCTTCCGTCTGACGCTGCCCCTGGCTGAGAATTGGTCTGCATACCAAGGCCAGGCAGGAGACCAGCGCATCTTGGGCTATGAAGGGGCGCAACGCCGGCTCTTGATCGTCGATGACCATTGGGAAAATCGTGCGGTCTTGGTCAATCTGCTCGAACCCCTGGGCTTCGACACGCTGGAGGCGGAGCATGGCCAAGCCGCGCTTGAACACCTGCATCACTCGTCGCTCGATTTGATCATCACCGACTTGGTGATGCCTGTGATGGATGGCTTTGCGTTCATCGAACAGCTGCGCCAGTTGCCTAACGGCCCCGATTACCCCGTGATCGTTTCGTCTGCCTCGGTGTCGCAGGCAGATCAGCAGTTGGCTCTGGAGCGGGGGGGCGATCGCTTTTTGCCCAAACCCGTCGATGCCCAGGCGCTCTTCCGCACGATCGCCGATTGCTTACAACTCGATTGGTGCTACGCTGATGCGGCCAGTCCAGCGCCCTCATCCGAGCCTAGCTCGGTAAGCGAGGTGACAGCCCCAGCCAGGGCTGATGAAATCACTATTCCCCCGGCTCAAGAATTAGCCGCGCTCCTCGCGATCGCCCGCCGGGGTGATCCGGTGGGACTCTGCGATAGAATCGGAACTTGGGAATCGCGCTATCAAGGGTTTGCTGCTCCCCTGCTGCAACTCGCCCAAGACTTCAAAATCGAGGAAATTGAAGATCTGTTGCTGCAACAGCTCACCGCCCACTCGAAGCCATCAGAGCATTGATTCTTGCCCAGCAAACTAATTCTTGCCCAGCAAACTAATTCTTGCCCAGCAACTGGCCCAACAAAATGTCAAACCCAGGACAAATCCTCGTTGTTGACGATACCCCTGTTAACCTCAAGGTATTGGGCGCAACCTTACGCAATTCAGGCTATACCGTTGCCACTGCCATCGATGGTGAACGAGCACTGAACCGCCTAGAGCATTATCAACCGGATCTGATCTTGCTCGATATTCAAATGCCCGGTATTGACGGCTTTGAAACCTGCCGTCGCCTGAAGTTAAATCCCCAAACTCAGCCCATTCCGGTCATTTTCATTACCGCCCTCACGGACACCGCTAGTCAAGTGCAGGGTTTTGAATTGGGCGCGGTTGACTATATTACTAAACCCTTCAAGGCGGCCGAACTATTAGCCCGAATTCGAGTGCATATTAACCTCCGCAAAGCCCAGAATAAACTCCTCCAAGAGTCAAAACTAGCGACCGTCGGAGAACTCGTCACAGGGATTGCTCAGGAAGTTAATGATCCGATTAGTTTTATTCACGGTAATCTCACCTGTGCCCAACAATATTATCAAGAACTGATCCAGCTTGTTGAGTTTTATGAGCAACAATATCCTGAGCCTATCGAGTCGATTCGGGTCTGGAAAGAGCAAATTGATCTGTCCTTTCTTAAGGAAGATTATCCGAGTTTATTGGACTCAATGAAGACCGGCGCGGAACGCATTAAAGGTATGATGGTTTCGTTGAGCGCCTTTTCTGAACGGGGTGTTGCGACCTGGAAGCCTTGGGATTTACACAAAGGCTTGGACAACGCCTTGCTGTTGTTGTCGTCTCGTTTGCAAGCTAAAGGCGGTCGCCCAACCGTTCAGGTGCTCAAGCAATATCACGACTTACCCCTCATTCATTGCTATCCGGAGCAACTCAATCAGGCCCTGGTCAATCTCCTTGTAAATGCCCTGGATGCCTTGGATCAAAAATATCATCCTGCTGCGCTAGAAGCTGATCAGAAACCCTCAGAACCGCCCCAATTAACGCTATCAGCCGCTGTTGAAACCCAGAACGGTAAGCAACAGATCTGTTTAGAGATCATGGATAACGGGGTAGCTCCTTTCCCTGAGATGCAGACTCAACAGCTTGCGAATTTATTGACCGATTCCTCGACCTATCGAGAAGGAACGGGGTTGAGATTGGCGATCGCCCACCAAATCATCACCGAAAAACACGGCGGCATCATTGAATGTCAATCCCAGCGCGAACAAGGTACTACCTTTACGCTAAAAATTCCCATGACCCTGGAATGAAGGTGTTACGATCAGCGTGAGTAACATCGCAAAACGTTGCGGATTTCGACTCTCAGTTTAAGAAAAGTTATGTTGGCATCCGGCCCCATCAAACCCTGATCGCCATGGCGACAGCCCTGACTCACAATTCAATCCATAGCATTTATTTTGCTCTAGCAGCATGGCAGACCTTCCCACTCTCGATCTTGCTGCGGTTCTCCAAGCCTCCCAAGCCCTGTCTAGTTTTCTAGAACTCGATGAACTGCTGGTAAAAATCCCCCAGATCCTAGTGCAGCATTCCGGCAGCGATCGCTGCCTCCTGGCCCTGCCAGATGCTCAGGATGATTGGCTTATACGGGCGATCGCCACCCCAGACCATCCCCAGCTCTGCTCTGAGACCCTGTCCCAGAGCCATCATTGTCCCGTTGAGCTGCTCCAATCTGTCAGCCGCACTCAGCAGACCGTTGTCATTGATGGTTCCAAAATTGAGCCCGCCACAACAATCTGGCATGACCCAGCACCACGCCCCCAGAGTGGCTTCTGTCACCCCTTGCGCCATCAGGATGAATTACTCGGAATTCTTTATCTAGAACATCGCACAACGCCAGGGGTCTTCACGGGCGATCGCCAATCGGTTATCCGGCTACTCTGCAACCAAGCCGCGATCTCACTCCACAACAGTCGCCGCTACAACCAGAAAGAG
>JBMYQW010000107.1:0-13362 GCA_049601735.1 Spirulinaceae cyanobacterium
CCCCGGAGGAAGACAAACGCTCCTGTATCCAGTTGCTAGAGCGGATTGACTTGCCCAATGCAGGGGAAATTCTCGCTCCTCGCTTAGTTCAGCTCTCGCCGAACTTGCAGCGTCTGAGTATGGATGTGATGTTGCAAACGCCGAAGATTGTCTATTTGCCCCAAGTCCAGCGGTTGATTGAGACCAAGCCGGGTCTGGATGTTTTAGCCTTGGCGCTGCGCTACATCTGGCTGGCCCAGCCGGAGTTAGAGACCCATACCCTCAAGCCCTACCTCAACGAGCGGGTTGACCCTATGGTGCGGGGCACGGCAGCGGGATTGATCCTACGGCGGGGCACGGCAGGCGATCGCAAGGATGCTGTCGCCACGCTGGAGCGGATGCTCACTTCCCAGCGAGAAAAGGAACGGGTGATTGGGGTGCAAGCCCTGCAAGAGGCAGACGAGGATTCGGAGCTGCTGCAGTTCTATATTCCGGTTCTTCTTCAAGATGATTCAGCCCGGGTGCGCTGTGCCCTGCTGGGCGCGATCGCCGCTAAGCACCTCACTGATTATTATCCCTCGCTCCTCAAGGGGCTTTACTATCGCTCCACCCGCGAGGCGGCAAAGCAAGCCCTGATCAAGCTCAACGATGAGGCGATCGCCCTGCTCAAAAGCGTCGGCGAAGATATTCGTAAGCCAGACTATATTCGACAGCAGTCTTGGTCGGCTCTGGCGGAAATTGGCAGTGAGGCGGCGATCGCTGCCCTGGTTGAGCAGTTACTCAATAGCTGGGGTACCTCCCGCCGTAACCTCCTACGCACCCTGCAAAAAATCCCTGGTGATCACGGCATTGAAGCAATTTTAGAAACCCTCGGACGCAGCGGTGTGGAAACCTTAATCGAGCAAGAGCTGTTGCTGCTGGCGCAGACCTACGCGGCTGAGTTGGATCTCGCCGAAACCGTGGTGCAAGGCCGCGAAGCGAATCTGCTGCGCTCGGCGCTCCAGGGGATGCAGAATGATATCTTCGATCGCTGTTTCTTGATCATGAAGCTGATCTATCCCTTCAGCTCTATTCAAGCGGCGATCCTGAACCTGGATTCTGACTCGGAGGTGAGTATCGCTCTAGGTCTCGAAATCCTGGATAACACGATCGATCTGCCCCAAAAACAAATTCTGCTGCGGATTTTGGAAACCCGACCCACCCAAGACCGCTTAGACGACATGGGTGAGCTGTGCGCCTACGAACCCCTGAGCGCCAGTGAACGCCTGCGCCAGTTACTGGAGTTCCGTCACTTCCTCTCGGATTGGACCCTCGCCTGCTGTTTTCACCTCGCGCGGGAACAACGCTGGGCTGTGTCCCAAGCGGCAGCGTTAATGGGGCTCTCCCATCCGAGTAGTTTTGTGCGCGAGGCGATTCTTGCCTATCTGCGGGCCGCTAGCCCCCGTACCTGTCTAGATCTGTTGCCGGTGCTCCAAGATGATCCCGACCCCTTGGTCGCCGCCCAGGTTGATCACTTGAAAATGGAGTTAAATTATATAAGTCAATCCTAGGGTCTCTATGCTCAGTAGCTTTGAACGCCTTCTTTTTATTCGCCGAGTTTCTATCTTTCAAGAGTTGCGCGACGAATTTTTGGTGAAGCTGGCTTCAGCCATGGATGAGCTGTCCTTTCCATCGGATCACATGATCTTTGAGCAGGGGGAAGAGGGGCGATCGCTCTACATCGTCGTCTCGGGTCGGGTGCGGGTCCATGTGGGCGAGCGAGACCTTGTCAAGCTCGATGCGGGCTCTATTTTTGGTGAGATGGCGCTCTTTGATGCCGAACCCCGTTCCGCCTCGATCACGACCCTGGAAACCTGTGACTGCCTAACCCTCAACCAGCTGCAACTGATTGATGCGATCGAAGAAACCCCCGAAATCGC
This sequence comes from Spirulinaceae cyanobacterium, assembly GCA_049601735.1. GTDB lineage: Bacteria > Cyanobacteriota > Cyanobacteriia > Cyanobacteriales > Spirulinaceae > SIO3F2. Next base: position 1,899 of record JBMYQW010000107.1, read on the forward strand.
CGTCAATATCACCCGCGCCCTCTCCCGGCGCATCCGCGAACTCAACGGCAAAATCAACAGCTACGAAACCGAGCTAAAAACCCTCAAAACTTAGAGCTTGTGATCAGTGATGGTGATGATAGGCTCCAGCTTCGGGCAGAAAGGGTGCTGTTTCCGGCTGAACCTGAATGCCTAGCTGCTCTAGCAAAGAGGCTAAAACCGGATCATCTTCTAAGCGCAGATACTCTGGGGTTATTTCGAGCGGTACATGACGGTTGCCCAAATGATAAGCCGCCCGGAGCAACTGCTGGGGATCGTCCGAACGGACGGTCAGGACCCGTTGCGCTTTGGCAATAATTTCAACCACTTCACCGGTGATGGCTTGGAGGCGATCGCCAGGGCGAAGTATTGTGCCCCGAGGTAATGCCAAAACCAGCTCATAGTCTCGTTCCACCCACCAAAAACGACGACGGCTCTGAGTTCGTTCTTGGGCATCCAACGGAAGTTGTCCCCAGACTGTTGGCTTGGGAGATGTTGGCTCGGGAGAGGTCGGCGTAAAAAACTGAGTAAACTCTAGCGATGGGGATTGCACAACGAAATAATCTCTGGTTCACCTGAGTGAATGGGAGTTCCTAGCTACAGGCGTTGCGAAATTCGGGTTGACGACAAAGTTGAGTCATTTGCGCTCGAATCTGGCGCTTAATCTCGCTATTGGCTCCGGCAATTTCGGTGATTTGGTTAAAGCGTCGATGACTCAAGCCATTGGCTTCGATAATGCGGGAGGCGCGATCGCAATACCGAGCCGCCACCTGGCTCCCCGGCAGACCACTAAAGACATCAGCACAGACAATATTGGGGTCTCCCCCCACCCGACGAATTTCCCGTTCCGCATTGCGACGATGGGGCTCCATCTGCAAGACCGCCTTGGCATAGTTTTCAATTTCGCTTGCCGAGGGCGGATTTTGGGCATGGGCAACCTGGTCTAGCCAATGGCTGGGCTGCGTCAGTAGGTTCGGTGCGACTCCGGCAACACAAAGACTGGTTCCCAGGAAGAGGCCTAGGCAGCTAGGACGAACCCAGCTCAGGAAGTTGCGTTTGGGTAGAAAAATCGATAAGCGAGGCATAGCAACAGCAGGTTAGACGATAGTCAATGAATATGGAGTTAGGTAAGGGGAAAATCTGATGATGGAAGTGCGCCGCAGCCATGTTGCTCTTATCCGCAGGGCATGATGTCTAACATAATGTTGGCAGACAGACAATGACAATTTCCACCATAATTGCCAGATTTTAGAGCAGACTCAGCCCATTCTTCAACGAATTGTTCTGGGGAAGATAAGTTCCACAAACTGGAGGGGGTTTAGGATCAAGGCTCTGGCTACCAGCGGCTCCTTGATTTAGGTTCTTTTATTTTGGCATATCCGTCTTAATTTAAAGCAAGGTTGACCAGTGGCTCGATTTCACGGCAATGACCATGCTGCCCGAGAGATGGCGATCGCGTGATCTTGAACACGAGCCTAAAATCGGTATCTCGCTCCAGCGTCTAGGGGCTCTCATTATTTGGATTTCAAACCATTGCTATGTCTAGCTTACAGCCCCTTTCCCTGTTTTTTGGGTCGGGCGCTCTGTCCCTTGTGCCATAAAGATTCTGAGGTTAATTGATGACACGCCCTAGGCCCAATTGTCTATAAAAAGCCAAGGCAAACGCTACACTAAACCCAGGAATACGACGTTGAACTTGGTGGTATGACGATCTTAGTGATTGGCTACGGGAACTCTTTACAAAGCGACGATGGCGCGGGCCAGTTTGTGGCCCGTACAGTTGCTGATTGGCAGAACCCACTGGTGCAAACCCGCACCACCTATGAATTGATACCGACCTTGGCGAGTGAGATTGCTCAGGCCGATGTGGTGGTGTTTGTGAAGGCGGTTACGAATACCGCAGTTACCGATGCTGGTTTACAGGTACATTTGCTGAATCCGCAGCAGGCAGATGAACAATGGGGACATCGGTATACTCCCCAAATTCTGTTGACCCTGACCCAGCGCCTCTATGGAAAGATTCCGCAAAAGAGCTACTGGTTTTGGGTTCCTGGCCAAGAGTTTGGCTTTGGTGAACAGTTTTCATCCCTCACCCGCAACGGTGTGCAGCAGGCCTTGACTCAATTGAGTGAGCTGGTGCGCAGCTATGAGCAAAAGCCGAAAGCTCGGTTGGCGGCCGAGCGTGAGCGTGCTGCGAAACCTCGTCTAATTTGAAACCTTGAGTTTTTAAACCATTGAATTGAAACGCAAAATCCAGTGATGGAGAGGGTTGTGTTGGGTTTAACTCGGGGGCTGATTGGCCGAGGGACGGCGGTTAATCACCTGATCGATGAGTCCGTAGGACTGGGCTTCGTCTGCTGACATGAAGAAGTCACGGTCAGTGTCGGTTTCGATGCGCTCTAGAGGTTGGTTGGTCTGACGGGCAAGATGCTGATTGAGGAGGGATTTGAGATAGAGAATCTCTTTGGCTTGAATCTCAATGTCGGTTGCCTGACCCTGAGCACCCCCGAGGGGTTGATGAATCATGATGCGGGAGTGAGGCAGGCTCATGCGCTTGCCGGGTGCTCCCGAACTCAGTAAAAAGGCACCCATGCTGGCAGCAAGCCCCACACAGATCGTCGAAACGTCGGGACGAATTTGATTCATGGTGTCGAAGATGCCCATGCCTGCTGAGACGGAGCCGCCGGGGGAGTTGATGTAGAGGTAAATATCCTTCTCCGGGTCGTCCGCTTCGAGGAAGAGCAGTTGGGCCACGATCAGGTTGGCGATCGTGCTATCGACCTGTTGGCCGAGAAACACGATGCGCTCGCGCAGCAGACGGGAATAGATATCAAAGGCGCGATCGCCGCGCCCAGAAGATTCAATAACGGTAGGGATCATGGGGTTGAGAGCGGTTGAACCAAATGTTTCTTGATTGTAGCGAGTTGCGGGCATGACTTGAAGCTGCACCCCCCGCGTTAGGTTGTCGCGCGACGCCGCTCGGGCTTCGGACGGGCGACTGACCCTGAGCCCAAATTGGCGTATCGCCGCATCACTTCTGTGAAGGTTTGCGCGACACAGGTGCCATGGGCGGCACTGACGATCGAGACGTTGAAGTCGATGTGGTGCTCCGGGCTAGTGATGCGATCGCAAGCCTCGCGCATATTCATCTCGATGCGCCGAAAGAGGTTGCGAGCATATTCATCGACATTGGCTTGACTCACACCTGGAATGCACCCCATAGAGACCACTGTCTCCAGCAGGTCGATTTTATTGATCACCAACGTGACATTGAGCAGGTTGGTGCTGTAAATGGTGGCAAAGACAATCTCCAGAATGGCGGGCACAATATATTCCATGTGCTGTTCTAGGCGCTTTTGGATCTTGTTTTCGGTATCAGTGGCCAGCCAATCGATCAACTCTTCATTCGAGAGGGGTTGGTTATTGCGCTCCAAGCGAGGGGCAATATCGACCACAAAAAAGACCGCATTGACCAACCGCCGTCCAGGATGTCCAATCACCTTGGGCGAAGCGTTGAGCGTATTTTGCGAAGGCGACTGGCCCTGATAATCCGAGAGGATCACGCGGGTCTGCTTTTTCGTTTCGAGATCGAGATATTTCTCGCCGCTATAAAAGGCAAAATACTTCGTGGACTGCTCCGGTCGCGTATCACCGCCCAGCCAGTTCTTAATCAGGGTGGTTTTGCCGCTGCCCCCCCGGCCGTAGAGATAGAAGCGACAGGCGCTGATCTTCAGTATGGAGTCCGTACGCATACTGTCCACCAGCTCACTATAAAAATCGGTGGTGACACCCACAGAAATGAGCACAAGAACCGCCGCCAAGAGAATACTGATCATGATCGGATAGGTCGTACTCCCCATACTGCTGTTGAGGAGAATGACCGCCACCATCGCAAAGACGACCAAGACAACAAAAATTAGGATTCGGCGTCCTCTCATTAGCGTGATTCCCTGATCGCAATGGGTAGAAGAAGGTAAAAGATCGCTTGACGACTACGGCAAGCATAAAGAAGTGATGGGGGCATCAGCATCAATTACAGTGGAGTTCAGGCGCTTGAAGGGTTGAGTGTAATGGGCATCAGACACCCATGACCTGACGCAAGCACCATTCTAGGCTAGCCTGTATTCTACGCCAAAGCGGTCAGCATCCCAATGCTAGACACTGTAAAGCAAGAGTTGTCTTACGTTTGACTGTAACTATCATGCCAACTCTAGAATGCCAATGTTGCGGTGTTCAATTCATAATGCCAGTCCCATCACCCGGCGATAATGGGCTTCGAGTTGAGCGATACTCGCTGACGGGCGGTTGGTTGTCCAGGTACCGTAGCTCATGATTTGCTCACCTAGGGCCGTTTCGTCAATCTGCTGGGCACGGCCCTGCGCAAGAATGCAGTTTCCTTGAGCCCACACGGTACTCACTGCCCGATTCGGGCGTCCCAAAACGAGCAAACCCATGGGATCGGTTTTCGGCAGCAGTGAAAAGTTGCCCAGATCGTAGAGCACCAGATCGGCGCTCCTGCCCACGGCAAGTTGACCGCATTGCTGACCTAAACCCAGACCGATCGCCCCCCCTTGAGCGGCAAAACCCAGCACGGTTCGGGGGGTGAGCCAATGACGATAATCGGGGTCAGTCACATTATGGAGCAGCGTGCCGAGCTTAATCGCCTCCAGGAGATCCTGACCGTCATTACTGGCCGCCCCATCGCAGCCGATCGCAATGTTGATCCCCGCTTGGTGATACTTCAGAATCGGGGCAATGCCGCTACCGAGGCGCAGATTGCTCAAGGGGTTATGCACCACCGTGGCCCCCGTTTGCTTGAGTAGGGCGCGATCGCCCTCGGTGAGCCAGACACAATGGGCCAGACTGGTGCGATCGCCCAAAAAGCCTAAGCGATGCAGGTGTTCCACGGCGGTGCAGCCATATTGTTCTTGGGCGAGTTTTTGTTGGGCTCGGGTTTCCAAGAGATGGGTATGGCGACAGAGGCCGAAGCGATCGCCCAGTTCAATGCCCCCCCGAAATAGTTCATCGGAGCAGAGTTGCAGCCCCGTCGGCGCGATCATAATATTGATGCCCTGCTCGGGGGCATGGAACTGCTGGATAACCGTTTCCATCAGGTTCAGCATCTCCGTCGTTGAACAGTAGAAGGGGTCGGGTTCTCGGTTCGCTCCCCCATCGGGAATCCCCTGACCCAGCGACTCGTCATAGATCAGCGGGCCAATAAAAGCGCGAATGCCAATTTCACGGTAGGCCCGGACAGCGGCAGCCACGGTTGCCAGTTCCTGACCCGGAATCAGCACCAGATGATCCACTAGGCAAGTGCCGCCAGATTGTAAAGTTTCCAACGCAGTTGCCAGGGCGCTTAAATAAATCTGCTCAGGCTCTAACGGGGAAAATTCATGCAGTTCACCCAGCCATAACTCTAGAGGGTAGGGGGGAATGAGCCCCCGTTGCCAGAATTCCGAGGAATGGGTATGGGCATTGACAAACCCTGGCAGAAGCAACTGATCGGTGGCATCGATCGCCTCGCCCTGGGTCGGGAGTTGGGGGGCGATCGCGGTGATGATGCCGTCGCTGACCTGAACATCGGTTGTGCCATAACCGTCGGGGGTGGGCACCAGGGCGTGGTGAATCGTAAACTGCATCCAAATATTGGGGGGCGTAGGGACTATGGGGTGAGCGGAGGGATTGAGCGTCGAGGATTACCGGAAACAAAGAAATGTAATTAATTGTAAGTCCAGCCCCAAGGCGCTCTGGCGCAGCCTGATAATAGAAACAAATTACTGAACATTTGGAGATTGAAGGCAGTACGGTGGCAACCGTGGGTTGTCATCAATGTTCATCTTCGCCAAGCTGATGATGTCCACCCCCTTCCCTGCACTCCATAATCTGATCCAACAAGTCCCCGTTTGTCGGTGTACCCCCCAAACCTTGCTCCAGGACGTGCTGCCCCACTTTGCCGCCGATCAGAAGAGTCCGATCGTAGTCTGCTTAGATACCGCCCAGAGCCCTATCGGTTTACTCTCGCTGCAACGAGTGCTCCCCTATCTAGCGCCGCTCATGGCCCAAGTTGAGGTTCCCCTGAAGGAACTGCTCGACCCGTTGCCTATCCTGCCCCCCGATTTTGAACTGACCGATGGGGCAATTACTCTGGGGGCTTTAGACAATGCCCAATGTGCCGTTGCCACGACGCCGCCGCCTTACTATGCCGTTTTGGATCAGCACGATCGCTTTCAGGGGCTACTCGAAGGGTGGCAGATAGAGCAGCGCCACCGCCCTGACCCTGATCCCGAAAATCACCCTCAAACTTGGGCCAGCCTCTGGGAAGTCCTCAATGTTTTACCCCTGCCGCTGATGCTGCAAGCTCCACAGGGTGAAGTGCTCCAAACCAACACCAGTTGGCAACACCAATTCAGCAATTTCGTCACGCCGGATTTATTCCAGACCGATGCGATCCGGGATGGCAATGCTGCGATCGAATTTTGTCTCGATAGTCAGTTCTCCAAAGCTCCTGAGACCCCATCGCTCACCCGCACAGCCACAGCCTCGCCCACAACCGTAGTCCCCCGAACCTGGCAGTTGCTCAAGTTACCGGTTGTGCTTCAGGGCGATGCAACACCGCCCCTGTGGTTGGTGCTCGCCAAAGACATTACCGAATATCGCCAATTGAGTCAGGAACTGGCCGCTAAAAATGCAGATCTCATCCAGCTCAATCGACTCAAGGATGAGTTTCTCGCCTGTATTACCCACGAACTCAAGACCCCGCTGACGGCGATGCTGGGTCTGGCGAGTTTGCTCAAAGACGCCAAACTGGGGGCCCTGAATCCGCGCCAAACCCACTATGCCCAGCTCATTCATCAGAGTGGCCGTCATCTGATGAATGTAGTCAATGACATCCTCGATCTCACCCGTCTGGAGACGGGCCAGCTCCATTTGAGCTGGGGTGTCGTGAACCTAGAGCAGGTCTGTCGGCGGGCCTATGCCCAGGCCAGTCAAATGCTCAAGCCCCCCGCTGACGAGTCTTCCGCTGAGGAAGCGGTTACATTTACTCTGAGGATCGAGCCGGGATTAAAGACGATCGTGGCCGATGAACTGCGTCTGCGCCAAATGCTGCGCCACCTGCTCGAAAATGCCCTCAAGTTTACTCCCACCGATGGCGAGATTGGCCTGACCATTAGTCGCTGGCAAGGCTGGATTGACTTAACCATCTGGGATACGGGGATTGGTATTCCGGAATCGGAGCAGCATTTACTCTTTCAGAAGTTTCAGCAACTGGAGAGCCCCCTCACCCGACAGTTTGAAGGCACGGGACTAGGCTTAGTCCTTACCCAACGCCTCGCGCGAGCCCATGGTGGCGATGTGTCGTTTATTTCGCGGCCTGGTCAAGGGAGCCAGTTTACCTTGCTCCTGCCGCCGCAACCCCCGGCGGCTGAAGTGTCTGAGGCTGAGGGGATAATTGCCCCTGGCGCTACGCCGGGTGCAATCACCGCCTTGCCCAGCCAACTGGTCTTGATCGTTGAAGCGGCGCCCCAATACATCGTGCGGCTAACAGATCAGCTCCGAGAGCTGGGCTATCGGGTGATCGTCGCCCGCTCTGGAACTGAAGCTCTCGATAAAGCCAGACAGCTCCATCCCCAAGTCATCTTGCTTAACCCTGTACTACCGATGCTCTCGGGCTGGGATGTGTTGACCCTACTCAAGGCCGATCCCCAAACCCAAAGCATTCCCGTCTTGCTGACCGCCACCCAAGCTGAAAAGCAGCAGGCACGTCAATACGGTGCGGATGGCTTTTTGTCATTGCCGATTACCGCAGCGGCCCTGACAGAAAGTTTTAGCCAACTTCAGCTCCTGCCGTCGGGACCCGTTCACAACCTGACGGTACTCTATCTTCGTCCTGGCCAGCTCCCTCATCCCAAGCATTCTGCCTTGCTTCAGGCGCTGGGAACGGCTATGGGTCAGCGGCAGGGTAGCCTTAGCTATCGAGTCGTTGAGGCGGAAGATCTCGACCAGGCAGAATTACTGGCGCGAGTCTGGCAACCCCAGGTGCTCTTGTTGGATGGTCATCAGCTCCAAGCGCCGCTGACCTATCTGCAAACGCTGCGGCAATCCACTTTGTTGAATCGTTTACCGCTGATTACGTTGGATGCGGCTACCACTCAGGCCGCCCATCAACTGGAGCACCTGGTTTTTCCCTGTTTGATGGCCACAGGGGAGCAGAATCTAGATGCCTTGTTTCAAGCGATTCAAGTGGCGGCAGGTCTGAAGACCCAACCCCAGATCCTGCTAATACCGTTCGGTTCGACTGTTGCGCTTCCATTGCCTACCACAGCAGAAGGAACAGCAAGCCAGTCCAAATCTCGCAGCAGTGAATTTTTGCAGGCTTTAGCACAGTATCTACAAACGGCGGGAATGCGGGTAAGACGGGTTGAAGATTGGCTCGAACTCCAGCAACAGGTTCAGCAAGGCAGTAGCGATCTACTGTTGTTGTATACCGGAGACAGTCCCGTCACCGAACTTGAAATTGAGGCGCTGCAAGCTCTTCGGCAAGCGATCGCCCTCCCCCCGATATTACTGCTGCGGCATGAGCAATCTGCGACCAGCAGAGCGGTGTCCCAATTGGGGTCGCGTTTAGCCCAGTTGTGCGATCGCACCATTCTCTATAGCCAAACCCAAACCATGGATGAGGTGCTAAGTTATATTCGCCAGACGGTGTAGTGAGTTGGGTTCAGTCAGTTTGTTTGTTGTTTGGTACAGTCAGTCGATTCAGTACGCCGTTGAAGACTTAAGACTGCTTCAAGATCGCCTTCTTAAACGCAGGTCGGGCCATCAGTTGCTCCACGTAGGCAGCGATCGCCGGGTAGGGTCTGTAGTCGAGCTTAAACATCAAGACCCCATAAGCCAGGATCGACCCCAAAATTACATCCACAATGCCAAACTCAGCCCCCATCAGGAAGGGCTGCTGCGCCAGCATGGCGTCCACTGGCCCGAGCAGACGGGGCAGTTCAGCGTCTCGGGTGGCTTCGTTAATGAGCGCCACACTCAGGGTCGAATTAGCAAAAAACGCCCATTGGTAAATCTGCCCCTGGGCTTCCTGGCTCTCAGGCCAATGACCATGCTTTTGGGCTAGATAGAGTAAAATCGCGCCCGATTCCCACAAGATATAGTCATCCTCTCGGATGGCGGGGACTTTACCCATGGGGTTGAGCGCCAGATAGCCAGCTTGACGATGCTCGCCAGCAGCCATGTCCAGCAGCACGAATTCGTAGGGCACGCCGATCTCTTCGAGATACCACTGCACAATTGAAGCCCGGCTACGGGCTCCACCGTAGAGTTTGAGCATGAGGGTTCAGCGCAATTTAGAGGACTTGATGGGTGTAGGAATGCTGTTTCACGTTGTCTTCGGTGCTGACAATATTCTCGGCATTGAGGACACGCTTGCGTTCAGTGGAATGGTTGAAGTCTTGCTTTTGGGTGCCGAGGGGAATGATAGCTTTGGCCTCGGGTTTGTTTTGATAGGTGCGGGCCGCTGCGATCGCCCGCGCCGTAAAGTTTTCACACAGATGCGCCTCGGCCGGGAATTCAGACGGCACTTGAACCGTTTCACCCGTGAGGAAAGACCCCACGGTCAGGGCCCGCGCCCATTGATAAGAGGTGGAAATCCCTTTGGCGAGCGTTTCAAGGGCGGCGGAGGGGATGGGTTCAATCACCTGAACCGGGGCGACTTCACCCTCTTGGCGGACGAAACAGGTTGCTAGACCAAAGACGCAGTAGTCTGTGTTGGTAATTTCACCATGGGCAGGGACAGAAGGATTATTCATAAAACAAATCTGTAATTCTATTCAATTTTGCCGGAAACGCCTTTGAATAGATCTTAAGGAAATATAAATTCAGCCTCCGCTGGTTTGGAGTCGAACGACGCCAGACTGGAGATTTAAATAACAACTCAGCTATGGTGTGCCGCTCCTGAAGTCCCCTCTAGGACAACTTATGCGGGACAACTGAGCCAGTGACACAGTTCAGTCCCCCTCAGACCGATTCGCCCCATAGACTTTTTAATAAGCGATGTTTGGAGATTCACCCCCATGAGCAGCCCGAAAAGCGATCCGAGCCATCCTCCCTATTCTGCTGTCATTCCCTTCTCTGCAGCGGCGTTTGGCACTGCTAAATCCCTGCGAGCCCAGCGGGCTCAGGTGATGGATCTCGCCAATCAAGGCCACTATGCTGAGGCGATCGCCCTGCTTGATGATCTCCTCACCACCCAGCCCCACAGTGCTTCGGACTATAACAATCGGGGCTTGATGCATTTTCGGCTCCAGCAATATGAGCAAGCCCTCGCTGACTATAACCAAGCGATCACCCTCAACCCCCGCCTCGATGGGGCGTACAACAATCGCGCCAACTGCCACGTTGCTCAGGGGCAACTCGCGGCGGCGATCGCTGACTACCAGGTGGCCCTCGACTTTAACCCCGGTAATCTGCGGGCTTGGGTGAACCAGGGCATTACTTACCGCGACCTAGGTCTGTATGATCTGGCGATTGAAAATTTTGAACTGGTCTTGGTCTTGAGTACCCGGCTGCGGGGACGCGTGTACGGCGAACGGGGTCGCGCCTATCATCTACGTGGCGATTGGAACTTGGCCCTGGCGGACTATCAGCGATCGCTAGCTCACCTCTCTAACAGTGGCTCGGCCCGTCGTTATCGTCGCATCGTGACGGCCTGGCGGGATGAATTACTCAAGCCAAGCCAGACCGCGTGAGGGGCAGTTCCCAGAATGTCTTTTGTCGAGGAGGCTGGGTCTTCCTGGCCCCGACACATTTCGAGATCAACCGACTCACCCAAAAGGTAGAGACCAAAAGTGCTTCAGGGAGAGAAATATTGATCGTTTTCATGCTGTTCACCATCGCAGCGCATCCTGTAACCACTTGGCAAAATCCCAAACCTCTTGCGCTGGAAGTTGTTTGATTGTTTGTTCTAGTTCTGGGCGTGTCAGCTCATTCTGAAGAATAACGATTTCCTCATTCTAGAGTCTGTCACCCTCTACAACCCCAACTCCGCTGGCGTCACTGGCGTATCCGCTCCCGGCACATCCACCAACACCACATAGCCCTCAACCTTGCCGCCCGCCGCAGCATTGAAGGCTCGCAGAATCTTTGGCATATCCGCCCGTTGCAACCGTCCCGCATCATCGTAGAGTTCGATCGCCGAGATGCAGCCGATCGCCGGATTCCATGCATAGCTTTCGGGAGCGCGTTCGTTATTGCTAAAGAACGCGGGCGGTTCACCTGAACCATGGATGCGAATCAGTCCTCGCCCTCGACGCCCCGCCCAATAGGCCTGCTCACTCGGGAAATAGCCGCGCCAAGACGCGGGCCAAAGCTCCTGATAAACCTGCACCGCCTCGCTCAGGTTGCCCCGGCGCGGCGGCACAAAGGTTTCTACCCCCCGCTC
>JBMYQW010000108.1:0-13361 GCA_049601735.1 Spirulinaceae cyanobacterium
CATAGTCTGTCCACGTACCCTGCCCCCAATAGCGGAAACAACTGGTTTGCAACAGCAGAAGATGCAGCAGCGCATTGCGATAGCGGCGTTGTTGGGTTAGGGGGATGCCATCAGTTGAAGTTTCTGGCAAGGGTGCGATGGTTGCATGAAACAACTGGCTCAACTCGTTCAAGGGGGTGGTGACATTTTGATAGCCTTCGACCCAACTCAGGTCATTCGTCCAAGAACTCCCATCTAAGCTAAATCCTGCATCCGCTTTCTTGAGGTCTTTAATTGCCGCCCGAAGCCGTTCAGGGGTGATGCTGTCCGGCGCGACCCGCTGCCAAATGCGGTGTTGTCCGGAGGGTTGGCAGACGGGGAAATCGGCGGCCGAGAGTCCTAACTCAGCGAGATAGTCCAGGTATTCTGTGCCATTCATCCCCACCACGCGCCGATCCCCATCCCGTATTTCCTGCCAAGCCTGATGATAGGCAGACGGAAACTCGTTCATCATCACACCACCGTTTTCACCATCGCTAATCTGCGTCACGAGGGGAGGAATGGTGATGCCTTTGAGGGTGCGCGGCTGACGAGTTTTGGCTTCGTAGTAGGGCTGCATTTGCCCCACAAGTTTGGTGTCGGAGCCTTGGGTTTTGATCAGGGCGGTGATGGTGGCGCGATCGCCTTCAGAGTTAACCGCAACGAGGGTATGGGGAATGTAGGGGTCTTGGAGCGCGGAACCATCGGGCAGTTCGACAGTATGTTCTTGGAGCAGCACCCATTGGTAGCCGCAATCGTTCAAGGCTTTCACGAAGGCGTAGCAGGTATCGGGGTCGTTTGGGAGGTGCATTTCGGGGGGTGAGAAGCCCCGCACACGGGAGAGGGCTTCCCAACCAAACAGGCTGGCGAAGTGGTGTTGCCAGGCGTGAATGTGCAGGGGGATATCGGCAATGGGGGTGGAGGGGACGACGGCATGGCTCCACATGGTTCCGAGCCATTCGATATGGTTGCGGGTGGTGGGGTCGGTGGTGAGGCGTTTGAGGTCGTCGAGGATGTCGGTGCGCCCCATCTGGCCAAGTCCCCAGAGCAGGTTGCCGGAGTAGTCGAGCATGATGCGCGGGTTGCAGCCTTGGCGGATCAGGTTGGGGATGAAGTCGGCCATGCGGCGATAGCATTCGGCGAAGGGGGCGGCGTTGTGGTTGTCGCCCTCGTTGGGATGCTCGAACATATATTGCAGGTTGCTGATCAGTTCACCCTTAGCTCCGGCGGGGATGGTAGGTTGATGCATATGGAGGGCGATCGCAAATCCGGCGGAGATTTGGTCAAATTTCAGGTTGCTTTGAGAGGTGATGGGGGAGGGGGATTGGGTGAGGGTTGGGAGGTGTTCTTCCCAGCCGCAGATGTTGGGTAGGCCGTTTACTACGTCGTCTAGTGTGGAAATTTCATCAGCAGTTTGAGCAACCATAAACCCTTGTGTATTTGGTGGGTAACAGCCACATTACCAGGGTGAGGGATTAGAGGGGGCGATCGCTCCTCTCTGTAAGGAAGAAAAAGATATCCAGCAATCTGTCAACTATGTTCTAATCAACACGCTTGATTAGTTCTAGATCCATCAAAACCCATAGCAGTTCTAAGGCATTATTCATGGCATAACGTCGGAGTGCGCCTTCTCCAATTCCATCTATCTTTGCCTTACGGTCATCGCTGTAGTCAGAAATACCACGTATGATGAGTGAGCTTACCGCACGTTTATGCGCAGCGTTCAAGACACCTGCTGACTCCATCTCTAAAGCAATGAATTTTCGATCCCTTTTTGCTCTTAGCCATTGCACAAATTTGTTCACCGCACCAACAGTAGAGCCAGATGCGATATGTCCAGTTTGAATTGCAGGCAAATCTCTAATTAACTGATCTCTTACGAAATGTTGAGTTGAAACTGTTCCAATCCACTCTGTTACCCGCTGTCTACAAGCTGCTCCCCATCGACCAAATGCTTCCTTGTGGGCATACTTGAAGTTCGCTGCATGAGTGACATAAGTCGGATCGGTTTTATAAGGATTCCCACTGAATTGAAATTCCCAGCCTTGATCATTCTCAGTCTCAATCGCTTTGCTTGTCGCGAGATATTCATCGGTTTGATCCGCAACAATCACGTCACCCACCAAAACATCCCTATCCATAGATCCTGCAATACCAATGCTCACAATGGTTCCAGGATTAAACTGAGCAATCAGTCTGTCACCCACCATGCCTGCATCTGTTGGCCCCATCGAACCGATAAATGTCACAACACATCGATATGGATCTGTATGGTTAGAAGCCGTTCGCTCAAAGAGGTAATAGTATTGCTTGATTTCAGAATTGTAATAAGGTCTAGAGCTAATCTGCGGAGCGATTTCATCAAACTCTTCCTGTAGAGCGATCACGATGCCGACATCAACGGAAAGTCTCTCTTCGGATGGATTTGAAATACCATCCATCCAGCTCGGCCAATCTGCATCTTCACTTTCAGTCATAATCGTTGCGCTTTGAACAGGCAAAATCTCTGGAGCCTGCTGTACAACCTTCGTGTGCGAATAGAACTGCTTGGCCACGCTTAGACTGTATTGTGTACGAACCAGGTCATGGGGCAAACCGGTTAAAGATGATGGAAGTATAGGGAAGTGATAAGCAAGATCAGTTCGCTCTTTAAAGAAGAGTGGTGGAGTATCCCAGAGCCTTAATAGATTTTGCTCACTAACGTCTTCGGCGTCAACAGCTCGTCCCAAGTACGTTGCAAGTGCTTCCCGAGCAGCCTGAAAATTATTGAGCTTTAAGGCTACCCAGGCTCGTAACCAATTTACAGGCTCAAAGGGATCTTCCCGAACCTCTAATTGTTGCAAAGTTTCATTGGCAGTATGTATGTCACCAGCGCAAAGCCAGCAAAACGTTTCCGCCTGTAAAACTGGTCTATATGTTAGAAAGCTCTTTTTTTTCTGATTTGCAAGCCGTGCAGCCTCTGTCCAATCATCTAAAAGTATCAATCTGTAAATATTTGCCAAAGCCAATTGCGGCGGGTCGAGAGCTAAAGTTCCACGTTCAGCCAAAAAACCATCCAATGCTTGTAAGTCTTGTTTTGCCAACAGAAGATTTAAAAGTGGCTCAATAAGCTTGTATCGATTAAACTTGCGAGGCACATTGTCGATGCCCTGTTTGAGCAGAGCGATCGCCTCATCGGTCTGACTTGACTGAGCCAGCAATTCCCCCGCACTTTGATATAGCAGAGACACGTTACTGGCGGGCACATTGTCGATGCCCTGTTTGAGCAGAGCGATCGCCTCATCGGTCTGACCCGACTGGGCTAGCAGTTCCCCCGCACTTTGATATAGCGAGAACACACTACTGATAGGCACATTGTCGATACCCTTTTTGAGCAGAGCGATCGCCTCATCGGTCTTGCCAGACTGGGCTAGCAGTTCCCCCGCACTTTGATATAGCTGAACCGAACCGTTCTCAGCAGGAATTTGAGTGATGCCCTTTTTGAGCAGTTTGATCGCATCCTTAGTTTTGCCAGATTGCGCCAGTAGATTGGCACACAGTAGCCAACTGTCTGCTGGTGCATTAACTCCTGTCGCACGTCGAGCATGCTTGATCGCCCGCTCCAAATCATTCCGGCGATTTCGGGACTGAAGACATCGCGCCAGATGATACTCTAACCCCTTCGCTCCTGGCTTTGCCAATAATGCTGATAAAACAGCGATTCGCTCATCCAGCTCTTCACCATCTTTAGGGACTGGTGATGTAAGGTGAATTGTGGCTCGAATATAGTTCTCGAAGCGTGTTGCAATTTCTCCCAAAACTTCTTCTCGGCCTGCGTTGACCAGATGATAACGAGCTTCAACGAAATATCCTCCCAACTTTCCCCAGCCCACCATTTGTTTAGCCAGAAAGTGACGGGTAAAATACCGGGAAGCCAAATGGTGGGCTTGTGTGCGTTCAGTTGGCGCTTGCTTAAGTTTTCGTCGCCCAATCTCACGAACAATCGGGTGTAGATTAAACCAACCTTTATGCTGCTCCATCAAGAATCGATCGATGACAATTCGTCTGAATTCTGATGCAGTAGATTTCTCTGAAAAGACAATTTCAATTGCCTCTTTCTGAAAGGGTTTACGATGTACCGATAGTTGATTTAGATTTTGGTTATAGGTCTCGCTCAACTGGCTGAGTGTTCTCTCTAACAGTTCACCTTCAAGCTCTTCCACTAGCTCCTCAGACACATATCGATCTTTTGTCTCCCAAAGTTCTGGGCTTAGTCCGATCAACTCATCTAAAGAACCGTACTGCAAACTTCCCGTCAATACCCTGATCGCTCTGGGGTTTCCCCCTAACCAGGCCACAACATCAGAGCGACGACTTTCTGGAATCTCGTCAAGCTGCTCTGTTTCCTCCAGCAGTTGATTGAGGAGTTGAACACCATCCTCAATCTCCATTCCTTGGATTCTACGAATTTCATAGGCTTCAGACCATCTAGCCCGTTTCACTAAACGGTTCGTCAACAGGAGCACTCGACCCTTGAGCCCCCTACGACTGGCCACATTGGTCAGAACGCTGGCAATTCCTCCACTTGGCCGACCAGACTTGCCACGCATTATTGTTTGAAATTCATCAATAACGATAAGGATCGGCGCTTCAATGAGCTTATTGAAAACTTTGGTGAGTGAGAGTCCGTCATCAACGGCATCAGCCAAGTCGTTCTGACCGATATCGCTGAGTTTTGTTGCTAAATCGAGCAGTAGATCGTTGGTTGGGTCATCTTTAGTGTCAGGTAATGTAAGGATAGATACGGTAGGTACACCAGAAGCATTGACTTTTTCAAGCAGATATCGGGCTATTGTTGTCTTTCCTGTACCAGGAAAACCTTCTAAAAAACAAACAGGCGGGCCAGACTTCATCCAAGTCTCTGCAAGCCAATTGAGTTGATCAATATGTTTTTTGCCAATCAGTCCTGTTTGCATAATAGGAGTCTAAATTTCACTATTCCGACTGTCAATAGTCTTTACGAATTAACTTGGGAAGATTTTTATAAGGTAGAGCTGAATACAGGACAAAAAACATTGCCTGAAACCCTTTCGTTCTGTAAGTTGTCTCGTACTGAGGAGATAGGGCTGTAGTTGTAGGGTGGGAAATGTCCGATAGCCAAGTATCCCATTGTACTTCTTCAGCCCGGAATCACTCAAGATCAGCGATCGCCCTCTACACAGTAACAAAGGCGATCACCAACCCCATCTTTTGAACGATCGCTCCATCCTCCAAAAACTGTCAAACCGCCGATGGGGTCGGACTTCCCGTGCCAAAATCAGTGAACTGACGCACCTCTGGCTCATGAAACGCCAACACAATATCCTGCTTCGGCACGCCCAACTCGACAAGCTGGTTGGCAATCCCCGCTTCCGTACCATCATGCTGAATCCAGATTTTGCCCTCCTTGATATCCAGATGCAAAATGCAACCAAACGCCCGCTTGGTTTCTCGCCAGCCCACATGCAGCAGTTGATAATGGTCACGCTCAGTATCAAACAACGTTTGTACCTCGTACTCTGGCCATTGCGATTGGTACTGCGATCGCTCGGCCCGCTGCGAGAGAAGCTGCTGAATGAGTTGCCGATAATGCGCTACAGCCATTGTGCGATCGCCTCATGTTTCACATCATAAACCAATAGACTGAGCTGATAACGTTTGACTGCTGCTACAATAAATCGCCGCTGGAAGAAACTTTCGTAAACCACGAGCCGTACTGCTAAATAGAGCTGACGATCCGGTTCAACAATCGCCAAAGCATCACGATAGTTCAGAAACTGCCCGAGCGCCGTGTGAAACTCTGACACGTTTGACGGACTGAGAAAGCTCTTCACTTCTACGGCAATTTTGCGATCGCCCAAGTCAGCCGCCAAGAGCTTTTCCGCGGCTAAATCGACTTCAAAATCCACATCTTCCACACTGAGTTCATAGGGATCAGCCGTGATTATCCACCCCTCTTTTTCGATCGCTGTTCTCACAACCTCATGAAATCTGTCTCTAGCCATTGTTCAGAAAGATACCTATGAAGAAAGAGTATTACCGTTGGAGCGATCGGGTGGTTTAGTATTTTGAACCTCGAATATCATGCTTATACTGCATTTTCTGCTGAAAATCATTATCCAATAGATACCTCATACACCATCTTGTGCTTCAAGCAGAGACTCATCTCCCTGGCGAATTGCTCGTCCATAAGCAAGCACATCCTCAAAAGCGGGTTCATCCTTGACAGAACCTGTGATTTGCTGGAACCAATCCGTTGGTTGATAGAGGGCAACTTGTTTTTGCAACTGGGCGATCGCGGCTTCGGCGATCGCCAACCTTTCCTCCATAGAAGCATTGGGTGACATTTCTCCGTCCTTCAGTAGACATCACTATTCTCGTAGCCTTAATTTTACTCAATCGCTGATAAGTTGGGGGGAGTAACAGTCCGAAACTACCCAAGGTCTGCGATCTGACTCTTGATGCTGACCTATGACCCAGATTGAATCAACGCTCTTAATGCCGTGTTAACAGCTTCGGAAGTCTTGAAGACTTGAGCGACATCCTCATCTAAAGTCACAACCGTTGACTGTTGCACTTCATCACGGACAGCAAACCGATTCGGCTTTGCGTTTTGATAGTCAAAGCGATACTCAGTCAAAAGCTCATCATTATGATTATGCTCAGAGGAGGTGTTGCTCATAATCTTCACGTTCTCTGTGAGTTGCTACACGGATACTGTTGCCCATCATCTCCCTTCGAACTTACATCCCCATACTCACGCTAGACGGCACTGGGCTCTTAAAGAGTGATGATCGGGCTGAAACCCATATGCATCAGGCTTTTTGAGATTTTTTCATCTTTTTCTCCAAAACCTTTACCCAGCAAGGCTTGTAGGCTTCATCACTCGCTAGAAGACCAGTGCCCAACATTCAGCGGCTTTGTTCTAGGGGAGGAATAAGGGGAATTCTACAATCCAAACACACGATCAATAGTGCTGTGATGCCTCTGCCACAGCACTATTTTTATGGATATTCAGACTTACGAAAGGCTGCTTTGTGCCCTAAGCCTGCGTCAGGGTCAGGGTAACTTGCTCTTGCACACCATCCTTTTCGGCGGTGATGACGACGTCATACTTCATGCCGCCCTGGAGTACCGCCGGACGTGGTACAGCAATGCTAAAGCTACCGTCTTCGGCAACCGTGGCTTGGGCATTATCGAGCAGAACCTGCTCACCGCCCACCGAGAAGGGACCAACGCGCACCGGAGGAGCAGTGACATCGACCGTGACGGTGGCCCCAGGTGTCGTCATGCCCTGGAGCGTAAAACCACTGCTGGAGCTAATCACGCCATTATTGGTGGGCTCGGTGATGCTCAGGGTCAGGGTCTGATTCTCCGTTGCTGCGTCAGCAGTATTACCCTCGGTGGTCTGGGTTTGGCTCACTTCGGTGGCGACAGTACTGGGGTTAAAGGCAAAGGCCTGGGGCGCGACGCTGTAGACGACGCGATCGCCCTGTTTAAGACGGCCGACTAAAATCCCTTCCGAGACGACACCTTGAGAGCCGACCGTGACGGTGGCCACATAGACGCCGGGTGACACTTCACTAGCGGGTAAGGTATCCACGGTTTGACCGTTTTGCACCAACAGGACGGAGGCTTGGGCGCGTTCGGTTCCATTGATCGTCGCCAAGAAGGTCGCGCCGTTACCGAGCGGTTCCTCTGCGCCATTATGGGTCACAGAGCTGATTTCGATCGCAGTGTTCGGTACAGAGAAAGACCAGCGAGCAGCATATCCCACCCCCTGAGTGGTTTGAAATTCAACCCGCACATCGTGTTGACCTGGCGGGAGAGCGTCACCGGGACGGTAGCCAAAATAGTTGCGGGTGGGATCAATGATGCTCTGGCCCGTCACATCTTGATCGTTGAGGAAGATCTTGATCGACTGGGGATTGACCAGCGAAGCATTGTCAAATTGCCAGGCGACCGAACTATTACCAGGAACCTCTTGTCCCGTTGGCGTGGCGTTAACCACCTGCTGGGCTAAGGCAGCACTGGGCGTCAAGACAGCTGTACCCAACGCGAGGGTAAGCGTTGGCAGGAGCTTCGGGGCACGGGAGAAAAGATGGATAGGCATGGGATTGGTGTCAATACGATTGTAAATAAACGTGAATGGAATAACGAGATTGTCCTGCTGACGGTATCGCATTTCTGGAGCAGGTGAAATCTGCCTAATGGCGGAAAAGCCATCATTCGGTTGGTTAGCATCGATTACATCGCCTATGACCCAATGGATTGCTGATTGGATTCCAACCCAATTGACCCAAATCGTGCAAAGATTTATTACAGCACACCCCGCTCATCCTGACTAATTTGAATTTTTGTATACTGTTTGAGGGTACTTCAGGGAAATAATGCCTACAGCTTTGGGCAATTCAGTGACATAGATACTCAAGTGCATCAATCATATACAGGCATATACAGGGCCAGAAAACCAGTGATAGCAAGCCTTTGCAGTTAGATCAATGCCAGCCCCCAATTATAAAAATCCCCTTTTTAATTCTTAACGTGAGGTTTTAGAGTCTAGTGAACAGCTCCTCCTCGGTCGCGTCGGAACCCATCCTGGGCCAACGCTATAATCCCCAAGCCATTGCCCGTTACTGTCGCCGCCGACCTTGGCGGGTGCTGTTGCGGGCAATGTTCGTTTTCTGGCTCCTGGGCAGTTTTGCCCTCGGGCTGCTCTGGGATCGACTGACCCAGCAAACGTCCCGACATAAAGCCAAACGGGCGACGCAACTGCGTCAGGTGTTGACCCAACTCGGCCCGACGTTTATCAAGGTGGGTCAGGCCCTCTCCACGCGCCCGGACCTTATTCAGCAGAGCTTTCTCGATGAACTCATCAAGTTGCAAGATCGCCTGCCCCCCTTCGAGACGGCGATCGCCTTTGCCATCATTGAGCGGGAACTCGATCGCCCCCTAGAGGATGCCTATCGTGAAATTAGCCCCGAGCCCGTGGCGGCGGCCAGCCTGGGTCAGGTTTACAAGGCGATGCTGCATAGTGGCGATCGCGTGGCGGTTAAGGTGCAGCGCCCCAACCTCCTGCCCACGATTCAACTGGACTTGTTTCTCTTGCGTTGGGCGGCGACTTGGATGGCCGATTGGTTGCCCTTGAACTTGGGGCATAATCTCACCCTGATTGTGGATGAGTTTGGCACCAAGCTCTACGAAGAAATTGACTACCTCCATGAGGCTCGCAACGCCGAACATTTTGCAACCAACTTTCGGGATGATGACACGGTTAAAGTCCCGTCGATCTACTGGCGCTACACCACCCATCGGGTTCTAACCCTCGAATGGATCGATGGCTGCAAACTCACCGATACGGAAGCCGTCCAAGCGGCCGGGATTGATCCGGATGAGCTGATCCGGGTGGGGGTGGTGTCGGGGCTGCGGCAACTGCTGGAATTTGGCTTTTTCCACGCTGACCCGCATCCGGGTAATCTCTTCGCCCTGGCGGATGGCCGCATGGCCTACATTGACTTCGGCATGATGGATCAGTTGGAAGAGGGGACGAAGGAAACGATCGCTTCCTCCATCGTGCATTTGATCAACCGGGATTACTACGCCCTTGCCCATGACTTTAATGAGTTGGGTTTCTTGACCCCCGAGACAGATATTTCCCCGATCATTCCGGCGCTGGAGCAAGTGCTGGGGAATGCCATGGGCGAGAAGGTTAAAGACTTCAACTTCAAGACGATCACCGATGAGTTTTCGGACTTGATGTACAAATATCCCTTCCGAGTTCCCGCCAAGTTCTCGCTGATTATTCGCTCGCTGATCACCCAAGAGGGCCTCGCCCTGACGCTCAACCCCAACTTCAGCATCGTGGAAGTGAGCTATCCCTACGTCGCCAAGCGCCTACTCAAGGGAGAATCACCGGCCATGCGCCGCCGCTTGCTCGAAGTGCTCTTCCAGGACGACCAGTTCCAATGGCAGCGCCTAGAGAACATGATTGCGATCGCCCAGTCTGATGGGTCATTCGATTTACTTCCCACCGCCCAAATGGGCCTGCAATATCTACTCTCCGAAGAAGGTCGCTATCTGCGCAACCAACTCCTGCTGGCCCTGACCGAAGACGATCGCCTCCATACCGAAGAAGTCCAGCGCCTCTGGAACCTAATCAAGAGCGAAATTGAACCCGATCGCATTTGGGATGCCGCCTGGACCACCCTGCGGGGCCTCTCGGTGAACCCGGTGACGGCGCTCATCGGCGAATCCGCGTCTTAACTGCCGCCCACCTTCTCAATGGATATGGCCACAATGTTCCAGGCGACTCGCCGCCGTCTGGCCCTCTGGTATGTGGGCGTGACGGCGGTATTGCTCTTGCTCTTTGCCACGGGGATTTACTTCTACGTCTGGAATACCCTGATTGACCGCGTTGACGATACACTCAAGCACGTCGCCGAGGTAGTGGAGCGATCGCTCGTGATCGAAACTGACCCAGCAACCGAGCGACGCCATGTCAACCTGGGGGCGAGTTTTCGCTATATCCGTGATGTTCGGGAAGATGATCATATTGACCTGGAATGGTTTGCGCCAACGGGCGATCGGCTCTGGTCAACCTTCAGTGAGCCGCCCCAAATTCCGCTCCAGACCACGGTTCATCATGGTCAAACCCTGCACCTCACCCCTGACCACCTGCTACGGCAAGTTACGCGGCCGATCGCCCAAGATCAACAGCTCTTGGGCTATCTGCGGGTGAGTCATCCCTGGTTTGAGGTCGCAAAACCGATTCGCCAACTGCTGTTGGATCTCAGCCTGGGCATGGGGCTGATGATTCTGGGTGTCGGCAGCATTGGCTGGTTGCTCTCGGGGCTGGCGATGCGCCCCATCAAAGAGTCTTACCAACGGCTCAAGCAGTTTACGGCCGATGCCTCCCATGAGTTGCGCAACCCGATCGCCATGCTCCAGACCAATATTCAAGCGGCGCTGACGACACCAGCAGCGCAAATGCCGCAGGGACAACTCCAGGTGATGGAACGCCTGACCCAACGCTTGGGACGCTTGGTGAATGATCTGCTTTTTTTGACGCGATCGGATGGCGGCATGGTGGCAACCGTGGGCGAAGCGATTCCCCTGGATGCCTTGCTCGTAGCAGTGGTGGAAGAACAGCGATTGCTCGCCGAGCGGCATCAGGTCAACCTCAACTTGATGATTCAGACCCCGGCGCAGCCGGATGCTGAAGCCGAGAATTCAGAAACCGACTTCTCGGTCTGGGGGGATTGGGATCAACTGGCGCGATTAATGACCAACGTGATCAGTAATGGGGTGGACTATACAAGGGTCAAGACCGAGGGGCCAAAGGTAGTCGAGGTGACGCTCCAGCGGTTGGATGACCAGCACCAGATCACCATTCAAGATACGGGCATTGGCATTGCGACGGCGGCGCTGCCCTACGTGTTTACGCGCTTTTATCGTGCGCCAGTGCCGACCGATCGGGCGGCGGCGGCAGAAACCCTGGGAACCGGGTTGGGCCTGGCGATTGCCAAGGCGATCGTGGAGCAGCATCAGGGCCAAATCACGGCGGCGAGTGTCGTTGACCAAGGCACGACCGTGACGATTCAACTGCCCTGCCGGGATGAGTAGGGATTGAATCAATAAGTTCTGTGATTTTTAGTTAACAACTTGTAACGACAAACGGCAGTTCTCCAAGTTGGCGCTTAATCTAGACTTGCAGTTTATCAGAGCGATCGCCATCTCTTTTGTGATCTGTCAAGTGCCACAACACAACAGCACCTAGACTTTTGACCATAGCGGGTCAAACGTCTATTCACCCAGAGCTATTGGGGCTTCACTTGATCAAGCATTCAAGTTCAATTCGGTCATTACGTAGGGTGGGAAAAGCCCACCGCAGTGATGTTGATACGTCAACGAATGATCGCTTTGGGGTCTGAAATCCCCTTGAGTTAAGTGAAGTTCGGTTTCGGGAGTGACGTTGGGCATTTGTTCATTGTTCTTTCACCTCTACAGGAAATCAAAACATTATGTCAGAACCCTTTCTTGGTCAAATTCAACCCTTTGCCTTTAACTTTGCACCCCGAGGCTGGGCCATGTGCAATGGTCAACTCCTGCCCATTGCTCAAAACACCGCGCTCTTTAGCCTGATTGGCACCATCTATGGCGGTGACGGTCGCACCACCTTTGCCCTGCCTGATCTGCGAGGTCGAACCGCCTTGCATCAAGGAAACGGTCCAGGTCTGAGCAACCGTACCATTGGCTCAAAAGGGGGTGAGGAGAGGGTTACGTTAAATATCACGGAAATTCCCTCTCACGGCCATTCGGCCAGGGCTCAAAATGGCGGCGGGAATGCGGCTTCTCCTCAAAATGCCGTTTGGGCTGAGGATCAAATTGTCGGCGCTCAACCCTACAGCACCACAGCACCAAATATTAGTATGTCTGGCAATGCGATCGGTGACACCGGCGGTGGCCAGCCCCATGACAATATGCAGCCCTTCTTGGTGATCACCTATTGCATCGCCCTAATCGGCATCTACCCCTCACGCAGTTAGAGGCGATTCTTAGCCTTGCGCTACTACCGTAGTACAGCTAAAAGGTGCATTAGAAACCGCTTTTGCCTGGGGTTTACACTCCAGGCTTGTTGAATTTGTTGATAGTACTGCCGAAAATCAAAAATCATGAACTTATCTCGCAGAACATTGTTTCTGGGCATGGGGACTGCTGTTGGCACGATCGCCTTGCCCACCCTTTTTGCTGAGTCCGCTCGGGCTCAACTCCCCAAGACGGCCGCTGGGGCGATCGATCTCAACCAGATTCATGCCCACAGTTTTGACCCCTATTTAAACCAGACCTTTCAGGTGTCCGACGCTGGAGGTCAGCAGCATTCTCTCAAGCTGGTTAAGGTGCACCAGCTTGCCCAGGATGCCAAAACTGAGCAGTTCTCATTAATCTTCAAAGCCCCCGCGACCGTGGGCTTATCTCAAGCGACCTACACGCTTGAACATCGCCGCCTTGGCCAACTCAAGCTCTTCATCGTTCCGGTCACAAACCCTGAGCAAAAAGCCAGTTACTATGAGGCCGCTTTTGGGCATCTCAAACCGGGCGTGACCGCTTAAGCCTATGTAGGGTGGGCATTGCCCACCACAAGAGGGTTTCAGGGATCTTTCTGATTTGCGCTCAATACGGTGTGCCATGGCACGACATTCGTTGGGTCTCAAAATTGTTGGCTCTCAAACTTTCTGTCTTTAGCGATAAACCTCATCCAGGTTGAGATCCGTAGTTTTCGGGATGCTGTAGGGGCAATCCCCCCGTGGTTGCCCCAGACCCTGCCG
>JBMYQW010000109.1:0-13255 GCA_049601735.1 Spirulinaceae cyanobacterium
GCTGAACTCGGGCGCTGGGAAATTCAACTGGTGCAGGAGGCGATCGCCCTGCTGCAAGGCCCCCAACGCGGCGACTATACAGATGGCGTACAGGTGGGCCGTGACCTGTTTAAGACCTTGCCGGAAAATAACCCCCTGGTGGAGCGAGAGCGCGATCGCTGGTCGGGCGAAAACCGCCGGGATGAATGTTTTGCGGATATGTATGTGCATCCCCAAGAAACGGACTATAACCTCCATAGCCTGTTTGAGCTGATCGATGCCTCAGGGTTGGAGTTTGTCGGCTTCTCCAATCCCCAGTTTTGGCAGCTAGAGCGGCTGCTGGATCGTTCTGCCGCTTTAATGGCGCGGGGGACGGCGTTGAGTGAACGCAATCGCTACCGCCTTATTGAGCTGCTCGACCCCAAGTCCGTTACCCATTACGAGTTTTTCCTAGTACGGTCCCCGCTAGAGCGTAGCGATTGGTCTGAGGATGAGGCATTACTTCACGCTCGTGCCCAGGTCTACCCCTGTCTTCAGGGTTGGCCCAGCCAGACCTTTTTTGATAAGGACTTCCAACTGGTGAGCCTCACACCACTAGAATATTCTTTCTTGCAGGCTTGTGAGGCTGGGCCGCAGCAAACCGTGCAGACGCATTTAGCAGCAACTCAAGCTGATTTGGCGATGGTGCGATCGCTCTACCAGCGCCAGCTCATCGTGCTGAGTCCGGGCTAAATAGTAGGCGCAATGGCTCGATCGCTCAGGCTGAACATTTTTTTAAGAATTGTTCCCCTGCCGTGATACCATTTCCCTTGGCTCGGCTTGAACGGGCCCAACATTGAGATAACATCGCCAACCTGAGTGAGCGAACAAGATCCGATTCTTGACTCTTCAATAGCCCAGTCCTCACCGAACAACGATGAGGATGTAATGGGGGATTACTATCAACTCAAACGACAGTTGTTAGTCATCACTTCAGCTATTACAGTAGTCGCCTTCGGTTCGACTTGGTTAACTTATTCCCTGGACATAGCCCTGAGCTACTTAATCGGGGCTTGTGTTGGAGTTGTGTATCTCGGCTTACTGGCACGTGAGGTAGAACGCCTTGGGAGCCAGAAGCAACGCGTGGGTTCTAGTCGATTAGCTCTATTCATTGGACTAATTGTGCTAGCGACTCAATGGCAACAATTGCATATTGTGCCAATATTTCTTGGCTTTATTACCTACAAGGCCGCCATCATCTTTTATGTGATTCAAACGACGTTCACGCCGGCTGAAGCGACTGAGAGTTGATCTAGGTAGGGTTTTGTGGTGTGATTAAGAGCCTTGAATTGATGTTTTTCAGCGATTGGGGAAATTCGCCCAATGGAAATACTGACTTGTTTAGGGGGATTCAACCACGTCCCACTAGCAGAGCTCGAAGTTGGCAAGCACTTTTATTGGGAGATTGGTGGCCTCCAGGTTCACGGTCAAGTCTTCTTGACCTCCTGGTTTGTGATTGCACTCCTTGTAATTGCGTCCTTTGCCGCAACTCGAAATATCCAGAGAGTGCCGACAGGTTTACAGAACCTCATGGAATACACCCTGGAGTTCCTGCGCGATCTGGTCAAAAACCAGATTGGTGAAAAAGAGTATCGTCCTTGGGTACCTTTTGTGGGTACACTCTTCCTCTTTATTTTTGTCTCTAACTGGTCGGGCGCACTCGTCCCTTGGAAGGTCATTCATCTTCCTGCTGGTGAGCTGGCTGCCCCGACAAATGACATTAACACCACTGTGGCATTGGCATTGCTGACCTCGTTGGCATACTTTTACGCAGGCTTTAAGAAGCGCGGACTCGGTTACTTCGCGAAGTACATCGAACCGACACCGATTCTGTTGCCGATTAACATTCTTGAGGACTTTACCAAGCCTCTGTCCCTGAGTTTCCGTCTCTTTGGTAATATCCTGGCAGACGAGCTTGTGGTAGCGGTCTTGGTGCTGCTAGTGCCCCTCTTTATCCCGCTGCCGGTTATGGCATTGGGACTCTTTACCAGTGCAATTCAGGCGTTGATCTTTGCAACGCTGGCGGCTGCGTATATTGGGGAAGCGATGGAAGGTCATGGTGAAGAGCACCACGACTAACTCCTCGGGGTGAACGCCGATTGGCTCAAGGGTGTTTGAAACGCCACTCTAGTGACCATCGGGGCCCTTACATTTTTCTGTTTTACTCACTGTTCCAATTTTTTTAGACAAGGGGAAATTATTATGGATAGTTTAATCGCTGCTGCTTCCGTGATTGCTGCTGCTTTGGCTGTTGGTTTGGCTGCGATCGGCCCTGGCATCGGTCAAGGTAATGCAGCGGGTCAAGCCGTTGAAGGGATTGCCCGCCAACCGGAAGCAGAAGGTAAAATCCGCGGTACGCTGCTGCTGAGTTTGGCGTTCATGGAAGCTCTGACCATCTACGGTTTGGTTGTTGCTCTGGTGTTGTTGTTCGCCAACCCCTTCGCCTAGATCTAATGTTGACCGACAGGGTTTTTAGTCTATTTATTTCACTTGATGTGAATTTGTCTAAAGCTCTGTCTCCCCTCTGTTTCGGTTTAGCAAAAATCGAAGTAAAGGGTTGAGGGTTGAAGTGGCGTCGATTGTCTTCAAGTTGACAGATAGCTTAACTTGTCGAATTCCTTGCTGCGATCGCAGCCGACTTCGCTTCTCCCCTAAGATTCTAGAGCCCGGAGCAATACCATCCTTATGTTTCAATCCGTAATTTTATTGGCCCAAGCCGCAGAAGAGTCCGGCGGGTTGTTTGATTTTGATGCCACTTTGCCGCTCATGGCTGCTCAGTTTCTCCTCTTGGTGCTCGTGCTAAATGCCTTGTTTTACAAGCCATTGGGTGATGCCTTAGACGAGCGTGATAGCTATGTTCGCCAAAAGCAACTCTCAGCCCGTGAGCGTTTAGCCGAAGCTAAAGCCAAGGCCGAACAATACGACCAAGAACTCATCGGGGTACGACGGGAAGCCCAAGAGGTGATTGCGGCCGCCCAGGCGGAGGCGCAGCAAACCGTCACCGCTGAAGTTCAAGCGGCCCAAAAGCAAGTTCAACAGGAGCGGGAAGCCGCTGCGAAAGAAATTGAGACCCAAAAGTCTCAGGCATTTGCCGCCCTTGAGGGCGAAGTCGATGCCTTGAGCCATCAAATTCTCACTAAGCTCTTAGGCGCAGAATTGGTGTAGTCGCAATTACTGTACAAACGGAATTGTGAGCGCAATATTTTTAATCATGATTAATCATGGGAACTCTGTTATACCTTGCCACCGCTGAAGCAGGCTTTGGTTTAAATCTGAATATCTTAGAGACCAACCTTTTAAACCTCGCAATTGTCTTGGGTCTACTGGTTGTGTTCGGCCGCCGTTTGCTCAGTAATATCCTGAGTGAGCGTCGCGCCAAAATCGAGGGCACGATTGCCGAGGCCGAGGCCAAGGCTTCACAGGCTGCTGCTTCCTTAGCGGAGGCACAGCAGAATTTAGCCCAAGCCCAAGCCCAAGCTCGCACGATCCGTGAGCAAGCGATCGTGACGGCCGAGCAGGCAAAGTCCGATGTCTTAGCCAAGGGACATCAAGAGGTCGAACGGCTCAAGTCCAGTGCTGCTGCGGATCTTACGGCAGAGCAAGAACGGGCGATCGCCGAGCTGCGCCAGCGCGTGACCGTCCTAGCGTTAGCGCAAGTGGAAACTCGCCTCCAGGATCGGCTCGGCGATGACGTGATGCAGGAGCAACTTTTGAATCGTACCATCGGGCAAATAGGAGGATAGATTGTGAAGGGAACGTTACTCAGCAGTGAAATTGCCGAGCCCTACGCCCAGGCATTAATGTCTGTGGCTCAATCTGAGAATCAGGTTGAAGTGTTTGGTGAAGAAATTCGTGCACTTGAAACTCTCTTAGAATCGTCACCGGAATTGAGTGCTTTTGTGGCTAACCCGGTCATTCAAGACGCCGATAAGAAAGCGATCTTGCGTCAGATCATGGGAGAGGCGAGCAACCCCCTTTTGATCAATTTTCTGATGTTGCTCGTCGATAAGCGCCGCATCGTGTTCTTGCCCGACGTTGTTGCTCAATTTTTGGACTTGTTGCGCCAGCTCAACCAGACTGTCTTGGCTGAAGTGACGACAGCCCGGGAGCTAAATGATGAGCAGCGCAATGAGCTAGAGCACCAGATTCGCGTCCTGACCAGTTCTCAGGCGGTGGATCTCAAGGCATCGGTTGATCCGAACATCTTGGGCGGTGTGATCATTCGAGTGGGCTCCAAGGTGGTTGATGCCAGCCTACGGGGTCAGCTGCGCCAGATTGGCATGAGCTTGAATTCTTAAACCGAAACCCTAAACGTTTTAATTTATTAACTACAACGGAGCGTGTGAGCAACTATGGTAGCTATCCGACCAGATGAAATTAGTAGCATTATTCGCCAGCAGATTGAGTCCTATGAGCAGGATGTTCAAGTTGCTGATGTGGGAACGGTGCTGCAAGTTGGTGATGGAATTGCTCGAATCTATGGCTTAGAAAAAGTCATGGCGGGTGAACTCGTTGAATTTGAAGATGGCACGGTGGGAATTGCCCTCAACCTCGAAGAAGACAATGTGGGCGCGGTCTTGATGGGCAGTGGCTTTGGGATTCAAGAAGGCAGCACAGTTAAGGCAACCCGCAAAATTGCTCAAATCCCAGTTGGTGAAGCCATGGTGGGTCGGGTCGTCGATGCTCTCGCTCGCCCGATCGATGGCAAAGGTGAAATCAACGCGACCGATAACCGTCTAATTGAGTCGATGGCCCCTGGTATTATTGAGCGTCGTTCGGTGCATGAGCCGATGCAAACCGGGATTACCGCGATCGATGCCATGATTCCCATTGGTCGGGGTCAGCGGGAGCTGATCATCGGTGACCGTCAAACGGGAAAAACAGCGGTTGCGGTGGATACGATCCTCAACCAGAAAGAAGAAGATGTGATCTGTGTCTACGTGGCAGTGGGTCAAAAAGCCTCTACCGTTGCCCAGGTTGTGGGTGAGCTGCAAGATCGGGGCGCGATGGACTACACCGTCGTGGTCGCCGCCAATGCCAGTGACCCGGCAACACTGCAATACCTCGCGCCCTACACCGGAGCTGCGATCGCCGAGCATTTCATGTACAACGGCAAAGCAACGCTGGTGATCTACGATGATCTCTCCAAGCAAGCCCAAGCCTACCGCCAGATGTCGCTGCTGCTGCGTCGTCCGCCGGGTCGGGAAGCCTATCCAGGGGATGTCTTCTATCTCCACTCTCGCTTGCTAGAGCGAGCCGCCAAACTCAACGACGAACTGGGTGGCGGCAGCATGACGGCCCTGCCGATCATCGAAACCCAAGCAGGTGACGTTTCCGCTTACATTCCCACCAACGTAATTTCGATTACTGACGGTCAAATCTTCCTCTCCTCTGACCTGTTTAACGCCGGTTTCCGCCCTGCCATTAACGCCGGGATCTCGGTCTCGCGGGTGGGCTCTGCTGCGCAGATCAAAGCAATGAAGAAGGTGGCCGGTAAGTTGAAGCTGGAATTGGCGCAGTTCGCTGAACTCGAAGCCTTTGCCCAGTTTGCCTCCGACCTGGACGCGGCCACCCAAGCCCAACTCCAGCGGGGTCAGCGCCTGCGGGAAATGCTCAAGCAGCCGCAATATTCACCCTTGTCCGTGGATGAGCAGGTGGCGCTGGTCTATGCCGGGATCAACGGCTTCCTCGATGAGCTACCCGCCGATAAAGTCGCCGATTTTGCCCTTGGTTTCCGGGACTACCTCAAGACCAGCAAAGCTGAGTTCGGCAAAATCATCAAGACGGAGAAAAAGCTCACCGACGAGGCGATTAGCCTGTTGGAAGCGGCGATCAACGAATATAAGCAGACCTTTATGGCCACTGCTTAATGATGATGCGCGGGTTAAGGTGGAGTCCGTCTGCCCCACCTTAGCCCGATTTGTGAATGCGAGATCAATCCCATGCCCAACCTCAAAGCCATTCGCGACCGAATCAAGTCGGTTAAGAATACCCGAAAAATTACTGAAGCGATGCGCCTTGTTGCAGCCGCCAAGGTGCGTCGTGCCCAAGAACAAGTCGATTCGACCCGGCCCTTTGCGGACTGTTTAGCGCAAGTGCTTTACGGTTTGCAAAATCGCCTCCAGTTTGAAGATTTAGACTTGCCCCTGCTGCAAGAGCGAGAAGTGAAAACGGTTGCGCTCTTGGTCGTTTCAGGCGATCGCGGCCTCTGCGGTGGCTACAA
This sequence comes from Spirulinaceae cyanobacterium, assembly GCA_049601735.1. GTDB lineage: Bacteria > Cyanobacteriota > Cyanobacteriia > Cyanobacteriales > Spirulinaceae > SIO3F2. The sequence continues at coordinate 6,242 of JBMYQW010000109.1, forward strand.
CGCCAACGTGATCAAGAAAGCCGACATTCGCATCCGCGAGCTCAAAGCAGAGGGTGTAGAACCGACCTTAGTGATCGCGGGTCGCAAAGCGGCCCAATATTACGGTCGTCGTGATACACCCATTAGCCAGACCTATATCGGCTTGGAGCAGATTCCTACTGCTGCTGAAGCCTCTCAGATCGCAGACTATCTGCTGTCATTGTTTCTCTCGGAAACCGTCGATCGCGTCGAGCTGGTCTACACCAAGTTTGTCTCGCTGATTAGTTCGCGCCCCGTCATTCAAACGTTGATGCCCCTCTCAGCTCAAGGGCTGGCCCATGCCGAAGACGAGATCTTTCATCTCACCTCCAAGGGTGGACATTTTGCGGTGGAACGGGAAGCGGTGACGACGGAAATGGAAAGTTTTCCCCGCGACATGATCTTTGAGCAAGATCCGGCGCAGATTTTGGATGCCCTGTTGCCTTTGTATCTCAACAATCAGCTACTGCGGGGCTTGCAAGAGTCTGCAGCAAGTGAGTTGGCTGCCCGAATGACAGCAATGAACAACGCCAGCGAAAATGCCAGTGATCTGATTAAAACCCTCACCTTGTCTTACAACAAGGCACGGCAAGCGGCGATTACCCAGGAGCTGCTAGAGGTGGTCGCGGGGGCCGAGGCGCTCTAGGGAACAGTGATTCTGGTAAGGCAGATTCCTTGCTGGATAACAGAAACGTCTGGTACAAGCGTCCAGGCGTTTTCCGCTGTTCTAGGCGGTCATCAACTGGGGGCAGAGTGGGGAGGAGACACAGATGAAATGGATTCAACGCTTCTTGCGGTGGTGTTATCGTCTAGCCCGTCACAATAATGAGTTTTTATTACTCATTAAATTTGTCGAGAGCTTTGTCTCTAAGGTGTTGTCCCTGTTCATGATTGGGATCATTTTTTTTGCGCTGTATGATATTGCTGTGTTTCTCGCTCAAGAATGGCTATCGCATTCGGGTAATAACCTGAGAACTCGTCTGTTTGATGCTTTTGGTTTATTCTTGAATGTTCTCATTGCCCTAGAATTGCTCGATAATATCACCGCTTATCTCAAGAATCATGTGATTCAACTGGAGCTAGTGATTGTCACTGCAATTATTGCGATCGCCCGCAAGATTATTATTTTTGATATTGACAAGAATTCCTCGGGAGACTTAATCGCCATCTCTGGCTCAGTGCTGCTGCTCTCGGTGAGCTATATCTTGGTTTCTCGTCGTAAACCGCGCCAACATTAGGTCGTTGGCTGGATCGCTTAATCTTTTTACTGCAATCTCGTTTTCCTGAATGACTATGACTGAAGTCTATACCGTTGAAATTAACCACGCAGGCAATACCCACACGATTCAAGTGCCGAGCGATCGCAAAATTCTTGAAGTCGCCCTAGAGTCTGGTATTGAGTTGCCCCATTCTTGTCAGGCCGGGGTCTGTACCACCTGCGCAGCCAAGTTGAGCGTGGGCGAAGTGCTTCAAGAGGATGCCATGGGGGTTTCGCCCGACCTCCAGGCAGAGGGCTACAGCCTGCTCTGTGTGGCTTATCCCCGCGCCAATATCAAGCTGGAGTCAGATAAAGAGGACGAGGTTTATCAGCGCCAGTTTGGTCAGTCGGGTTAAGATAATCGCTTGATGATTAAAGTCTCCGCGGTATCTTCTTTCTCGAAAATCGTCCAAGATACCGGCCGTGATGCTCTAGCTCCCTGTTGTGATACTTGATGGGGTATCGGAATTGAGGTTGAAATTTGCCTCTGTACAACCATAGGCTTGCTGATCCGTCAGGGGTGCGGCGGTGGCCCATTCGCTGGGCAACCAGGCGGCGAGTTCCGCCTGTCGACTCGCCACCTCAGGCTGCCCCGCCCGGTTCTCCCATTCCTGAGGATCGCGTTCATGGTCATAGAATTCCTCGCCGCCGCCTTCATAACGGGTGTAGCGATATTGCTCCCAGCGGACACTGGTATGGTTGGCCCAGGTCATGATTGCAGGAGCATCGCGGCGACGCCTCGGGTTTTGCAGCCAGGGCACAAGGCTCGTACCACTGAGGGCTGGGGCATCCCTGAGGCGGCAGAGCTCCACGAGCGTCGGGTAAAGGTCGAGCAGACTAACGGCGCGATCGCAGACTTGCCCTCGTTGACCCGGTAGCGCAATGATCAGCGGTACACGTGTTGCTTCTTCCCAGAGGGCAAACTTCTTCCAATGGAGCTTTTCGCCCAGATGCCAGCCGTGATCTGACCAGAGCACGACGATCGTGTTCCGGGCATGGGGGCTGGCATCAAGGGCCGCTAACACCCGACCCACCTGGGCATCGGTGTAGGCGATCGCCGCCAGATAAGCCTGCACTGCTTGGGTATAGGCATCGGCATTAAGAATCTGCTGATGATTGGCGGTTCGAGCCAGGGCCTGACCGGCCGGGGGAATGTCGGCGAGGTCATCGGGGCGAATCTCTGGCACAACCAAGTTATCGAGGGGAAACGCCTCAAAATATTGGGCAGGAATGTACCAGGGTAAATGGGGCTTGTAGAGACCGCAGGCGAGAAAAAACGGCGTATCGTAGCTCTGTTGCAAGCGAGCCGCTGTCCAATCGGCAATCTGGGTATCGGGCAGCAGGGTATCATCGCCCGCCAATGCACCCCAATCCAGATTCCCGAGTTGGTCGATCCCGTTGAAGGGCCGTTGAGGCGGGTCGGGGTCTGTTCCCCAGGCTCCGGCTTGGGGTTGACCGTTTTGGTAGCGGTGGTAGGGATAATATTCATCCCAAGCGGTGCAGTCGGGGAAGCGATCGTGGTAGATTTTGCCCGCGCCGCCCACCCAGTAACCGTTGGTCTTGAAGAGCTGGGGCAACGTGATCGCGTCGGGCAGGTTCACCCGCCAGTCGCTGCGGTTGGCGTAGACGCCGGACTGGTGGGGTGCAATTCCGGTTAGCGTAGCGACTCGGGAGGGGTTACAGGCGGGCACAGTGCAATAGGCTTGGCGAAAGAGGGTTCCGCGCGCGGCAAGGCGATCGAGGTTGGGGGTGCGCGCTTGGGGATGGCCGCCGAGGACGCCAAGCCAGTCGTTGAGGTCATCAATGGTCAGCCAGAGAATATTGGGGGGCGGCGTTTGGGCTTGGCTGCTAGAGCGCAGCAAAACGGCGGCGAGGGCGGTGCTGCTGTAGAGCAAAAATTGGCGACGCTTGACCATGGGGTTTGAGGTGGGTTCCGGAGCGGAGAGGAGCTGTAAGGTTATCTTCCAACGATACAATCAAGGGGTTTTCCTTGATTGTGCCATTGCCAATCCGCTCATCATGTTTGCGAAAGTTCCTGAGAGTCAGATGCATTGGGTGCGCTGGGGCCTGGCGGTGGGCTGGTTGATTTTGATCAGTTCCCTGTTTTATGACCCGATTTCAGCGCAGCTCACGACACCGGATCACCCCTGGAGTCCGCTACGCCTGCAACTCGATCGCTGCGTCTCGGTGCAAGGCGAATGCCTGACGGAACTACCCTACCCCTTAGGCGCAACCATTTTTTGGGGCATGGTCGTGCCCAGCGCAATTTTTGTGTTGCTGGTGTTTGGCCATGAGTTCTGGCGGCGGATTTGCCCTTTATCTTTTCTCTCGCAAATTCCCCGTGCCTTGGGCTGGGAGCGCAAGCGCAAACGCACCCATGCCAAAACGGGCAAAGTCCGCTACGAAATTGTGAAAGTCCAGAAAAACTCCTGGCTGGCGAAAAATCATCTCTTGCTCCAGATGAGCTTGTTCTATGGGGGGCTCTGTTTTCGGATTTTGTTTGTTAACTCCAACCGCTTGGCTCTGGGGGGCTTTTTGCTCTTCACGATCGCCGCAGCCATCCTGGTGGGCTTCCTCTACGGGGGCAAGTCCTGGTGTCAATATTTTTGCCCCATGGCGCCAGTACAGCAAATTTATGCTGAACCTCGGGGTCTGCTCAACAGTACCGCCCATGAGGGCGATCGCCAACTGGTAAGCCAGTCTATGTGCCGCACAGTGAGTCCGGAGGGCAAAGAACTCAGTGCCTGTGTGGCCTGCAATAGCCCTTGCATTGATATTGATGCCGAACGGTCCTATTGGGACAAACTCTCAGATCCCCAAACCCAATGGCTCTACTACGGCTACATTGGTTTGGCGGTGGGCTACTTCTGCTACTACTACCTCTACGCGGGCAACTGGGACTATTACCTGTCGGGGGTCTGGGCCCATGAAGAAGACCAATGGGCCAACCTGCTCAAGCCGGGGTTTTATCTGCTGGGTCAGGCGATCGCCCTCCCGAAAATTGTGGCGGCCCCTTTGACCTTGGGGGCGTTTGGCCTCGGAGCCTATGCCCTGGGTCGCACCCTGGAAAAACGCTACAAAGCCTATCAGTTGCGCCAGCATCGCCCCTTGAGCACGGAGCAAGTACGCCATCGCCTCTTTTCGCTGGGCACATTTTTCATCTTCAACTTTTTCTTCGCCTTTGCTGGACATAACCATATCCAGCTCTTGCCCGCTCCTCTGCCCGCGCTTTTCCCGATCCTGATCGCGGTCTGTAGCAGTCTGTGGCTTGCTCGCACCTGGGGGCGCAGTATGAGTCAGTACACCCGTGAAGGGTTGGCCGGTCGCTTACGCCGACAATTGGGTCGTTTAAAGCTGGATACCGCGAAGTTCTTGGAGGGGCGATCGCTGGATGAACTGAATGCGGATGAGGTCTATGTCTTGGCGAAGGTGCTGCCGGGCTTTTCCCATGAAAAACGCCTGCAAACCTACAAGGGTATTGTGCGTGAGTCGATTGAAGAGGGCGATGTAGCCGTGGCCGAGGTGTTTGAGGGTCTGAAAGTGATGCGTCAGGAACTGGAAATTGCCGATGCTGAACACGAGACGATTCTGGCGGAATTGGGTCAAGAGCATCCCGATCTCTTCAATCACCAAAATAGCCGCGAAGAATCGTTGCGCCTCGAAAGCTATCGCGAAACTCTGCTCGAAACGATTCTGGAATCGTGGCACGATCATCCGGAGCAAGCTCATATTGCCGAACTCGTTGATGTCTTTACCCAACATGGCAAGCCAGAGGATCTGGAAGCCTTGATGCAATATCTGTCGCCGGGCGATCGCAAGGTGATCCGTGCCATCCGTCAGGAGTATGGCATTACCGATGATGATGAGGCGATCGCCCTTAGTCGTACCCATCCGGAGCAGTTGTGGCAAGCGATCGCCTTTAACCTTGATCTCTTTGACAGTCTGGCGGGACAAGCGCAACCCTTGCGCCAACTCTTCAATGAGATGGATACGGATGGCTCTGGGGGAATTGATCTCGAAGAATTACAAACGTTTATTCGTAAACTCGACCCCAACTTTACCGATCAACAGATCAAAGAGATGTTCCAACGCGCCGACATTATTAGCAACAACATCATTACCTATGATGAGTTTCTTGTGCTATTTGAGAATCTGAAACCCCGTTAGCGATGGACATTATCAGATTTCTGCTGCGGGTCTCCTGGGTGAATATCCTGATCGCTGTCGTTGCGGGTGTTGTCAGCGGTGGCTGTAGTGCGCGGCTGATCGCGTTGATCAACAACGCCATCGCCACCGATCAGCCCCAGGCGTCCCTCCCCTTCTTTGCAGGTTTAGCCGTTATTGCTCTGGCAACCAGTAGCCTCTCCCAGTTTGTCCTGATTGATTTAGCCCAAGACGCGGTGTATCGGCTGCGCTTGCGCCTGAGCCAGCAAATTTTAGCCGCGCCGCTGCGACAACTAGAAGAACTGGGCGCGGCGCAACTGTTGGCAGTGTTGACCAAGGATGTCCAAGCTATTGCCAATTTGGTGTTTGTGCTGCCGTTTCTCTGTATTGATCTAGCGGTCGTGGTGGGCTGTTTGGTCTATTTGAGTCAGCTTTCGGGGTGGGTTTTTGTCGCCGTCGTCGGCTTTTTGAGTTTGGCGATCGCCCTGATCCAATCCTTACTGCATTACACCTATCGCTATCTTGACCGATCCCGCCAAGAAATCGATCGTCTGATGGGTCACTTTGAGAGCATCACCGACGGCATCAAAGAACTCAAGCTCAATCGACGGCGACGGGAGCAGTTTTTTGATGCCGATCTCACCCAGAGTGCCGCCGCCTCACGCCATTATGAAAAACGGGCGATGAAGCTCGCGGCCGTTGCCGTCGGCGTGGGCAAGTTACTGTTTTTTGTCCTGGTCGGTGCTTTACTCTTTGGCGTGCCCCGCTTTATGCCCACGGCGCAGGCGAGTCTGTCCGCCTACATTTTGACCCTCACCTATCTGATTGGCCCCTTAGAGAGCCTGGTTGAAGCCATTCCCAATCTGGCCAATACCAATGTCTCAATTCGAAAAGTCGAGCAAATGGGGCTTACACTCACCGAAAATGCTGAACTGGCAACTGTCAGCCGCCCACCGAACGCCAGCACCTGGCAGCGACTGGAACTGCTACAAGTGCAACATACCTATCGCAGCGAAGACCCGGATCATGCCTTCTCGGTGGGGCCGATTAACTTGACGCTTAAGGCGGGGGAGCTGGTGTTTATCGTCGGCGGTAACGGCAGTGGTAAATCAACGCTGGCGAAGCTGATCACGGGCCTTTATGTGCCCGACGTGGGGGAGGTGCGGCTCGATGGCGTGGCGATCGCCGACCCCAATCGAGAAGCCTATCGTCAGCATTTTTCGACGGTGTTTGCGGATTCTTATCTGTTTGAGCGGCTCATTGGGATGGAGGACAGTCCCTTAGAACAGCAAGCCCAGGATTATCTCCAACAGCTCGAACTGGCAAAGAAAGTCTCTGTCCAAGACGGACAGCTCTCGACTACCGCGCTCTCTCAAGGCCAACGCAAACGGTTGGCGCTGCTGGCTGCCTACCTCGAAGATCGACCCATCTATCTGTTTGATGAATGGGCAGCGGATCAAGACCCGGTCTTTCGAGAGATTTTCTATACGCAGCTTCTTACTGACCTCAAGCGGCGCGGTAAGACGGTGCTGGTGATTAGCCATGATGATCACTATTTTCACTTGGGCGATCGC
>JBMYQW010000110.1:0-7098 GCA_049601735.1 Spirulinaceae cyanobacterium
AGCTCAACCCTCATCCCGGTTTTATTTAGTCTATGCAATCCGGATTCAGTATAACTCATGAAAAAACTCCAGATTTCAACTGAGACGAGGTTTAGAGAGCAAAACGTAACGCATCAACCCAAGATGGCTCGGACTTGTGCAAGGGCAATATCTCCATCAATCGGTTGCACCTGGCCTTGCACCACCTCATTCCGTCGCTGTTGAGCTTCATCGAGCCATTGGGCTTGAATGGATGGCTCAATCGTATTTTCTAAGCTGGCCAATAACTCATCAATCAACTGATAGCGCAGATGATCAGGTAAAGCTAAAGCGGCTTGGGTAATTTGTTCGATCGACATGACAAGTTAAGGGATGCGCGGTAGTAACTCTAGTTTAGCCAGGTTTCTGAAGACCCCAAACGCCAGATTTAACTTGGCGATCGCCCCCGCAAAATATCGATCGCGCCCTGAAACCCTTGCCGACTCAACTCTAACATCGGTAATTGTTCAGCGATCGCCCCTGCCGTAGTTTCCGCCCACCGTGCTTCGGGCAACGGGTTGACCCACACCACCTGCCGAAAATGGGCTTGGAGTTGATGGACAACCGCCGCCGTTTGCCGCACTCGCGCCGGATTAAAGCCGCGCCGTGCCGCTCCCCCATCACTGAAAATCAACACCACCGTCCAACGCGGATCATGACTGGCGAGAACCTGCTCAAAACGCACACCATCGAGATGGTAGCGATCGCGGTACAGATACGCCCCCGGACAGTTATGGAAGAAATAGACCGTTGTGCGCCGCAGCCGTCCCGCTGTCGTTGCCGTCGTTTCGAGGTTTTGAGCCAACCGCTGGAAGGGAACCATCGACCCATCCGTATCGAGCAGCAACACTAACTCTGTATGATTCACCCGTGGCGATCGCAACACGGGCTTCAGCAACAAGCCTTGCCGCCCAATCTGCTGCACCGTCGCCGCTAAATCCAACTCCGTTTTGCGCCCTTCTCGGTTGAACCGCCGCAAATATCGCCAACTCTGCTTCATTTGCCGACGCGTCACCGGGAAATAAGCCTGGGAGAAAAAGCGTCGTCCTTTTTGGGCTGTTCGCTGCCGTTGAATCGCTTGGGCGACTTGGATTTCGTCGGTGTTTTGAGCCATCAAGACTTGCGAGATGGTTTTTGGCACAGTGTTAGGACGAATGCGTTTAGCGGTTTGCCGTCGTCGCCACCACCAGAAAGCCAAACCTGTGAGCAGGATCAACAAGAGGAGGGCGATGATCAGGAGACGGCGATCGCTCGTGGGGGGCGGAGGGATTTCTGGATCGAGCGGCGCTTGGGGATTCTGAGGATCAGGAATCTGTTCTAATTCAAGCTGCTCAGGTGAGGCAGGTTGTTGCTCCTGTGGGTTGTTGAGCAACAAGAAAACGCCCAAGCCTGCACTGATCAAAACGATCGCTGAGAGGATCATCGCCAGTCTTCGCCAACGTCGAGGGCGCGATCGCTGGGGTGTTGCTGCCGGGATGATGGGCTGCTGCGCCACCGCCGGAGCAAACGTCTGGTCAAAATAATCGTTGAAAATCCGCTGCTCTTGAGGTGAATTGAGCCAAACCGTTGAGCAAAGTCGCCGCAGCGCATCACGATCGTCAACGCCCCGCCCCGCCTGCAAAGCTCGTAATACCGCCCGATATTCCTCGATCCCCAACGGCAAACCCGCTGCTTGCAAGCGCGTGAAGAGTTCCCATAGCGGTAGCTCTGGCGAGTTCATGGCTGCTTCAGGTAACGCTGATGATCCTCCCAACGCTTGAGCAACACCCCCGCGTAGGGGAGCTTGCCATCCAGTTTGGCCAGAACTTCATCCTGGGGTTGACGTTGCAACACCCGCACCCAATCAATCAATTCACTGGTGCTGACTTTCTTGCCACTCTGTCGCTCCATCTGTTGCCGCAGTTCGGTAAACCGAGTTAGGGCTTGGGTGAGCAGTTCAGGCGCGATCGCAGGGAACAACGCTAGTAGAATTTGGCTGAGACGTTCCTGATCAGGAAATTCCACGTAATGGAACAAACACCGCCGCAAAAAGGCATCGGGGAGATCCTTCTCGTCATTGCTCGTGATGATCACCAGTGGCGGCACATTCGCCACAACATCCTGCTTTAGTTCTGGAATGTGAAAGCATTGCTCATCCAGTTCCGTGAGCAGATCATTGGGGAAGTCAATATCGGCTTTATCAATTTCATCGATCAAAACGATCGCTTTTTTCTCGCTATCAAACGCCTCGCCCAACGGGCCATAGCGAATGTAATGGTCGAGCTGATTGAGTTGCTCCCGCTCCTCATCAGACTGAAACTGTGCGAGTTGAGCATCCCGCAAGCGGCGCACAGCATCGTAGGTATACAGCCCATCTTGGGCACGGCTAATCGACTTGATGGGCCAAGTGTAGAACGGCAGTTGCAGTTCATACGCCACCGCATGGGCCAGTTGCGTTTTGCCACAACCCGGTTCACCCTTGAGCAGCAGGGGACGTTCCAGCAGTAGCGCCAGATTCACGGCTTCAATGAGGTCTGCGCTGGGAAAGTAGGCACGCAGGGGGCGACCACGGTGATCCAGTTCGCCCTTTTGGGGTTGCTTTTGGCCGGTATACGTCAAAATCTCAGCCATTGCTCCTGTACCTCTTCCCAGTCCAGATCACAGTAATACTCACAAATTTCTTCTAGGACACATTCTGGAATGCCATTTTCGCTATTTTCCAAGATTTCCTCAACCGTGTCCTCGATCAGTTTTTCATTGAAGGTATCGGGTAAATCCGCCCCTTCATACTCCAGCCAGCGGCTTAAATCGTTCTCGGTAATCTCACTCAGGCGCGGTGTTTCGACCCAATAGTTTTGCACATTGATTTTTTCCACACGGGGCAAGTCCCATTGGGCAACACGCCCCGTATAGTCGAGGAAGAAAACGAGTAGCTTATAGGGATGGCCCGACTCCACCAAGGCTTGGGTTTGATCCGCAAGGCGGAGCCAAAATTCTTCAATGAGTTGCGTGAAGGTGGTTTGAGGAATGTCATCCACCGCATGAAAGACCATCAGCACATCTTGGGTTTGCCACAGTTGATAGACCGCTTGGGCGATCGCCGCAATTTGAGGGGAGCGATCGCGGATATTCACCCGCTTGGCCACATCCCGCCAAAAGGCTTGGGGGCTATTGCGACGACCCAAACGCTTAAGACCGATGATGATCGTTTTGCCATGCAGACAGTGGGGCATATGGTGTTGAATCAAACGGTTAAGCAGCCAGCGTTGACCATAACCCAACTCGCCATGAATCAAGAATGCCGCCACATCATGCTGTTTGATGGCTTGTCGGAACAAGCGATTTTGGGCGGCATAGCCCAGCTTTAAGAGAATCTTATGGATCTCATGACGGTCAACAGGTTGCCAAATTTTCGCTAGGGCATTGGTGGAGACCGCAACCCCGGTCTGGCCATCACCATACCGACAGCGGATAATCGCCACCACTGTTTCCCGGTCGGTTGTGATCACAGGGGAGCCGCTATACCCCGGCTGTAAACCCCGTTCATCTTTGATCGTGAGTTCCCACGCATCAATCCGCTCATGGGATGACTCTTGGGCGACGTACTGACGGTCTTTCCCTAAACACCCTTCTACAGAACGAAATGATAATTGTTGCTCAACATCCGCTTGGAAACCCGCAGTCCAAAAGGGTTGGCCGGTACGAGCGGACTTAGAGAAGCCGAGGGGTTCACGATCACGCAGACCATCAACCTTGAGAATCGCCAAATCAATACCCTGTTCTTGACCCGATCGCCACAACTGAGCGAGGTAATTCTCCACTTGTAGTTTGCTCTCCCCAATGCCTTCAACAACATGGACACAGGTTAAAATCAACGTCTCAGAGCGCGATCGCCCAATCACAAACCCTGTTCCAAAACGATCAAGACAGTCTGGATCGGAACTATGGACAAGAACAATGGCAGACTTGAGACTTTCGGGCAACATTCAGCACAATAAACCCATTACTGGGGCGGCTCAACAGGTTTCAGCACCAGTTTAACGGTCAGATTGGAACTCGCTGTCGATTTGGCAATATAGACATCCCCGCCAACTTCAAAATTGAGACCCAATTCCACCTCGGCCGTTTCAATCGTCATTTCTTGCCCCAACTCTTTCCGCACGTTCTGCCAGGCCAGGGCAACCGATTTACAGGTGTTGCTCAACAACGGTTCAATCGCCGTGAGACGATTTTTGACTTTTCGGACAAACGTACTGGAAATCGGCTGGGCTTGCTCAGATGAGACAACAACTTCGATGAGCGTACCATCATCGAGCTTAATGAGTTGAGTGGGCATAGCTCTAGAGACAAGACTGTATAGCAGCGATTGTATCAGGGCATTTTGCCAAGACCCAAAATCCCTAGCATTCCGATTCCTTCAAGCAGCCCTCTTGACGTAGCAATCAACTAGAAGACACCATTCTCAATCCCCCCGCATCTCAGCTACATGAGCCGTCTCGTCACTCGCCCCAAAAGCTATCCACATCCAGATCGCTCATCTCCGACTGCAACGCCTGAAAATAGTCGCTCTCGGTAATTTTCTCCACCTCCTTTTGGCGTTTCTGCTCATCAATCTCGATCTGTAACTCCGCCAACTGACGCTGCAACTCCGCCTCCCGTTGCTTCCGCGCCGTGATGTCTTGAATAATGCCATTGAAATAGAGCAAATTCCCCTCGGCATCCGTAACCGCCTTGGTATTTTCCTCAATCCAAATAATGCTGCGATCCTTGCGATAAACCTGGTATTCCCGGCCCTTGACCTCGCCAAACTCCTGAATTTCCGCCTGCACCGCAGCCCGCTGCTGGGGATCAACATAGATTTGCTGCTCAATATCCGTGACGCTCTCCAGCATCTCCGCTGGCGCATCGTAACCATAGAGCTTCGCCATCGCCGTGTTCACCCGCAGAAACTGACCCTCCGGGCTCTGCTGAAAAATCCCCTCTAGGGCGCTCTCAAAAATACTGCGATAATTCTCTTCCGCCAGACGCAGGGCCGTCTGGGCTTCATGGCGCTCCGTAACATCAATGCCCACCACCACCGTTTCTTGGCCCTGCTGATATTTCTGAGCCGCCATCAGGTAATGACGGAGGCGATCGCCCAGCGCGATCGGCACTTCTTCACAGGCAGTGTCGCGATCGCTCTCCAGCAGTGCCGCCATAAACTGACGATAGCCCGGACTGGTATTAAACGAACCCACTGGTTGACCCACCATCACCTCCGGCGCGAGGGCAAACGACTGGGCCAGATAGCGATTCACCCCGAGATAGATACCCGCCTGATCGAGCCAGGAAATCGAACCGGGAACCGCATTAATCACCGCCTTGAGTTGATCGCGGGCCGCCGCCAGTTCCTGGGCCCGGGCTTCGAGGGTTTCCACCATTTGGTTAAACACTCGGGCTAACCGGCCCAAACCATCCGATCGCTCGGCCACCGGGGCCAGGTCAGCGGTGCTAAAGGTATGGGTTTCCACCGCCGCCGCCGCATCGGTGACGTACTGCACCTGCTGGAGATAGTCCTGAATCTGGGCATTTTTCTCGTCCAGCGCATCCATCACCCGGTTGTAACGCGTCGAAATGCGCCCCACTTCCGTAAACGGTTCAACCGGAACCCGCAAACTCAAATCCTGGGTTTTCGCCTGAGCCTCCATCACCTGGAACAGATCGTAAAGTTCGGTTTTCGCGCCATGCTCGGCCACATTGAGCCCCATCTCTTCTTCTTCCAGCGACACCCGTAGCGGCATGAACTGCGCCACGACCTTGAGGATGAGCCAGGTCAAGCCAAACGCCCAAACAAAGCCAACGCCAATGCCCAGCAGTTGCACCCCGATTTGACCACCCTTGCTCAACCCCGTCCCCAAGACCTCCGGTTGGGCAAAGAGCCCGACCGCGAGCGTACCCCAAAGACCACCGCCGCCATGGGCCGCGACAGCGCCCACCGCGTCATCAATGTGCCAATATTCCAGCGCATTCCAGACTAGCAACATGACTGCACCACTGACGGCCCCGATGATCACGGCGATCGGCGTACTGACCACATCGCAACTCGCAGAGACGGCAACCAGGCCCGCTAGGGAGCCATAGATCAGCATTTCCACTTCTAAGGTGCGGCGTCGCCACCAGGTCAATGCGCCAGCGACCACCATACCCGCCACTCCCGAGAGCAAGGTATGCACCATCACTTGAGCCACTTCCGGGCCCACGCGAAACAGGCTGCCCCCATTAAAACTGAGCCAGCCAAACCAAATAAATAACGTCCCCAGGACGGAGAGGGGCAGGTTGGAGCCATGGATTTTTCGGGTGGGGTGGCCGGGCTCAAAGCGCCCGGTACGCGGCCCAATGATCAACATGGCGGCCAGCGATACCCAAGCGCCCACAAGGTTGACCACACTGGAGCCCGCAAAGTCATAGAAGCCCAACCCCCGGAGCCAGCCTGGTTGGTCTACTCCTAGGAGGTCGGGGAGCAGCCCCCCCCAGACCCAATGGCCGAACACGGGATAAATTAGTCCTGAGACCAGAATCGCCACAACCAGATAGCCCGCAAACTTCATGCGTTCAGCAACCGCACCTGCAAAAATCGTGGTCGCCGTACCGCAAAACATGGCTTGGAACACGAAAAAAGGCGCGAGTTCGACCTGTCGATCCACATCTAGCAAGAATTGCGACTGACCGAACCAGCTATTGCCTGCGCCAAACATCAAGCCATACCCCAGCAGCCAAAAGAGGGCAACGGAAACCCCAAAATCGACTAGGTTTTTAACCGCCACATTGATGCTATTTTTCGATCGCGTCAACCCGGATTCCATGGCCATAAAGCCGGGCTGCATGAGGAAAATCAAGACAGCACAGATAAGTAACCAAAGGGTATTGAGATCTTGCATGGTAGGCACGGGTGAGAAAAATAGATCAAACAACGGTCGGGACTACGTTTCGTTCATCCGTGTGAACTTAACGCCGTATTTCGCTCCTGGTGGGAGTTTGAGTGGGTTGACCCACCTCCCCCTGCGGGTACTCCTCCCCAGAGGAGATTTTAAAATCCCCTCTCGGGAGGGGCGGTCTCGCGTA
>JBMYQW010000110.1:7108-13239 GCA_049601735.1 Spirulinaceae cyanobacterium
CGTAGCGATGACCGGGGTGGGTCGGGTGTTGGTCACTCTTGAAGCCCTTTTATCAAGGGAATTTTGTGCTTAAGTTCACGCTAATGGGGGAGAGCCAGCCCTACCGTCCATTCAGAATATTCTCGGATAATACAGATGACAGCTCTACCCTTTTGAAGGGAGGATCTAGGGTCTAGATAGAATGTCAATTCTCCTCACCTACCAATCATCATTGGCCCCACCGCCAGCGATGCAGTCTTCCAGGTTATAGCTCGTTGGCGCGGCATTAAATAAATGTAGTCCAAAGTCTTGTGAGAGATCTTCGCAAACCTTGATGCCCCGGACGCTGTTGCCTTTGGCATCAAGGGGAGGTGAGAAGATGCCCAGCCCCAACCGTCCTGGCACCAACGCCGTAATGCCACCGCCGACACCGCTCTTGGCGGGCATCCCCACTCGGTAGGCCCATTCGCCGGAATAGTCGTACATCCCGCAGGTGAGCATCACACTGACCACATCCTGGACATATTCAGCCGCGATCGCCCGCTCGCCCGTAATCGGGTTCGTCCCGCCATTGGCCAGGGTGGCACTGATCATTGCTAGATCGCGAGCTGTGATCAAAATCGAGCATTGCTGGAAATAGAGATCGAGGGTTTCTTCAATGCGATCGCTGACCATACCAAAGTTCCGCATCAGGTAGCCCATCGCCCGGTTGCGATCGCCCGTCGCCTTCTCGGACAGGAAAATCGGCACATTAATGTCATGCTCGCGCCCGGTATAGCGCCGGAACAGGTCGAGCACGCGCTTGAGGCGCTCGGTGGCGTCCTTGCCTTCGATCAGGTCGGTGGTGGCGATCGCCCCCGCATTCACCATCGGGTTGTAGGGCCGGTTAGTCGCTTCATCGAGCACGATCGCATTAAACGCATCGCCCGAGGGCTCGACACCCACCTTGCAGTTGACGTAGGCGCGATCGTGGTCTTCAAGGGCGAGTCCATAGACAAACGCCTTGGAAATGGACTGAATCGTGAATTCAACTTGGTAATCGCCTACCTCAAAGGTCTGGCCATCAGGAGTAATGACGCAGATGCCGAACCATTCCGGTTTGGCCAAGGCGAGCTCGGGAATATAGTCGGCAACTTTCCCGTCGCTGAGGGCTTGGTATTTTTCGTGCAGTTCGTTCAGGTAAACGCGAAACGGCGAGGCAACGGCCTGAATCGAACTGGCAAAGCTACTGAGATCACTGGGTTTGGACATTTTAGACGCTGAATTGATAGGGGAAGTAATGACAGGCTCGAAAACAGGTTACGTCTTTATCCCCCCTGCCCCCCTTGGTAAGGGGGAGAATTTCTAAGCTTCCCTTTCTAAGGGGAGAAATTCCTCAATCTTCCTTTCTCTAGGCGCTTGCGGCTTCCCGCAGGGTAGGGGGATTGAGGGGGATTGAGTCAGAGTTTCGTGTTTGCAATCTACATTAACTCAAACATTCGGATGGGCTCAGACAGAACCATTAAGCCATTAACCGCTGGGCCACCTGCTGAAATTCCTGGCTAATCGGATGCTCTAGGTGTTTGGTGCAAAACACGCCTTCGCTCGCGAGCTGGGCCATATCTTCCGAAAGCGGGAAAACTCCCGCCACCGGAACATGATAGGTCTCTTGGACTTTCTGTTTGAGAGCGATCGGGTCGAGCTTACTATGGGCCTTATTGATGATCAGGATCATGTCTTTGACCTTGAGCTGCCGGGCCACATCCACCGTCACCGCCGTTCCCTGATAGTCTTGCTTGTCCGGACGCAAGATCAGCGCCAATACATGGGAAATAGCGATCGAGAGAAAGGTCTCTTTTGACAGCCCCGGATGGGTATCAATCAACAAATAGTCGAGTTCCATGCCCCTGACGAGCTTGCGCAGCCCATCGTTGAGCAGCTTTACGTCGTAACCTTCCTGCAAAATGCGGGCGATGTCATCGGCGTTGGTGCTGGAAGGAACTAGAAATAATTTACCGTCGCCCTGTAAGCCGACGTTGGCGCTTACCTCATAAGCGGCATCGACAATCTCGGCTTCACCCCAGAGGTAGGTGTTCAGAGTGTTCGTCACTTGCTCCGGTTCCAGACAAAAGAGGTTGTGAATGCCGGGCGAAGGAATATCCGTATCCACCACGCCAACCCGATGACCGGCTTGGGCGATCGCGGTGGACAGGTTTGCGGTGAAGTTCGACTTGCCCGTACCGCCCCGATAAGAATGAATCGAAATAACTTTCGGCATGATGGATTAAAGACAGAAGAATGAATGGAGGATGTCGGGTTTTGCCCGTGCGTAGCAGGCAGAACCTACTGGCTTGGGTAGGGTGGGCAATGCCCACTCAATCAACTTATTGCAAACTGGAGCGGATTTAAATGCGCTGCGGACTGCTTGTAAAAACAATGGCATAAATCGATGTTGGATTTATAGTATCGGGCTGGTGCGGGGCAGGGAACCCCATCCCCGACGCAAGAATTGCATAATAAATCATCCTTCTACCCTCTGCCGTCATCCTTCCCCTAGCAATCGATCGCCCCAATATCACCGCCCCCGAGTTCCAAGACCAATTTGGGCACATCCTCTTTCAGCAGCACCGTTACCTGGCCACTCGGGGAAAAACCATTACTCAGCCGCGCCTGCTCTAGCCAATAGGCGTAATATTCACCGATGCGAATTTCGCCATAGTTACGCTCAAAGCCAAACTGACCCTGGCGGCGGGCTTGGTCGAGGGTGATGCCATCGGGATAGGCGTAGACCAGACCCGAGTTGCGATAGTCGAGGTACACTTCGAGACCGTAGATGGAGCGGAGGCCGAGTTCAAGGCGATCGAGGGGGACACCGTTGGTGAAGTCTTCCAGGCTAAACTGCTCCGAGCGAATCCGGCCGCGATCGATCGGCGTTCGGCAAGACCCCCTGGCATTGACGCCCGATCGCCGTCCTGGTGCAAAGATCGAGGCTTCAAACTTGAACTTTTGGCTACCGCTGCTGCGCTGGACAATTAAATCCTCGCCTAGCCGCGCCTGCAAGGTGGCATTGCCCAAAATCCAAGCCGAGACAATTTCCGTCTGTTGACCCGGTAGGGCGGCTGCGGGGCGAGTCAAGCCAAGACTCATGGCTGCTAGCAGACCCAGCCCAAGTTGTGTGCCCCAACCAAAAGATCTGCGGTAGGGGCGGGTTTGAAACCCGCCCCTACGGTGTAATTCTTGGAGTTTGCGAGACCGATCTTCTATCCGAGTCAAACCAAAACGACGCATGGCAGATCACCAAAGCAGTTGCGCCTTAATTATAGTGGGCTTACCAGCCAGATCTGGGCGCTTGCCAACCCCGCCGCCACCAGAACCATAACCGCGAGCCCCCAACCGCTGCCGCGATCGATCCGTTGCTGCTGCCTACGTCCCAATCCCGTCTGCTGTCCATAGCCTCGTAACACCATCGCTTGATAGACCCGAATCGACTGATCATAGCTGCGCACCAGCAAATTCCCCGCCAGTTGCGCCCAGAGGCGTAGGTTACGGCGCGATAGTTTCTTCGGATTAAACCCCCGCAGGCGCATGGCGTTTTGCATCGTACGGCGATTGCGATCGCTTACCTGAAAGTAGCGGTAGGTCAAGAGTCCCATGTCTACCAGTAGGCTCGGCACACCCAGCGCCTGAAGCGTCCGTAGGCTCTGTGCTAGGGCTGATGTACCAAAAAGCACGACGCCCAAGGTGACAATGCAGAGGAACCGCACGGTGATCTGGAGAACTTGCAAAAGCCCTTCCTGAGTGAGTCGCAGCGGGCCCCATTGCCAGATCACGGTTTCGCCCACCAGCCAGGGCATCAGTAGCACGACCATGGCGATCAATGCGCCCGGATAGCGCCAATAACTCAGGAGAAAGGCGCGGGGTAGCCGCGAGAGTCGATACAGAAAGGCTGTGACGAGGGCGATCGCCCCCAGTAATGCCGGATGCTGGAGCCCCCCACAGACAAACATCACCGCCAGGAAACCGACAAACTTGGTGCGGAGTTCCCAGCGGTGGAGGGGTGAGCGGAGATGGGCGTAACGGTCGATCGCCAGAGGCATAGGATCAGTTTTTTAGTTAACAGTCCGCAGTTAACAGTTTTCTCATGGGCGACGCTCACACCAACACCTTGACCATCAAGACGACTCAAAAGAAATTAAACGGATCGCGGCGCGAGGGTTGCATATCCACCTTACAGGTTTGGCGCTGGGCGTTTGGGGTATCCACCGTCTCACAGTCATAAATGGCGAGACATTTGGGTTGAGTGTTGAAAACACGGAGCGTGTAACCCTGTTCACGGGCGATCGTGCCAAATTGATGTACTAGTCGGTAGCGTTCCACATAATTAAGGCTTGTCCAGCGGGTGCGATCGACAATCAAGTTAATCCGCTGCGCTTGAGTATTAATGAGCCAATTTTGCACCAGTTCACTCTGGCCAAATCGTTCGCGGGCCCACCAAAGGCTGGGGCGGGCAGGCGTGGTTTGGGAAATGAGTCCTGCAGAGGCAATCCCTAGGGCGGCGAGGTCTTGAGGTGTTTTGCGATCGAGGAGTTCGGGATCAAGGGTACAAGCCGTGACTGAAACGGAGAAAAAATCTCCAATTAAATCGCCTGTATTGGCAGCAGGACGCAGTCGGGGGGAGAGATCTTCAACATTGTCCGCCTCGCCGATCGCCCCTAAATCAGGATCACTGGCATCAGCGTTGAGTTCAATATCTGGAGTAACCTCTGAGCCAACATCCGGGGCAATGTCTTGAGCCGTTACACTCTGGCTGAAGAAAGCCAGATTCCCTAACAACAGCAACAATAAACCCAGACGATAGGTTTGGAATAGATGAGCGATACGAGAATGTTTGAGCAGCATTAGGGTTTCAAAATTCATTCGTCAGCAATGCCAAATTTGAGAAGGAACTCGTCTCACTGGAATAAATAGTCGTCGCGCCTGCCGGCAGCCGCAATGGGTCAAACACCCTAAAATCTAATGACCGTCTAACGCTGAAATTGTTGCCTCCGAAACCCTCTCGGCAATCAGCGAGTCCGTTTATCTAGCCTTCCTCGACACGATATCCCAGTTCCGCCAGCCGCAGCCGTGACTGTCGCCATTTGGGCTGCACTCGCACAAACAACTCTAAATGCACCTTACCCGCAACCAACTTCTGAATTTGTTCACGTGCTGCTATACCGATGGCTTTGAGCATACTGCCCTGTTTACCGATCAGGATACCTTTTTGGGAGCTGCGCTCCACATTAATCGCAGCATGAACATGGGTAATGTTGGGCTTCTCTTGAACGCGATCGATGGTCACAGCAGCCGAATGGGGCACTTCTTGGCGGGTGAGTAACAACACCTGCTCTCGAATCAACTCACCCATAATGAAGCGTTCTGGTTGATCGGTCACTAAATCCGGTGGGTAATAGTAGGGCCCCGGTTCAAGAGAGTTAATAATTTGAGTTTGTAAATGCGCTAAACCTTCACCATTGAGAGCAGAAAACTTGATCTGCTGCCAGGGACGATCGCCCACTAATTCCGCATAACTCGCATCAATTGTTTGAGGCTTTTCGGGTTGGCGATCGCATTTATTTAAGCCTACAATCACGGGCGTTTTACAATTCTGTAAGAGATTGATGATGAAACGATCGCCCCCACCAGCCTTGGCACTTGCATCGACAACCAAAAGTACCAAATCCACCGCATTGATCGTATTACGAGCATTTTGAACAATCACCCGCCCCAACTCATGATGGGGTTTGTGAATGCCTGGCGTATCCACCATAATTAGTTGCGCTTCTAGAGTCGTTAAAATCCCCCGCAACCGATTTCGCGTTGTTTGAGCAACAGGTGAAGTGATGGCGACTTTCTGCCCCACCAACTGATTCATCAGGGTAGACTTACCCACGTTTGGCCGTCCCACAATTGCCACAAACCCCGACTTGAATTCAGGGGGCGCGATCGGTATAGCAGTAAATAATTCAGAATCCTTACCCATACATACTTCAGCAACTCAAACCTCAGCGATTGATAATCTTATCTTATCTCAAACAAATAGAGGTTCTACCGTTAAGGAAGAACCTCTGACTAAAGACAGAGCTGGCACTGAGCTATTGTGCCATGGGGCAACCCCCAAAGTATCGTCGCCG
>JBMYQW010000111.1:0-13189 GCA_049601735.1 Spirulinaceae cyanobacterium
ATTGAGGGGCGAAAAATGAGACTCAGTCGGTGCAATCAGCTATCCATGATTGTCGACCCCAATTTTAGATTCAGCAGGAGTGACGTGAGCTAGAAAAAAAATACCTTCTGCTTTGGCATTGGCGGCTACGAGTCCCAGTTCTAGACAACTTCAGCCATATCATCACCCCTTAATGTATCAAAAAATACAGATGGAGAATTTGAGTCAGCATATTGCATGGCAGACCTGTTTCTGCGTATATTTCCCCTGTTTAACTTGATCCCCAATTATCTGCTCTGAAGGTATGCGACCCGTTGAATTGGATAACGCTAGAGCTCTCGTCTGTTACAGGTTGCCGACGCAACGCGTGTAATTGCGTCGGTTATCCTAGAACGACTCCAGTCTGGCGAATGGAGCTGAAGCTAGTCAATTCGTCATAGGCGATCGCTCAATCCACCTTGCTAGTAAGCTCCAAGCCGCATAATGACCGAACTCAGATTTTCAATTTCCATAAGCACCGATGACAGACTCTCATTTAAGTCATTATTTTTAGGTCGGGTGTTCGCCGCTCCCATCAAATACGTCAGCAGACCTTGAAGAGCAGGAAATGACGTCAGAACAAGGGGCGATCGTCCTGCATTCAGAAAAGAGATTATTTCGGGTCAAGCAAATAGTGGCTGGTGAGGAGCAATCCTTCTCATCACCACCATCGCTGGGGCAACTCAACTGCTCATTTAGGGCGTGTCATCATTTAACCGTAGAAGCCTGTAGAGCTTTGCTCGTGCGGAGCAGGGACAAGGGAGGTCACGCTCGACCCAAACAACAGGAAAAGGGGCTGTAAACCAGTCACTGTCAGAGCTTGAAATCTAAATGATGACAGCCCCTAGCTTGAGTCGATCGCAAGGCTTGTGTTTGGGGTCGTGCTGAGGAGCAAATTAGGGCATCAACCCAATCCGAAGAATCCTCCTGCCGTAGAGGCTGGGTTTCCCTGCCCTGTGGGGTCTTTGATTTTGGTTACAGACAAGGTGGCTTCGGTATCAGTCAGAGCGCGAGTAATAGCGTGATGAATGAGCAATCGCTCGCTGCCTGCTTGCGAGCCTTATGAGAAAGACGTTAAATTTAGTTAAGACATCTTGGCTTTTGCGTTCCTCGTCGCTATCGCAGCCGCTAGCACGACCCCGTCAGCCGACCCCTGATCAAATTCCCTTTATTAGTATCCTGAATCCTTATGAAATCATCTTGGCGAGTTATCCTGCTTTGGACGTTGCCAGCCCTGGTCATTGGCTTCTTCCTTTGGCAAGGCAGCTTTGCAGGTGGCAACAATACCCCCAGCAACAATGCCGCAAGCACCCGTATGACCTATGGGCGCTTCCTCGAATACGTTGAAGCTCACCGCGTCAAAAGCGTAGACCTCTACGAAGGTGGTCGGACGGCGATCGTCCAGGCCACCGACCCCCAACTCGACAGTCGTCTCCAGACCCTCCGGGTGGATCTGCCCTTGCGGGCCCCGGATCTGATTAGCAAGCTCCGTGAAGAGGGCGTGGCGCTGGACTCTCATCCCGTGCGTAACGATGGCGCAGTTTGGGGTTTTCTGGGTAATTTAATTTTCCCGCTGCTCTTGATTGGTTCCCTGTTCTTCCTGTTCCGCCGCTCCAACAATATGCCCGGTGGCCCCGGTCAGGCGATGAACTTTGGCAAGTCCCGCGCCCGATTTTTGATGGAAGCCAAGACCGGTGTCATGTTTGATGATGTGGCAGGCGTCGATGAGGCCAAGGAAGAACTCCAAGAAGTGATTACCTTCCTCAAGCAACCGGAACGCTTCACCGCTGTCGGTGCACGGATTCCCAAGGGGGCGCTGCTGGTGGGCCCACCGGGAACGGGGAAGACTCTCCTCGCCAAGGCGATCGCCGGTGAAGCGGGTGTGCCATTCTTTAGTATTTCCGGTTCGGAGTTTGTGGAGATGTTTGTCGGCGTTGGCGCCTCGCGAGTACGCGACCTCTTCAAGAAAGCCAAGGAAAATGCCCCCTGCTTGATCTTTATCGATGAGATTGATGCCGTGGGTCGTCAGCGGGGTGCTGGCATCGGCGGCGGTAACGATGAGCGGGAGCAGACGCTCAACCAGCTCTTGACCGAGATGGACGGCTTTGAGGGCAACACCGGCATTATTATTATTGCCGCAACCAACCGCCCCGATGTGCTCGATTCTGCCCTACTGCGTCCCGGCCGCTTTGACCGTCAGGTGACGGTGGATGCCCCGGATATCAAGGGTCGCCTGCGGATTTTGGAAGTCCATGCCCGCAATAAGAAAATCGCTGAATCGGTTTCCTTGGAAACGATTGCCCGCCGGACGCCCGGTTTCAGCGGTGCTGATTTGGCCAACTTGCTCAACGAAGCCGCGATTCTCACCGCCCGGCGACGCAAAGAAGCGATCACCATCAACGAAATCGACGATGCGGTCGATCGCGTCATCGCGGGAATGGAAGGTACGCCCCTCGTCGATGGCAAGAGCAAGCGGCTGATTGCCTACCATGAAGTGGGCCATGCGATCGTGGGTACGTTGCTTAAAGACCATGACCCAGTGCAGAAAGTGACGCTTGTTCCTCGTGGTCAAGCCCAGGGCTTAACCTGGTTCACCCCGGATGAGGAGCAGGGTTTAACCACCCGGTCGCAACTCATGGCGCGGATCAGCGGGGCCCTCGGCGGTCGTGCGGCGGAAGAAGAAGTCTTCGGAGATATCGAAGTGACCACCGGGGCAGGCGGTGATCTGCAACAGGTCGCCAGCATGGCCCGCCAGATGGTGACGCGCTTTGGCATGAGTGATCTGGGGCCACTCTCCCTGGAGAGCCAGTCGGGTGAAGTATTCCTGGGTAACGGCCTGATGAACCGGGCGGAATATTCCGAGACGATCGCCACCCGGATTGATGCTCAAGTGCGCGAAATTGCCGAGCATTGCCACCAGATTTCTCGTCAGCTCGTTCGGGATAATCGCGTGGTGATGGATCGCCTCGTCGAGTTGCTGATTGAGAAAGAGACCATCGACGGTGAAGAATTTCGCCAAATTGTCTCGGAATACACCGAAGTTCCGGAAAAAGAGCAATATGTACCGCAGCTTTAGAGTAGGGTAATCTCTCTTAAAGGGAAGGGGAGCCGAGTGATTCGGCTCCCATTTTTTTGGCTACGTTAGCGTTGCTAAGGGATGGGTGGGTATCTGGGGGGACAATCCACCGCATTGGGAAGGCGATCGCCAAACTGGACGCCGGCCCCCTGACTGCTTACCATAGGGGCTGTTCATGTGGTGTGAACATCCGACTGTCTTGCCCCTATATTTCCGACTGTGAGGAGTCCAGAACAACCATGGTTACATCCCCGATCTCGCGTCCCGCTGTGCCGCCGATAATGAGTACCGCTGCTCCCACCGCTTCACCCTTAGGGATGGGCGCGATCGCGGCTCAGGTGGGTCTTCTGCCCACTAGCCCCCTGTTCGGTACCGATGGCATTCGCGGTTGCGCGGGAGCGTTGCTCAGTCCGGGTTTGGCGACGGAGGTGGGCTATTGGGCGGGTCAGGTCTTGCGTCAGCAGCAGGCGAATTTGGGCTCTGGGAATTTGGGCACTATCAATCTGGGGCCTGTCATTCTCGGTCAAGACTCCCGCAACTCCAGCGATATGCTGGCCACAGCCCTCGCGTCGGGCTTGATTGCGGCAGGCTTAGAGGTGTGGCACGTGGGTCTTTGTCCGACACCCTGTGTTTCCTATCTCACCAAACTCACGCCAGCGATCGGCGGTGTGATGATTTCCGCCAGCCATAACCCACCTGCTGATAACGGCATTAAGTTCTTCGGCGCAGTTGGGACAAAGTTGCCCAAAGCTCTCGCCCAGCAAATAGAAGCGGGGATTCGCGGTCAATGGACGGGGGAGATTGTTGCTGGCCCCTGGGGTCGCTATCATGCCCAGCCGGAGCAGGTGCAGCATTATACCGATATGCTGCGCCAGACCGTGACCCCAACCGTGCCCCCAGGACAAACGACGAGTTTCCGAGGGCTCAAGGTGGTTTTAGACCTCGCCTGGGGTGCAGCGGTGCATACCGCACCGCAGATTTTTCAGAGTTTGGGCGCAGAGGTATTCTCGTTGCATAATCAGGCCAATGGCGATCGCATCAATGTGGGCTGCGGCTCCACCCATCTCCAACCCCTCCAAGCCGCCGTGCAGCAATATGGAGCAGATCTCGGCTTTGCCTTTGATGGGGATGCCGATCGCGTCCTAGCAGTAGATCATCAGGGCCAGGTCGTGGATGGAGACTATATCCTTTATCTCTGGGGTCAGCAACTCATGAAACAGGGTCAATTGCCAGAGAATTTATTAATCGGTACGGTGATGGCGAATCTGGGTTTTGAGCGGGCTTGGGAACAGCTCGGCGGTCGGCTGCATCGCACACCCGTGGGCGACCAGCACGTCCAGGCGGCCATGTTTGAGACGGGGGCGGTGCTCGGTGGTGAGCAGTCGGGGCATATTCTCTGCCATCACCATAGTGTTTCGGGGGATGGTCTTCAGACGGCGCTCCACCTCACGGCGTTGATGCAAACATCGGGTGCTTCGTTGGCGCAGTTGCGGGAGCAGAGCTTCACCACCTATCCGCAACTGTTGCGCAATGTCCGAGTAGAAGACCGCGATCGCCGCGCCCATTGGCAAGACTGTGAGCCCTTGCAGGGGGCGATCGCCCAAGCCGAGCAAGCCCTCGGCGCTCAGGGCCGGGTACTGGTAAGGGCTTCGGGCACGGAACCGCTGGTGCGTGTGATGGTGGAGGCGGCGGATGCCAAAGCCGCAGAGCATTGGACGAGTCATTTGGTGGCGATCGCCCAGCACCAGTTGGGTTAGGGGCAACCTGCTTCGATTGACCGCGCTGAGACAGGAGACGCTAAGACAGGTGGGACTTCCTAGCTGACCCGTGCCAAGATCTCTAACCCGAAATTAGAGTGGTGAATCGTGTAGCTAGAGTAGAGAAGTGCGATCGCAACCATTGAGCGTGTATTTGCTAAAACGAACCCCAGTTGATAAGCTATGTCCTCATTTGGGAAGACTTTTAGGAGAAATCGCTGCGGCTCTTCCAAAATCAGCGATGAGAGTGATTTTGGGAAAGAGCCTACCACTGCTCTGTAGGGTGTTGTATGGCCTTTCAGGCGTGGTTCGCTAGAGCATTGGCGTAGTCCTTGCAGAGCAAGTAACGTAACGCACCATTCCTGGTACTTTAGATATCAAGAGATCGCCTAAATAGAGAATGGGCATTGCCTACCATTAAACGTGCGCTGCAATGGGTGTAATACCAAAATCGAAACGTAAACCCCAAGCATCCTCGTACTATAGGGGCTGGGTTTCCCTGCCCTGCGGGGTATTTATTTTTGGTGCAGACAACTCAAATGTGGCATGACACAGCTATCAATTTTTGTTGCGATCAATAACGTTTTTTAAAAGTTCAACCCCAACTTTGGAGACCAATCATGCCAATTTTTCTCTATCTTGTTGCCCTCGTTTTGGGCGGTTCAACCCTAGTGGGCTCAGTCAAGATTATTAGCGAAAAGAATGAAGCCCTCGTGGAGAGCTTGGGACAATACAGCAAAAAGCTCAAACCCGGTTTAAATCTCGTCGTTCCCTTCTACGACAAGGTGGTATACGAAGGCACGATCAAAGAAAAAGTCCTCGACATTCCACCCCAGACTTGCATTACAAAAGACAACGTTTCGATTAGTGCCGACGCGGTGGTCTACTGGAAAATCGTCGATATGGAGAAAGCCTACTACAAGGTCGAAAATCTCCAGAAAGCGATGCAGAACCTGGTTTTGACCCAAATTCGCTCCGAAATGGGCAAACTCGAACTCGATGAAACCTTTACAGCCCGTACCGAAATCAACGAAGCACTGCTCCGGGAATTAGACATCTCCACTGACCCTTGGGGTGTCAAGGTGCTCCGGGTCGAAGTACGCGATATTACCCCCTCTAAAGCCGTTCAGGACTCGATGGAACTCCAAATGGCAGCAGAGCGCCAAAAGCGGGCGGCGATTTTGACCTCAGAAGGGGAACGCGATTCGGCGATCAACAGCGCCCAGGGTCAAGCCGAAGCACAGGTGCTCGACGCCGAAGCCCAAAAGAAAGCGGCGATTCTCCGCGCTGAAGCGGATGCACAACAAGAGGTGCTCAAGGCCCAGGCAGCTGCCCGCGCAATGGATATTCTGACCGAGAAGCTGCGCAACGACCCGACGGCAGGCCAAGCCCTACAATACATCCTGGCCCAGAGCTACCTGGAAATGGGGCATGAGATTGGCACGAGCGAGAGCAGCAAGGTCATGTTCCTGGATCCCAACAGCATTGTCTCGACAATTGAGGGGATGAAGCAGGTGATTGGCCCCACGGGCAATTCATAGAGGATAGGGGTGGGTTTCAAACCATTCGTGTGAAACTTAAGCACGAAACCCCCTTTATGAAAGGGTTTTAGGAGCAACAAACACCCGACCCACCCTGGTCGGCGCTACGCGCAACCGCCCCTCCCGAGAGGGGATTTCAAAATCTCCTCTTGGAAGGATTACCCGCAGGGGGAGGTGGGTCAACCCAATCAAACACCGACCAGTAGATGAAAGCAGTGTTAAGTTCACACTAGTGGGGTAAAACCCGCCCCTCCCGTATGGGGGGATCAACCCTAACTACATACCCATCGGGTCGGCATTGGGGCGCATCTTCACCCGGATGACGACGCCCGTTAGGTTGTCGTGGCCGTTAAAGGCGTTGGCCGCATCCACCAATTCCATCAGCCCCTGATCCAGGTTGGCACGGGAACTAATCATGGGTGTGAGACAGTCTTGAAAATGTTCTTCCAGGAAGTCCCCATCGGAAACGCCATCGGAGCAGAGGAACAGTAGGGTATCTTCGTTGAGTTCAAGATATTGCACATCCGGACTGACTGCATCATTATCGCGGGGGCCAAGGGCTTGGGTGAGCTGGTAGGCATCCGGACGAGCGTAGGCATCGTCTGGGTCAACCCCCCGCAGAATCTCGCGCTGGCCCACTTCGTGGTCAACTGTGAGCTGCTCAATGCCATGCTTGCGGGTGACGCGATAGACCCGACTATCGCCCACGTGGGCGATCGCTACATTGATATCTTGAATCAGCACCATCACCAGTGTTGTGCCCATGCGACCACTACCGGAGCGGGCATTTTGCATATTCACCGTGTAGATTTTTTCATTGGCGGTGAGAATGGCATTGGCGATCGTTTCCTCGTCGGGTAGACGGCTGCGATCGAGCCAATTTTCTTGAAAGTATTGCTGGAGGGTTTCCACCGCCATCGCGCTGGCCACCTCCCCCGCCGCATGACCGCCCATTCCATCACAAACAATGTAGAGGCCATCCGCTTGAATCCGCTTTTCCATCGCATTCTCTTGGCGACGGACCATCGTTTCAATGCCAAAGTGATCTTCATTGTGATCTCGCTGCTCACCGATATCGGTAAAACCGCTGTCACTGATGTTGAGCAGTTGCATGGGTAACACCACGGTGGGCAAATCATCACCCATTCCTTGGTAAACCATCTTGTCGGCATCGTCTGCGGGCTGCGCTCCAGCGGGCGCATCTGAGCTGGGTGCGACTGGTGGGGGCGGCGGGTTGGGCACATCTCCCTCAGCGACACCGGATTCACTAGCGGCAATATTTTGCAATTCTTGACGGACTTCTTCCACGGCTTGGTACTCTCCCTCGGTTAGGCGACGACATAATTCAGCAATGGTCTGGGTGGGGCTGCGACCCGATCGCTCGAAAAGCTGCTGCCACACCTGCCCGAGTTCCGCCAATGGGGGGGACGTGGGGTTGGGGTCGGCATAGAGCTTCCGTAAACATAGGGTCTGATCCTCATCTAAACAAAGGTTATCTAAACTTCGTAAGCTCTGGCAAACCTGTAACTTCTGGAGTTCAGCCCACAGGCGTAGGGTTTCGTTGAGCCAGTAGAGCAATTGTGCCAGGGGAATGCTCTCGTCAGACCAAGCCTGGAGGAGAGCAGGCCAAGTTGAGCGGTCTTCAACGAGCACCCGCTCTTGCGCCTGATGGCTCCAGGTATCTTGCAAAACGGGAATGGCCGGGGCCAGGGCTTCTTGCAGCACCAAGTAGGGAATGGCGGCTTGCGAGACCCCCAACTGCTGCCAGAAGCGGACATTGGCCCCATCGGGTACATCCTCTACTGTGGTCAGCCCTTCCGTGTTGTCTTGTTGTTCCAAGAGTCGTTCGAGATAGGTTTTTTTCAGGGGTTGCTGATCCCAGACGGGCATCTGCATCCAGTCTGCGGCGATCGCTACCTCCTGATTCAGACGTTGATAGCGGGCTTCCGGATCGATTTCGGTGTCAGCCGTTGTGTCGGGCTCGGGTGTAGAGGCGGCCTGCCAGACCACCAAACCCGTCGCGGCCACGAGGCTACCACAGGCGCTGCAGTTCTTGTCTGACCATTGCACGGCCGTGCCACAGTCCGGGCAGGGGCGCACCGTTAGGGATGTGCCACAGCGTTGGCAGTAGTTATGCGCCGGGGGATTTTCAAATTGACAATCGGGGCAGACAAGGGTCATAGCTTTAGGACAGTGAATCAGGAGGAGGGGGCAATATCTTCACATCATGCTCAATTGTAGAAGCGCGATCGCCTCTCGTCATCGCAGTCTTGTTTTTTTCCTCTGGGACAGCAGAAAATCCTGATGGTTTTGTGCGTCATTTCCCTCAGAGGCTTGATTAGCTTGTTAGGCGGGCATTACCCACCACGGCTGCGTTGTGCCGTTTCGGAAAGTCCTCACAACAGGTGCAGGGCAAAACAACAAGAACCGCTAAAATTCCGCACTCAAGGGCGTACGGGGGAAGGGAATCACATCCCGAATATTGCCCATGCCCGTCATGAACTGCACCAGCCGCTCAAAGCCCAGACCAAAGCCCGCGTGGGGAACCGTGCCGTAACGGCGCAGGTCACGATACCACCACAACTCATCCAGGGGCATCTCAGCGGCAGTGATGCGCCGCTCCAACACATCTAGCCGCTCTTCCCGCTGGGAGCCGCCGACAATTTCCCCCAGTTTAGGCGCGAGGATATCCATCGCTGCCACGGTTTTTTCATCGTCATTGAGACGCATATAGAAGGCTTTGATGCCCACCGGGTAATCGGTGACAATCACGGGCTTCTTGAACAGTTGCTCGGCCAAATACCGCTCGTGTTCCGACTGCAAGTCCAACCCCCAGGACACCGGATATTCAAAAGGTTGGTCGGCTTTTTCCAGCAGGGCGATCGCCTCCGTATAGGTGATCCGCTCAAATTCACTGTTGATAAAGTTCTCGGCCGTCGCCAGCACCGTATCGTCAATACGCTGGTTGAAAAAGTCCATGTCTTCGGGGCATTCCGCGACCACCGTTTTGAACAGATGCTTGAGCAAGGCTTCGGCCAAATCCATATCGCCCGTGAGATCACAAAAGGCCATCTCGGGCTCCACCATCCAGAACTCGGCCAGGTGGCGCGAGGTGTTGGAGTTCTCGGCGCGGAAGGTGGGGCCAAAAGTGTAGACATCCCGGAAGCTCAGGGCCATCACCTCGGCCTGGAGCTGACCACTCACGGTCAGGTAGGCGGGTTTGCCGAAAAAGTCTTGGGCATAGTCCACCGCTCCCACTTCGGTTTTCGGGACATTGCCGAGATCCAAACTCGACACCGTAAACAGTTCGCCCGCCCCTTCGCAGTCGCTGGTGGAAATCAAGGGCGTATGCACCCACAGGAAACCCCGCTCTTGAAAAAAGTCATGCATGGCTCGGGCGCAGGTGTTGCGCACCCGGAAGACTGCGCCGAGGGTGTTGGTGCGCGATCGCAGATGCCCGATTGTCCGTAAAAATTCAAAGGAATGGCGCTTTTTCTGGAGGGGATAGGTCTCAGCATCGCAGACGCCCACCACGTCAATGGCGGTAGGCTGCAACTCCACGCTCTGCCCCTTGCCCTGGGAGGCGACCAGTTCACCTGTCACGGTCACGGCAGTGCCCACGGTCAGTTGTTTTAATAGCTCGCCGTAGTTCGGAAAGTCTTGGTCAATGACCACCTGAAGATTGGCCAGAAACGAGCCGTCGTTGACTTCCATAAAGGCAAACTTTTTCAGTTCGCGTTTGGTGCGAACCCAGCCTTGGATCGTGACGGTCTCGCCAGGGGCTCCGGTTCTGAGAATCTGGGCGATGCGTTGGGCGCTCATGCGAAATCCAAAAAAAGTGAGAGAGGTTTGATGCTCTCTCACTGTAGTGGATTTTTAGGTGCGAATTGTCGGAAATCTCAATGACAGCAGACCCTACCGGCCACGACAGATTTGTTCTGAGATGTTTTCGCTTGGCGCTTCATCGATCTGTGCTAATGCGCCCTCAGCAATGCGGAGTTCACGACAGATTTGCGCTGGGATTTCACTCGGGAGCTGCTCGTCTTTGTCTAACGCCACTGCAAAGAGCTCAATTGCCTCGTTCAACATTTCTGGATCTTCCTGCCCTGCCAATTTGCTCCATTCATGGAGGATCTGAGCTTTGAGATATTGCACTTCTGGATTGTTGGGCGCGATCGCCAGCACCCGATTCACGGCGGCTTGAGCCTGTTGATATTTTGCCGCGGCCTCGCCCACATTGCTGTTACCAATCTTGAACCCCAGATCGCGGTAGGCGATCGCAATCCCGCGATGAACGAGATAGTCGGGGGCAGCATTGGAGCGGAGGTTGGCGATCGCATTTTGCGGATTAGAAAGCGGCAAGTTCACGGAGAGCAATAGCTCGATATACCCCTTGACGAGATTTAACTCCGGATCACTAATTCCGGCAGCCTGTTCAACCTGCTCGGCGCGGCGCAGGTAGCGAAACACATCTTGAACCTTCAGCGCCGCTGCCACATAGTCGTTATTATTCTGCTTGAAGGCGTAGGCCCCTTCCATAAAAGAAGCTGCCGCAAGGTAAAGATTGCCGCGAATTTGATCCTGGGTGGAAGCATTGGACTGATCCAGCAGTGCCTGGGCCGCGTTGCGCGTCCGAGCCACGTAGTTGTTGTTGTCTTGGGTTGTGCCATTCAGGTTATAAGCTAATGCTGCCTGAAGTGCCGGAACCAAGGGGTCGCCATCGTCCCGTACCCCAGCGATGATCTCCTGGGCGCGGCGATAGTCGCCCTCCTTGAACATCGCCTCAAAAGCAGCCTCCGTTTGGGCACTAATGTTGCTGGGGTTGTTGTCCCGGAAGGGGTCGCCGGCCCAGGCAGCGGTGCTCCAGGTGAGGGTGGTGAGCGTGGTCGCTACCGCCAAGCTCAGGAGGCGTTGGGAAAGGCGTTGTGGGGAGAGGGGGCGAGCAAAAGCCATGGTGTTGTTTGAAAGGTTGAATCGTGGGTAATGTAGGGTGGGCATTGCCCACCAAATCAGGGTTTGGAGAATATTTCTAATTGGAACCAAAGTGTAAGACGTGCCACCCCAGCAGAGTGACCCGCATCAAACCTTAAGGACGAGATCGCCTTGATGCAAGTTCCGAATCGCAAGCCCCGAATGCTACCGTAGGTGAACATTTAAGGACTGATCCCCGCCTGCTATGCTGACTCTCACTCGTTTGGCCTACCATCCCCCCGCGAGCGCCACGCCCATCTTGCAAGACATCAACCTCAAACTCGCCCCACAGCAGTTGGGCTTGGTGGTCGGCCCGAGTGGCTCGGGCAAGTCCACCTTGCTGGAGATCTTGGCGGGTTTAGCCGAGCGCACCGGGGGAGCGGTGGAATGGAGTAGCCAGCTTTTGGATGACTACGACCTGCAATATTTAGCAGGCCTCGTCTTTCAGTTTCCGGAACGGCATTTCTGTGGCGGCACGATTCTCGAAGAATTGCGCCTCGGGCATCCGGAGCTGAGGAGTGAGCAGATCCACAATGCCCTCCGGGAAGTGGGGCTCGACCATCTGTCCCTCGGGGCCGCGCCGCACCAGCTCAGTGGCGGTCAGCAACGGCGCTTGGCCCTAGCGGTACAACTGATTCGTCAGCCGAATATTCTGTTGCTCGATGAACCCACCGCCGGACTGGACTGGTCGATGCGGCAGCAACTGGTCAGGCTTCTCGAACGACTGAAGGAACATTGGACATTGCTGATTGTCACCCATGATGCAGCGGAGTTGAGCCAGATTGCCGACTGTGCCTGGCGGATTACTCAGGGGCGGTTAGCGCCTGTGGAGTTGACGAGCTTTGGGTGATGAATCCACTCCGTGCCGAATCAGGGGCTGTCATCACTTAGGCTTCAACTCCTTACAGTGAATGACTTGCAGCCCCTTTTTCTGTATTTTGGGGTCGGGCGCGGCCTCTCCTGTCTCATGAGGCTTCTGTGGTTAATTGATGACGCGCCCTAATCTCTATCTAAGAATTCGAGGCAACGGGCGTCGGCGTTGCCTTCTTTGGCCCACTGTCGATCGGCACACTATCGAAGAGCGTGAAATGCGGATCGGTCGAAAATTCAGGGAGGATCTCCCGGACAAACGCCTCAGCAGCCTTGGAGCGGTAGCGGTTGGGGTTGATGATCACGGCCAGGCTACGTTTAACCAAGACGCCCTCGATCGCCGCCCGGTGGAGCACCTTCATCTTCAGTTCTTTCTCGATCGCAGAGGTGGAAACAAAGGCCACTCCAAGGCCCGACTGCACCGCATTTTTAATCGCTTCAATCGTGTTGAGTTCCATCTCAATCTTGAGGCGCTTGGGGTCAATGTCGGCGCGGGTCAGCACCTGATCGATCACCTTACGAATCGTAGACTGGGCATCGAGGGTGATGAAGTTGAGCTTGTAGAGGTCTTCGCGGGGGATCGTTTCTGCCTTAGCCAGGGCATGACCTGCGGGCAACACCAAGGCAAGCTCATCCTGGGCGTAAGGCTTGATATGTAGCGTGTCTTGCAGTTCGGCGGGCACTTCCCCGCCAATGATCGCCAAATCCACCTGGCCATTGGCCACACTCCAGGAGGTGCGGCGGGTGGAATGCACCTGAAGCTGAACCGAAACATCCGGGTAGCGTTGGCGAAAGCGACCGATCATCCGGGGCAGCAAATAGGTTCCGGTGGTCTGGGACGCCCCCACAATTAACGTACCGCCCTGCAAGTTCTGGAGGTCTTCGATCGCCCGGCAGGTTTCTTGACAAAGACTGATAATTTTCTCGCCATAGCTCAGGAGCAGATGC
The DNA here is from genome assembly GCA_049601735.1 of Spirulinaceae cyanobacterium. Taxonomy (GTDB): domain Bacteria; phylum Cyanobacteriota; class Cyanobacteriia; order Cyanobacteriales; family Spirulinaceae; genus SIO3F2. The sequence goes on from JBMYQW010000111.1 coordinate 13,182, forward strand.
CCCGCTTC
>JBMYQW010000112.1:0-12979 GCA_049601735.1 Spirulinaceae cyanobacterium
TGAAAATAGACGAGATTTAAAAGACCAAACCTTATTTAAGATTCAATTTCTGCTTGGTAGGGCAGCAAATTTTTAGGACGATATGTCGCGACTTTTTGCCAACGCTGCTTCACGCTCGGATCAAAATGAGCTGGAGCCGGAATATCCCGGATAAAGGGTTTATTAAATTTAAAAAGCGGGTTTTTGCCTTTGGCAATGGTAATGGTGGGGTCGCAGTTAATACCAGTGGGAATGTTGCCCGCATCGAGCGTCAAACCCAACTTCTGGGACTGTTCCATCATCCAGGCCAAGGCAATATCAGAAAGACCCCGATTCGCCGAACTGCCTCCCCCCACGGAACCGTGATCTCCGGCGAACCAGACCTGATTCAGCGCCTGTTCACTGTTGCAAGGTTCCATCAATGTGGCATCAAAGACTTTACGCTGCTCATCAATGGCGACCGCATGGGCCGCATGGCGAACATTGGGGCAGAGGTCAGTGTTGTGAAAGCGGTATTTTTCATTGGCTCGTTGGTCAAAAGACAGCCAAGGCGTGATATCGGGAACCCCCAAGGAACCGACGGTATCCCAACAGCCGAGCAGCGTAATGGGGATGCGATCGCTGTACTTTTCCCGGAAGGCGACGAGCTGGCTGTTTTCCTGCCGACCGCCCAGTTCGCGGTAAAGATGGTAGGCTTTCGGGGTTTTGCGGATGTAGCGGCGAGAGACGAGTCCGGAGTTGTAGATCAAGCCCGCCAAGCTACGCACGGTATACGCCCCCCGGCTAAAGCCAAAGAGATACACTTCATCACCGGGTTGATAGTTCAAGCTCAAAAACTGGTAGCCATCTTGAATGTTGCGATCGATGCCCCAGCCAAAGGCCCCACCGAAGAGCTTGTCCAGCTTATCGTCTGTGCCAATGCCCTGGTCATAAAACACAATCTGCGGAATGCCTTGGTCATCCAGCGGTTGGATAGCCTGGGCAATCTTAACGACGTTAGTGGGGTAAGGACTCTCTAGCTTTTGCCAAGTGCCATCACAGCAAACGATTAAGCGTTTCATCAGGAGGTGAATGGGTCTTTAAATAATGATTGCGATAATTACGGTGTCTCAACTGTACTCGTTGATGCGGACGAGCGCACCCTGATATTCAAGGGGCCATCATCATTGGTAACTGTCCCCTGAGCGGAGTCGAAGGGGACATCATCCTTGGATTTTGGTTTCGACTCCGCTCAACCAGCAAGTTTCTGGGACGTTTACCATCATTGAGACGGAAAATTTTGGCTATGTGGAGCTTGAACCCCCTATTTATGTTGTTGGGTTTGGGGTTCGGTCTGTTCTTAATGTAAGCGATCGCTAACACGTACTAATGCCATAATTTCTAGTCGTCATAATATTGTTCAATTCCGCCACCCAAATAAAAGGCAAGCTCCTTCAGTTTAGCAGAGCTAATCAAAACAATTAAACAGGTTACAAAGTATAAAAACGCAATGAGAAAAACTTGTTGCCAGGTTAGCGCAGCAACTGCATCATTTTCATCTGCGCTAAGACGCATACCTACGGTTGCCATGGGGGCAGTAATAGCTCCAAGCAAGCCAGTGTAATAACCCATGTCCCCAATACGCCACAATACGCCCAACCAGGGATGGCGAGCTTTTAGCTTCTCGAACTCAGAATAGTCAAGGGACATCAACTTTCAGTCCATATCAAGGGAATAATGTGAATAATCCTCTATGCTCCCTGTAACTTCGCCACCACCGTGCGCCCAATAAACGGCAGTAACTCCCGATTTTGGCTATTCTCCCGTCCCTCAGTACAAACCACCAACAGAAACGGCGCACAGCCGGGCACTTCAATGTAGGCTGCATCATGCCGTACCCGGCTCGTCCAGCCCGCCTTTGACCAGAGTTTGGAGCTGGGGGGTAAGCCTTCACCCATAAAACCCATTACCTGATTTTCTTCACCGGGCGGTAAGGCCACAGGCGTGAGATCGCGGTGCAAGAGCTGCATCATGGCCTGCGATCGCCCACTCGACACCGCCACACCGCCAATGATGCTATGGAGTAAACGGGCGATCGCATTCGTCGAGAGCCGATTCCGGTTCTCTAGTTCCGTACCGACAAACTGCCGCTCCCGACCGTAGGGGCCATCGCCCCAGGTTTTTTGGTTAAGATTCACGCCTTCGAGTTCCGGCCAGCCCAGCGCCGCGTAGTAACGGTTCACAATATTGCGCTGGTGGCTCCAAGTGCTGAAAATTTCTGGGGCCAGGGTCGGGCCACTGGTCGTGCCACTGAGCCAATCCACCACCAGGCTGGTGGCATCATTGCTCGATTCCGTGATCATGTCTTGGATGGCGCGATCGAGTTCGGGCGAACCGACGATCATCTCTTTATCTAGCCATTCCTGAATCGCTACCAGGTAAAACAGCTTCACCACACTGGCGGGATACAGACATTCCACACCCCGATAGCTAAAGCCCCGCACCGGATATTGCCAGAAGGCCTCCGGTTTAATCGCGCCGCCCGTATTCACAATCACCGGATCGTCATACACTATCCAGGTAAGGGCAATTTGATTGCGAGCGAGGCTGGGGAACTGCTGCCAGGTTGCGGCTAAGAGGTCGTTCCCGGCTTGCTCTAGGGAGGGATCGCTTTGAAAAAACAGCATGAAGGGTGTGAATAATGCCAACTGACGTTCATTGTCCCCCCTCACCCACTGGGGAATATTGCTGCGGGGAAAATCTTAATCTCTACACAACTGCTGATTGTGGCGGTTTAGCTACGCAAGCGGCGGCGGGGCGCTTCTTGCGCCTTCTGAAAACCGAGGAAACCGCCATACAAGTGCAGCTTTGCGAAGATGACTATACCGCTTGGCTACCGATCGCAATGGTGGAGCAGCTTGAGCCTGCGCCCGAGCCCTATGCACCGCAAGCGATGAGTCGGGAGAGAATTGAGTCCCTCATCCCTCAAGTGGTTGCGTTTACGCAAGCGGCAATGCAGGTTCCCCATGAATACCTCTGGGGCGGCACGATCGCCCCCAACTACGACTGTTCTGGCCTGATGCAGGCAGCCTATGCTTCCGTTGGGGTCTGGCTCCCTCGGGACTCGTATCAGCAGGCTAGCTTCACCCGCACGATCGGTATTGGCGACCTCAAGCCCGGGGATCTCATTTTCTTCCAAGAAACCACCCGCGTCTCCCATGTGGCACTGTACCTAGGACAAGATCAATATCTGCACAGCTCGGGTAAGGAGCGTGGTCGCAATGGCATTGGCATCGATCGCCTGGCCCCGAGTGGTTCAGCGGTAGGCAAGCGGTATTATCCGCTCTTTCATAGTGCCGGACGGGTGATGAAGAGTTATCAGCCGGGGGAGGGCTGGTGATTGTGAATTGACCCTTCTATTGCAGCATGATTCCCCTCAAGGTGTGACTCCCAATATGTTCCCATTACCCGACTATATTCGCTACGGCAGCAAGCATTTCTTTGCACCGATTTATCGCCACCACAACTCACAAGTTTTTGTTTTTTCCCTGGCGGCTGAACGCCAAGTATTGCAAGATCTCTGTGACAAATGCCTCAATAATTTGACATCTGGGTTTGAATATCGAGCGTTAGATTACGTAACCGTTATTTTCCATAATGTGGAGCGGATCGATTGTGGAGAATCCGATTATGCGCTTAAACTCGATGGCGAAGTTTTGTTTTTAATCCCCGTCGTAAAGATCGAGAAGGACTTTTTCAAGTTTTTATGGGGGAGCGTCGAGCGGTTTTTCCTCTCCCCTAGTGAAATGGCTTGTGTTTTTGTGCCTTATATTTTCTTGGATAGTTCACCGGGTATGGTCTCAGGACGGGAGCTATATGGCTACCCCAAGGAAATGGGTCAGATCAAGTTCCCCCAAGACCAGCTAAATCGAGAGCATGGCAGGTTAAAGCCGGGGGATACCTTTGAGTTGAATCTCCGTGCCTGGGAAAAGGAAAATGGTGACGTTCAACGGGATGAAACTCTCTTGAAGATTACCTGTCTTGAGGAGGGCGGTGATCAAAAAATCGATGAAAAAGGGCTCACCAAAATCCAAACCATGGCCCAATCACTCTCCACGATATTGGATGCCGAAATCCAGAGAATGTTTCCCCTGATCTCCGACTGGTTCAGCTTAAAGCCCTTCAAAAACCTCTTGAGCCCCACCCTGCATACGGTACTTTTAAAACAGTTCCGAGATGTGAAAGAGGGAACCAAAGCCTGTTATCAAGCTGTGGTTGAAGCGGAGTACAGTGCCGCAGACTTCAAAAATTTTGAACTCTATTTTCCTAGTCCACCCCAGGTCGAGGTTAAGATTAAGCCCCTAGAAAGCCACCCCATTGCCCAAGAATTAGGGCTAAAATCGATCGCAGCGGATCAACCCGATACCTTTCAAGGGTCATATTGGCTCTGGTCAAAGTTGAACTTCGAGCTCGAAGAAGGCGAAATTATTCATGAGTCGGCGGTGATACCCCGACGGTTTTAATCGATCACAGCGATGGTGGACAATGCTGTTTTCTTTATCGGTCTCTGTCATATTTCAGGCTCGCGATCGGGATTTCTATTAATGAACGTTCAGCGCAGACGACAAACCAGCCGTCTGGCTTACGTTTCAGTCCCGCGATCGGGATTTTTATGGCCAATCGCGCAAATATGAGGTACAACTAAACGGATAGCTCAGTGAGAGATATTTCACATGAAAGCATACTCAGTTGACTTCCGCCAGAAAATAATCGACACATACCAGAGTACAAGCATTTCACAGCGAGAATTAGCCAAGCGTTTCGGTGTTGCCTTGAGTTTTGTCACTAAGTTACTCAAACAATGGCGAGAAACTGGAACCTTAGAAGCCAAACCCCGCCCAGGTCGTCCCAGAAAAATCAACCAAGAGCATGAAAAGATCTTAATCGAGTTGGTGGAAGAGCACAACAACTGGACATTAGCCGAGTACCAAGAAGAGCTAGAGAAGCGGACGCAGGTGAAGGTGAGTACAACAACAATTTGTCGCATCCTCCAGAACCTCGACTATACCGTCAAAAAAAACAATGCACCCGATCGAAAAAGAGAGTGAGCGAGTTCAGCAGTCCCGATTTGATTACTGGGAAGAAATCGAAGGGGTAGACCCCGAAAACCTTATATTCGTTGACGAAGCGGGTTCTCACCGAGGAATGACTAGTGCCAATGCCCGCTCCAAGAAAGGTGGCCGTGTCCATGGTCATGCACCCAGTAGCCGAGGGTGGAATGTGTCCATTGTTGGTGCGATGGTATTATCGGGTGTGTTGTGTTTCTTGAATATCCTGGGAGCCCACAACACATTGAGTTTTGATGCATTTATAGCGGTTTTTATAAACATGAGGTACGTTAATCCCCCTCAATTCCCCTTGGAAAGGGGGAGGTTCTGTTTTCATGGTTTCGCAACTAGCTATACGACTTCCCCCTATTATTCAAGGGATCATCCCAATCTGCTAGGCGTAATCATAAAATGCCTACTCTTCTAGCTGCATCTGCTGCATCCAATAGGTTAAACCATACTCGGTTTCCCCAAAAGAATGCCCGCCTGTGCGATGAATAAAGACCAAAAATGTGACACTGATCAGGAGCTGCGTGAGGGCGATCGCCCCCAATACCCAGACGCGTTGGCGATAGAGCCGGGCTAGCCAGAGGTAGGGAAACGGAAAGACCACCGCTAAATAATGGCTATGAACATTGACCCGCAGCAATGAAAACAGACCGCCTGTCCCCCAAGCCAGCGCCCCACAGTAGAAATTGATCTGGGGGGTGGGGGCGACGGACTTGAGGGAGAGACGACGACGATCGCACCACCAGCGATAAACCGGGTAGAGGCCAATCCCAGCCAAGAAACCATGGGCAGGAACCATGAGATACGTCGGAACGCCCCACACTTTTGGCTCGGCGAGAAATTCCGTCCAAAATTTGCTCCAGAGGGCATTACTCAAATTCACGCCTAAAGCGGAAGTGAGCCATTGTAAATAAAAACGGGGAAACAGATTGAGGGATTCATGTTCATCCACAAACTCCCGATACAGCTCTAGATTGGGAATCACAGTGATCGCCCAGGGAATCAGGGGGAGCGCCCCGAGCAATGTGCCGATCGCGTAACCCAGCCAATGGGTGCGTTCGCCACGCTTGTGCCATTCTTGCCAGACCGTCCAAACCCCGAGTCCAAAGGCGACAAAAAAACCGCCCATGTGGATCTGGCCGCAGAGCATCACTGCTGTGCCCCAGAGTAGACTGCCCCAAAACCGGGTACGAAACCAATGGCCGATGAGAATCAATAAGCAAAACGGTGCGATCAAGTCCGGGAGCCAGAGCTTACGCGCCAGAAGGATGGCAGTGGGGTTGACACTAGCGATCGCCAAGCCCCACAACCAAGTCGGACACGCGGGCGAGCGTACCTGAAAGAGAATAAACGCCAAAAATCCCCACAGCGTCAAAACATTCAGCCCTTGAATCCATTGCACGAGGCGCACCGGCGTCGGCGAGACTTTCGCCAATGCCAGAAAGATCCAGGTTCCCACCACGGAATTTGGCACTTCTAGGGAGGTGCGCATCCCCACCCAGGGCATTGGAATTACACCATTGAGAATTTGCTGGGTATGCTCCCACATCCAAATCTCATCGGCCTTCCATTCCATATCGGCGGGCCAGATGAGGCGTAAGATGCTGCCCAGAATCAGAAAACCGATGATGGGGCCTAGGGGGAGCGATCGCGTTTGCAGCGTTGTTCCCCGTGCCGAAGGGAGCGATGTCACCATAATGTTTTGCCCACCCGTAACAAAAAAGAGGCGTAATTCCTACGCCTCTCCACTTAAAAAGAGTCAACTATATCTAAGTCAAGGTTGCTGGCTGACTCAAACTACACCGCAGCAGCGGTCTTGGTTTGAGCGGCTAACTCACCACTGGCGTATTTGGCGGCAAAATCATTCAGGTTTACCTGCTTGATCTTGTCCGCGTTGCCAGCCGTACCGAAGGCAGTATAGCGATCGGCACAAACCTGCTTCATGTACTTAATCGAAGGCTTGAGGAAGTGACGGGGGTCAAAGTTCTTGGGGTCTTTGGCCGCAGCTTCGCGAATCGCCGCCGTGATCGCCAAGCGGTTGTCGGTGTCAATGTTGACCTTACGGACACCGCTCTTGATGCCTTTTTGGATTTCTTCCACCGGCACACCAAAGGTCTCCGGAATCGCACCACCGAACTCGTTGATCATGTCGATCCATTCCTTGGGAACGGAGGAAGAACCATGCATCACCAAATGGGTGTTGGGCAGGCGGCTGTGGATTTCTTCAATGCGGCTGATGGCTAAGATTTCACCCGTGGGCTTACGGGTGAACTTGTAGGCACCGTGGCTGGTGCCGATCGCCAACGCCAAAGCATCAACTTGGGTACGCTCCACGAATTGCACTGCTTCATCGGGGTCTGTCAGCAATTGGTCTTTGCTGAGTGTGCCCTCAAAACCGTGGCCATCTTCAGCTTCACCAGCACCAGTTTCGAGAGAACCCAAGCAACCGAGTTCGCCCTCAACACTCGCGCCCACAGAGTGAGCCACTTTCACCACCTCAGCGGTGACACTGGCGTTGTATTCAAAGTCTGCGGGCGTCTTGGCATCCGCTTTGAGGGAGCCGTCCATCATCACGCTGGTGAAACCATTGCGGATGGCGGAGTAGCAGGTCGCAGGACTGTTGCCATGATCCTGATGCATCACGATGGGAATATGGGGATAGGTCTCCACCGCCGCCATCACCAGGTGACGCAGGAAATTTTCACCTGCATATTTCCGAGCACCCCGAGACGCTTGGAGAATCACAGGACTGTTCGTTTCATCGGCAGCCTCCATAATCGCCAGGATCTGCTCCATGTTATTGACGTTGTACGCAGGAATACCGTAGTCGTTCTCGGCTGCATGGTCGAGCAGCAATCGCATAGGGACGAGCGCCATATAAATGATCCTCCTATTAAGTTCTTAACTTTCTGTTCGGTGCGTGGCGTTTGCGAGCAACCGACGCGTTTTTATCAGAATCTTAAGCTATTGTATCAGAATCTTAAGATTTTGTAAGTAAGAACAACTGAGCAGAACAATACAGTCTGCCCCAAAGTGAGGGGGTTAGGCTGCTGATCTTGTTAGGGATATGAATGGGTTGCCTGGGACTCGAACCCAGAACAAACCGGTTAAAAGCCGGGTACTCTACCATTGAGCTAGCAACCCTTGCCGTGTATTCAGTTAAGTTTTACACGCGCGATTACCAATGATAGCAAGGATGTTAGTTTTTATCAATTAAATTGTCAGTGTAGGGGTGGACGGAAAAAAGCGTGGGCCGCCATGAACTGTCAATTTTCAGCGGGCCGCCAGAATGGCTGCGCTACGTTTTTTCCTCATTACAGTCCGTAGCGCGGGCATCTTGCCCGCCACTTAGCAAAAATCCCACGTAAAATTTCGTCCACCTGCAGTCAGCGTGGGTCAGACGCCCCCTGACGTTGCTGCTCCGAGAGAGTTTTGTCACGAGCCAATGTGATTCCTGTCTAGATCAAGACGTGGGGACGGGCGGTTTGAAAGATTTCGAGCAACTGGTCGAACAGAGCTTCACCCTTGCGGCTATGGACGATCGCCTCAACTAACCCAAAAAACTGACCGTCGAGCTGGGGGTCACTTTCGATCACTTTGCTGGCCGGATGCAGACTGAGATCTTGGGTTTCCATTTCATTCGTGTGCCCCGTGCGCCAGCGATTGTGCTGACGATGCCAGGAGAGCGATCGCCCCCGCAGCGTAATCTGAAACCAATCAATCTGCTGGCGATCGCGCTCAATGAACATATCAAAGTAGGGTTCGCCGCCCTGATACCAGAGTCTTTGGGCGGCCTGGGCCGGGGCTGAATTAAGCAAAGTGGGATCAATGGGACGAAGAGAGCGGCCCAATGCTTGGATTTCAGACAGGTTCATGACGACAGCAAGGGAGGATTGTTTTCAATTCTAAAGGGTGGTCAATTGCTCCTGGGGTTGGGGGTGTGGCACAGAGGAGAGGTGGCACGAGGGTTTAACTCACCGGAAGAGCATTGACTTCGGTGTCTCGCCAACGTGCTTCGTGGGATGAGATTGTTCGCCTATCGAGCTATCCTGTCTCATCGGTCTTTAGTTAGGCTCAAAGGGTTAGACACAGCAGCGGAGGCGTCTAGGGGGCAATGGTGTGACGGCAACCCAAGCGGCTTCCCTTACCCATGATGATGGTCTTCGCCAACAATCAAGACCGCTCAGGATCAAAGATTGGGTAAACCCGAGCGGATTTCCGTCAGCATGGCAGCAGGCGTCATCCCCGTCTGGTGCAGGAGTTGCGCTGCCATTGTGATGGGCCGCTTTTGGTTGCGACTGAGTTCCCATTCGCGAATAATTCCTACCAAAAGATGCTCGGTATTAATTAAAATATCGCCCATTTCTGTGGCTTCATCGAGGGCAAACTTGAGACTGGTAATGGCTTCCGGCGTAAACTTAGCGGCTTCAGGCAAGAACTGTTGGGGCAGGGTAATGGTTTTGAGCAGATTGCGGATTTGTACCACATCCAGTTGCCACCGCTTGAGCAAACGATGGGTGATGGTGTTTCCTCCCTCCAAACAGAGTCCGAGGAGCATATGGGCGGTATTAATCGGCATTTGACGCAGACGTTCGGCTTCGGAGCGGGCCAACAGCAAAACCTGGAGGACTTTCCCCCCTAATCGCTCATAGATCGCGGCGTCCAAAAAATTAGCCAGGTTTTCCTTCTCTACATTGCCAATTTCGGCTTGGGCTAAGAGACGGTCTTTTTTACTGATGACGTTGCCCCAATCCAAGATGCGCTGCCGAACACAGCATTCGGCGTAGAAAAACGCCAGTAAATCTTCGAGGAGGGTGATGTTGAGACGGTAGCAGCGATCACCTGCGGTTGGAGTCTCTAGTTGTACAACCTCCTGTTCTATTAGGTGCTGGACACCCTGCTGGAGTTGGGCGAGGGGCAGTTGGGTTTTTTTTTGCAGGTCGCCGAGGCGCTGCGCCTGGGGATGTCCCTCGATCAGGCAATGCACAATCCCAAGACGGTGGGGCTGCCCGAGGGCAGCCATCAACTGGGAATAATGCTCAAGGGAAGGATGGGGCATAGCGTGAAGCGATTTGCCGAATGATGGACTGGGTATCCGGGCGGGATAGCGCCCATTCATCTTATACGTATTTCTGGGTCGGCGGAAAGGGTGGATGGAGGTGGAGATTAGGGAGAGCAAGACGGTCAAAAACAATGCAAGCGATCGCCCCGCAGAATTTTCCAAAGGGTAGTAAGATACAAGCTCTGAGTTTGGCCGAGCAGCTTGTAACTATGACCCAACCTCATCAACAATTCTGGCAAGCGGTTCTAGAACGTCTAGAGCAACAGCTCACTCCGCCGACTTTTGAGACCTGGATCAAACCCATTGAAATCAAGGCCCTGACCGACAGTATGGTCATCATTGAAGTGCCCAACTTGTTTGCTCGGAACTGGTTGCAAAAGTATTATCTGAGTCAGATTCAAGCGGTGGTGCAAGAAGTTCTCGATGCCCCCCGAGAGATCCAACTCCGGACAGCCCAGGAGGGCGTTGCTCCCGAGGCCTGGCTGCTTGAACAGTCTCCCACGGGCAGCACAGCCACACCCCCGACCCATCAGCCCCTGCCGATTCCCTTCAATACGAAATATGTGTTTGCCCATTTCGTGGTGGGCGCGAATAACCGCATGGCCCATGCCGCTGCCTTAGCCGTGGCGGAGTCCCCCGGTCGAGAGTTCAACCCCTTGTTTCTCTGCGGGGGAGTCGGGTTGGGCAAAACCCATCTGATGCAGGCGATCGGCCATTATCGTCTCGATACCAACCGCGATTCACGGGTCTTTTATGTCTCCACGGAAAAATTCACCAATGACCTCATTGCCGCAATTCGCCAAGACAGTCTAGAGCGGTTCCGGGAGCATTATCGCGCGGCCGATGTGCTCTTGGTCGATGATCTCCAGTTCATTGAGGGCAAGGAATATACCCAAGAGGAGTTTTTCTATACCTTTAATACCCTCCATGAAGCAGGGAAGCAGGTGGTTCTGGCGGCCGATCGCCCCCCCAATCGCATTCCCCGTCTCCAAGAACGGCTCTGTTCTCGCTTTTCGATGGGGTTGATTGCCGACATTCAAGCCCCCGATTTTGAAACGCGGGTGGCCATCTTAGAAAAAAAAGCCGATGCTGAGAATGTCCGTCTACCGCGTGAGGTGATTGAATACCTGGCAACCCATTACACCTCCAACATTCGGGAACTCGAAGGCGCGTTGATCCGCACGATCGCCTATGTCTCCATTTCCGGTTTGCCCATGAAGGTGGAGAGTATTATGCCCCTGCTCAATGTCAATACCACCATGGCGGAGGTGACACCCGACAGCATCCTGTCGGTGATTACCCAGGAGTTTGAGGTCTCTCTCGAAGACCTCAAGAGCCCATCGCGGCGACGGGAAATCAGCCTTGCCCGCCAGATGGCAATGTACCTGATGCGGGAACATACCGACCTGAGCTTACCCCGCATTGGTGAAGTTTTTGGCGGCAAAGACCACACAACGGTGCTCTATAGCTGCGATAAGCTGACCAAGCTACGCAAAAAAGACAACAAGCTCAACCAAACACTGATCTTGCTGAGTGAGCGCATCATGACTCAGCAATGATGCCGGATACCGGATGCCATTGAACTCTGACGCTGCCCCTGAAATCTGCACAAAGGTTGAAACTTGATCACACAAGTTCACAAACAAATTCAATAATTTCTTAAGATTTGCGACGATCGCCGTTTTGGGACGAAGGGACTGCGTAGGCTAAAAGAGCCCGTGAAACTCATTCGTGATCTCAAATCGTGATTTTGAAGGTGCTTGTCGTTGCCTCACGCTTGAGACACTAAATTCTTCCTCCCATGAAACACCTCCCCGCTGCTCTAAAATCCTGCGCCCTGACAATCCTCGTGATTGCCTCGGGGGTGCTGCTGTTGCTGGGGCTCCTATTCGGGCTCTTCTGTCTTGGCCCCTGGCTGGCGGGCAGCTCTGCCCAGCATTGGGAACTGCTTGGGGGCTATCTCGATATTTTGGCGATCTTTGGTAATGGCCATTCCGTCCAGGGCAGTTTAGTCATTGCCCTCACCTGTGGCGGTGCGATCGGCCTGTTTAATCTGTTGATGCCCTACCGATACGAACATTTGAGCTAGACTGGGTGAGCCTCCCCCATTATTTTCAGGGGACACCTAGAACAAGTCAACGCAAGAAAAAAATCAAAAATGTGGATGTGGGTCGCAGCAGTCGGGCTCCTCTTGCTCGGTGCACAAGTTTATGACTGGTGGCTACAAGTCACCCTTCCCCTCTGGTTGCAGGCGCTGGCAGGGCTCGGTTTGGCAATGCTATCGTCTTCGCCAGCGCCGCGATCGCCCGCCGAGGTAAGCTACGCAACCTCGCCTCAATCCGTCACCTCTCCCCGCCCCAATCCGACCACTAGCCCGACCGCGCAGCTGGCTCAATCGACAGAGACTGACTCCATTTCGTTTACCCTCAAGACCCCTCCTCTTGAGGTCTCTAAGCGCGATCGCGCTTAAGCTGCTCTAGTTCTTGTTCGAGTTCCCATTTGCGGAACCGGGCTTCGACGGGATCGAGGGGTTCTCGCTGGGTGGTGTTGACAGTCGACTGCTCCCAACCCTGGTTCGTCGTCGCCCTGCGTTGGGGAATTGCCGCGATCTTGCGCTGCACGGCTTGGCGCTTGGCTTGGGTTTGGGCGAGGAGCGTTTGGGCTTGTTCTAGATGCTGCTTAACCCCCGCTAACTGTCCCCACAATCGGTTGCCTTGGCGCAGTAAGGCGGCCTCGCGCTCCCGGGCAGGTTTGACCAAGTCCAACCGTCCCGCCTGCTCGGCCTTGGCAATGCGTTGATGCCAGCGTTTGATTTCGGCAGCGAGCGTCAGCACCTCTTTTT
>JBMYQW010000113.1:0-12966 GCA_049601735.1 Spirulinaceae cyanobacterium
GGAGGTGGGTCAGCCCACTGGAACTCCCACCAGGAGCTGAATACAGCGTTAAGTTTACACCAGTGGTTTGAAACCCTCCCGACTACCGGATTTAGAAGGCGATCGCTTAACGGGGGCCGTCAAGCCAATAGGTTTGCATATATCCCTTGCCCTTGACCTCAATTTTTTCTCGGGGCGTCAGGTGATAGCGATCGCATAAATACTCATACGTTGCCGCTGTGACTTGAATCTGGCCCGGCTCACCGTGGGACTCCATACGGCTGGCGGTGTTGACCGTATCTCCCCAGAGGTCATAGATGAATTTTTTCCTGCCAATCACCCCGGCAACCACCGGGCCCGTATGGATGCCAATGCGAATCTTGAACGGTTCTTCATGGGTCGGACTCAGTTCCCGAATCACTCCCTGCATATTGAGGGCCATCTCAGCAATCCGCTCCGCATGGTCAGGCTGGGGGTTGGGCAGGCCGCCCACCACCATATAGGCATCACCGATGGTTTTGATCTTCTCCAGGCCATGCTCATCACTGAGTTGGTCAAAGGTAGAGAACACCACATTGAGCCGTTCCACCAGCTCAATTGCCGAAAGCCGAGCGGCAATTTCCGTAAAGCCCACTAAGTCGGCAAAGAGTACCGTTACCGCCTCAAAGCTGTCGGCGATCGTCTCGGAATTGGCCTTGAGGCGATCGACGATTGGGCTCGGCAAAATATTCAGGAGCAGGCGCTCGGTGGTGGCCTGCTGCTTTTGCAGCGCCAGTTCCGCTTCCTTGCGTTTGATGAACTGACCCAATTGATTGCCCGTGGCGGTCATCATTTGCAACAGGTTTTGATCCGGGGGCTGCTGTTGACAGCGAAAGAAGGTCATCACGCCCAGCATTTCACTACCGCTCTGGATCGGGAAGGCAAAGGCCGATCGCAAACCCGCAGCGACCGTTGCTGAATCTTCGCCAAAGGTCGGCTCGGTGGTCAGAGCAGTGATCCATTGGGGTTGCCCAGCCGACCAAACTTGGCCCGCGAAGGTCACACTTTCATTGAGCTGGCGGCGATCGCTGCGATCGGCAAAGGTGGTAAACCGCTCAGGGTTGCCGAGCCAAAAGTCCACCCGCTGGAGCCGGGGCACCGGGAGTTCACAGGGTTGACCCGCTTGGAGCCAGGTGGTGTTGCTCAGTTCGCTTGTTGCAGGGCGGCGATCGTTATTGCCCTTCGGGGCCCAAAACTCCCCGATCTCCCAGCCGAGGCTGTCACCGATCGCCTGCAAAATCTGTTGAATGGCGCGATCGAGGGAACCGGATTCCGAGAGAATACTGGCGATCGCATATTGAGCCGTCAGCCGCTGCTGGGTGCGCTGTCGTTCGGTGACATCTCGGCCGATATAGACCAAGTTCGGAACAGAGGTGATCGCCGTAATCTCGTCCGGGTTGTTGCTGGGCGGATGCACCAACGAGCAGGAGAGGGCAACCGTAATCTGCGTCCCATTCTGGGTGCAGCAGAGCACCTCCAGGGTTTGGGCCTCGCTCTGGCGATCGGCAAGAAACTGCTCCAGGGTCGGCAGTACGGTTTCCGGATGAACAAACAGGCGCGTTAGGGGTTGATCGAGCAATTCCGCTTCGCTGTAGCCAAAGAGTGTCGCCGTGGCTTCATTCACCCGTTTGATTCGGTGCTGGGGGCTTGTGACAATCAGGGCATCGGCGATCGAGCTGACGATCTGATGGGTATAGTTGCGCGACTGCTGCAAGGCATTGAGCAGCAAGGTGGTCTCATTAGTGGTCTGTACCAGCACCTGCTCTAGCGCCAGCTTATCGGTGACATCCTCGGTGAAAATCAGCAGATAGGGGTTTTGGGGGTCGGGCGCATAATGCTGGAGGTAGAGGTCAAAATAGCAGTCCGATGCGGTGAGGGGGTCATGACGAGTAATGCCCCGCAGGTTGAAGTCACTGGCCGGGTCGTCCAGAATGGTTTGAATAATTTCTTCGCAGCCGTAGAGTTCTGGGAGGTATTCGAAGACGGAGGCTACGGGGAGTGAAGATAGGGCGGTGGCGTCCGTCGGGGCATGGGCTTTTGAAGGGGTAGTTTGGGAAGGGTCAACGGGTGAATCATTCCCGAGGGGAGCGGTCAGGGTATCCGGGAGTGGTTCAGAACCGGCAATCACCTGAAAGTCAGCATCCACAACCAAATAATGGACATGGGGCGGAGTAACCAGGGTGGTGATGGCACGGTTCATGGGCATGAGCGACAGGCGGATCGGATTGAAAGCGGTCTCTGGCTTTATGATTTCACTCGATCGCGGCGTTGATTCCGTTTAAGGTCTGGATTCAAGGCATGAAATTTACAACGGGCCCCAGCTCGGGGTTAACGATCGAAGCAGATGCTACCCATGCTAATCCTAATCTAGGACAGGTCGAGCTTGAGGAATTGCTTGATTATCAGCGACCTGTGGATCGCCTTATCCCTAGTCTGGATTATTCATCAGTTTCGCCAATGCCGATTTAAACTCCCCTCTTGGGAGGGGCGGTCTCGCGTAGCGATGACCGGGGTGGGTCGGGTGTAGGCCGCCATGGAAGCCTTGTGAATAAAGGGTTTTACGCTTAAGTTCACACGGATGGTTTCAAGCCCTCCCCTACCCATCTTGATTCCTAGCAACAACAGTATTTGAGAGATTGAAGCTAGAAATCATAAATTTTCAGGCTGAACTCTAACAAAAATACTGACCCTAACATTTGCCTCGGGTGAGGTTGAGGGGGGTTATCCGATCCCGACCGAGAACCAGTTGTTAAGCTAGAGGGCAACCCTCGCAACAAACACTATGGACGCCTTTAATCCCATCCCGCCTGACTGGATCGAGAGTGCGATCCATGCGCTCTCCTTCCATTGCCCCCATTGCGGCGCACCCGTAACCGAAGCCCAGAAGGTCTGGCTTAATCGCCGTGCCCCGGTGATGGGGACAGATAATCGGCGCAAGTTTCAGGAGTTTTATCAATGCGGCAGTTGCGGCGGGGCTTGGTGGGCCTGGAGTAGCGATCGCCCCCCCTCCGAGTTGGCCGAGCAATATCGCCCTGCGCCATCTGAGTCCGAGCCGCCCTCTGAACTTTGAACGTCTAAGAAGCAAATCCTGAATGAGTCCAAAAATACCCCGAACCTACCCCGGTCATCGCTCCGCGAGACTGCACCTCCCGAGAGGGGACTTCCTCTTCGACCCTTGGGAGGCGTACCCGCAGGGGGAGGTGGGTCGGCCCACTCCGCTGCTTGGAGAAAGTTTCTGCCGCTGTTCTGTCCGCCTTTGGCGAACTCCAACGCTCTGAACCCTGAACTCTCCATAGGGGGCGTGACCGGAAAACTGTATAGTGAAGAACTACCGTTGCTGTTGCGACCCACGTCATGCAGTTCTCCAAAATTCTCATCGCCAACCGGGGAGAAATCGCGCTCCGCATTCTGCGCAGTTGTCAGGAGCTTGGCATTCCCACGGTAGCAGTGCATTCGACCATCGATGAACAGGCGCTTCACGTCCAACTCGCCGATGAACGAGTCTGTATTGGCCAGCCGCCCAGCAGTAAGAGCTATCTGAATATTCCCAATATTATTGCCGCCGCTCTCACCCGCGATGCCACTGCAATCCATCCGGGCTATGGCTTCTTGGCGGAAAATGCCCGTTTTGCCGAAATTTGCGCGGATCACAAGATTGTGTTTATTGGCCCGACCCCGGAAGCCATGCTATCCATGGGGGATAAGTCTACGGCTAAGAAGACGATGCAAGCCGCCAAAGTGCCCACGCTTCCGGGCAGCGAGGGGCTTCTGGCAGACGAACAGCAGGCGATCGCGATCGCCCGTAAAATTGGCTATCCGGTGATCCTCAAGGCGACGGCTGGGGGTGGCGGTCGGGGGATGCGCCTAGTGCAGGATGAAGCGGACTTGGTCAAGCTCTTCCGCGCCGCTCAGGGCGAGGCCGAAGCGGCCTTTGGTAATGCGGGCGTGTATCTGGAAAAATTCTTGGAATCTCCCCGCCACATCGAGTTTCAGATTCTGGCCGATAGTTATGGCAACGTGATTCACCTCGGCGAGCGGGACTGTTCGATTCAGCGCCGCCACCAAAAGCTCCTCGAAGAATCCCCGAGTCTGGTCTTGACGCCCAAGCTGCGTCAACAGATGGGCAAGGCGGCGGTACGAGCGGCCCAGTCGATCAATTATGTGGGGGCAGGCACAGTGGAGTTTCTACTCGATCGCAACGGTGATTTTTACTTCATGGAAATGAACACCCGCATCCAGGTGGAGCACCCTGTTACAGAGATGGTCACGGGTGTGGACTTGATCACAGAGCAAATCCGCGTTGCTCAGGGTGAGAAATTGACCCTCCGCCAGTCGGACGTGGAACTCAAGGGCCACGCGATTGAGTGCCGCATTAATGCCGAAGACCCAAAGCATAATTTCCGCCCCCACCCCGGCCGGATTCAAGCCTATCTTCCCCCCGGTGGCCCGGGGGTGCGCATGGACTCCCATGTCTACACCGACTACGAAATTCCCCCCTACTACGACTCGCTGATTGGCAAGCTGATTGTTTGGGCTCCCGATCGCCCCACCGCGATCAAACGCATGAAACGCGCCCTCCATGAATGTGCGATCACAGGCATCCCGACAACGATCGGTTTTCATCAGCAAATCTTGGACACCCCGGCCTTTAATCGGGGCGAGATCTACACCAATTTCATTGCCGAACATATGACGTTGTAGGCTGACGTTCTCCTCCCTACTCTCTTAAACCCAGTAGAATTGAGGCTGGATTCACTCCGTTGGAACCTGTCTATCTGTGTCTGCCTCACCTGCTTCTGCCCCAGCCCTCACCGTTCCTAAAGCCGTATCGTACTGGCCCGGTCTACCCCTCGCGGCGTTAATCATTAGTCTTTATCTCTGGAGTTGGCTGGTGCTCCTGCCCCTGGATCTCGCCCAGCTCTCGATCGGGTCGGTGGTGGGCGCGATCGCCTTCCGCACCTTTGTGCATACGGGGCTGTTTATTGTTGCCCATGATGCGATCCACGGTACGCTCTGCCCCCGTTGGCCCCGGCTCAACCATACAGTGGGGGCGATCGCCATGTTCCTCTATGCCCTGTTTCTCTACCCGGTGATGCGCCAGCAGCACCTTCAGCATCACCAAACTCCCGCCACGCCCGCTGATCCGGACTATGCCCCCCGCTGGCAAGACAACCCCATCCTCTGGTACGGGGCCTTTGTCTGGCGCTATTTGCAAGGCCCCCATCGCTGGGTGGTGCTCGGCGGCATGACGGTGCTCTTTCACAGTTTGCGCGTCTTCGGTCATCTGACCGTGGCGAACTTGCTCCTGTTTTGGGTGCTGCCCAATCTGTTGAGTTCGGCGCAGCTTTTTCTCTTCGGCATTTATCTGCCCCATCGCCAACCGCCGGGCGGCTACCCTGCGCCCCACCGCTCCACCACGCTGGCCTTACCGCCGCTCCTGTCCCTCCTGGCCTGCTACCACTTTGGCTACCATTGGGAGCACCATGAATATCCCCACGTTCCCTGGCATCAACTGCCGGACTATCGCCAGCGCGTATTGCCTCGCCCTGACGTGCCTGAGCCAGAAATGCTATCGTGAGAAGGTCTCGTTTTCCTTAACAAACATTCATAATCTTGTTTGAGCTGACCTGGTTTTTCTTGCCCCGCTGGGCAACCGCTCCCACTCGTTACCACTGGCGTCATACCCATGTTCAACCGGGGTCGCGCTGGGGCGTGTTTGGCGCAGCGGCGTTCTTGGTGTCTGTGCCCGTTTTTTTCCAAGCACCTTTGGTGCGCTGGTCGCCCGAGCTGGGGCTGGTTTCTACCCTGCTTTGGTGGTTGGGGGCGCTAGGGCTCTGGTGGTGGTATCCGCGTCAACCCTGGGCGTCGCTGCTGTTTGGCTTTAGCTGGAGTTGGTTGGCGGGCTCGATCTATTGGGGCTGGTGGCGGATGGAGCCCTTGTTGCATTTGCCGATCGAGGCGATCGCCCTGCCCCTGGCGCTCTGGGGTCTGTGGCGTAACCAGTCGCGGTTGGGCTATGGCTTTTATCTCGGCTCGTTGGTGGGCACGGCAATTACGGACTTGTTTTTCTACCCCACCCACTTGATCCCCTATTGGCGGCAGGTGATGACGGTGCCCGCCTCGGCGATTCCGGAGGTGCTTCAGGGGGCAGTTGCCCAGTTGCAAACCCCTTGGGCGGGGGCTTGGGCGGCTGTACTCATCCTGAGCCTGCTGGTCATGGGGCTGCGATCGCTGCGCAGCCAGAGCTTGGCGGCTTGGGCCTTTGGTGGTGCTCTCTTGAGCACGTTGCTTGTGGATGGCTTGTTTTTAGGCTCAGTCTATCTGCTGCTGTGAGTGGAGCTAGGAAAGTGCTGGCCCAAGCAACTGCTCAGAACAGCGATCTTATTGCGCCCAGCGATCGGTAACATCCAGCCTGAGTGATGCCTTAACCTAAGCGAACACTGCTATACAATGAACCCGGACTGCATCTTGATTCTAATTTCTCGCAGTATTTTCCTCTGGCTTCCATGACGGTTGGCGGCACACCCTATCTTCTCTTGCGTACAGCCAGTGGTAATCGCTACTTACCATTGGTGGGTCGTCATAGCTGGACGGTGGGTCGCAATGCCGAGAACAACTTCGTGATCCCCGATAGTTGGATTTCGCGAAACCATGCCCTGCTCCAATTCACCGAGGCCAATGAGTTTTATCTGATTGATCTGGGCAGTCGCAATGGCACATTTATTAATGGGCGCAGGGTGGGAGTACCGATCGTGCTGCGGGATGGCGATCGCCTCGCCTTTGGCCAAACCGACCTCGAATTCCACTGTCCCCCCGCTGCACCGCTTGCGTCTCGCCGCCAGGACGCTCAAGATATGCCCACGGCGGCCCTCCATGTGCGTCGCCTCATTTCGGTGATGGTGGTAGATATTCGCAGCTTCACGGTCTTGACGCGCAAGATGGATGAGAAGCTGCTCTCTAGTTTGATCGGGGATTGGTTTCGGCAAGCGGGTGAAATTATCCGTGAGTCCGGCAGTTGGGTGGACAAATACATCGGCGATGCGGTGATGTCGATCTGGTTCCACGAAGCCGATGACAGCATCACGAACGAAGAGGTGATTCAGATCTTCCGGGCGGTCAGTGACCTCAACAAAATGACCACCGATCTGGGTAATCATTATCCCCTGCCCTTTCCGCTCCGCATTGGCGCAGCCATCAATACGGGCTATGCCATGGTGGGCAATACGGGGACGGGCGATCGCCCCGACTACACGGCGATCGGCAATACAGTCAATGCCGCCTTCCGCCTCGAATCTTGCACCAAACAGATCCAGCGCGATATTGCTCTGGGGGAGTCCACTTACCATTACCTCAATGGACTTGGCTCGGCCCAGCAACGCTTTGCCGAGCACGAAGTCTCCCTCAAGGGCTACGAAGCTGCGACGCTGACCTATGCTTCGACCTTTGAGGAGCTAGATAATTTTCTGCTCGACAAGCTGCTTTGGGATCACGATTTGTTGTCGTGAAAGCAGCTCGTGATCCGACTCATGGGTGTACCTCACCGCGTTTCTACTTGCTATAGTCCTGAATTATAGGTTGCAGCTCAAAGCTCTTTTCGCGAAAGAACACCCCCACGGACCACGATCAGCCCAATACCAGACCCCCCCCGCTCTACCCAAGATTTCCCAGCATGCTGGAAGGTGGCCGTTCGGTGCGGCGCTCAGATCAAACGTGAGACTTATGTATGTGAGCCATTTGTGGTTCTTGCGCCAGCCGACGGCCTCTTCGAGTGCTTTCTCAGTTTCGTAATCGACCTGACCGCCCAGCTTCAACCACATTTCTCTTCGCACTGAGAAGCCAAACTTGCCACCGCTTGCGGCCACCCAGAGTCGATCGAGCGTTCGTAAGTCCACGCAGGGAAACCAATCCATGTTGTCCCCCTTGAGCCAACCTTCTTCGATTCGCCCAGTCGCTTGTAGCATTAGCCGCGCAGTTTCCCCATCCGCCTTGCGCCACTGCTGCTGTCGCAGCAATTCTCGTAGTATCTTGTAGTCTACACCCGTCTTCGACTCCAGCGGAACATCATCTAGCGATGATTGAGTTGATTGGGCGCGCGGCAGTAACGTGTCGCCACAGGTCTGACGAAACGAAACGTTGTCAGGATTGGATGCAAGACAGTCTGGGTTAGGACGCTGGCACATAAGCTGGTGATGATGGAAGCTGGCGTTCTTCAAAATTGCCCTTGGATATTTCTAGACTGATGCAAAATACGGACAATCTCTAAACTTTCAGAGACATGGATGTAGAAAATAATATAAGGCTTGATCGGAAAGCTTCTCAAGCCGACAGCCAAATCATCTCGTTTTTGACCCATATTCGGGAATTGTGCCAGCATGGGAATTTTGTTGTCTGATGTTATCTAGTAGGTTGGGCAAGGTATCTTGGGTGTAGGTGCGATATTGACCGCTACGGAGTTGTTCGAGCCCGATTTCGTCGCTTGTTTGAGGGCTTGATGTTGAGCCGTTTGATTGAGTTCGGTGGGGATGGCGGTGTTGAGTTTGGTGATGAAAAGTTCGATTTCTGGGTCGGAGAGAGAGAGGATATTTTCGATGAGGGAGTCGATGAGTTTTGTGTTGATGGTGGGTTGGGTCATGGCGAGGGTTCTGAGGTAGTAAGGGTTTAGATTCTGTAGGGTGTGTTAGCAGGAGAGTTGGCTTTGTTTTTATGCAATTCCTTTGTTGCCTGCGTAACGCACCAACGCGGTGTTTATTGATTGCGATCGGTGCGTTACGGCGGAATTTGAAGCTATTTATTGTCGCTATCAATGGTTGCCGCCTAACACACCCTACGACTACGACTTAGGGAAAAAATCGATAGATGTCTTTGCGGTGTAAACAGCGGACAAAAATCAAGGCTTCATCAGAGACTTCAATGCCGAGGCGATAGTTGCTGATCCGAATCCGGTAAAAGCGATCGTAGCCTTTGAGTTTTTTTAAGTTGGGAATCTCTGTCAATGATTGAGCTTCTTGGCAGTCTAGAATCGCAGTCTTTATTTTGGCCCGTAACTTGGCATCCTTAAGTTTTTTCAAGTCACGCTTGAAGCTGTTTTCAAACTGAGTTTTCATCACCATCCAAGATCGCAAAAATTTCTGACTCATCTACAAAGTCGTTTTGTCGCCCTTCTTGGATGGCGGTAGCCAAACCCACTTCTTCCATAGCTTCGAGGATGATTTCGTGCAGCAGCTCACGACGATTTTTGAGCAGGTCGATCACGACCTCAGTGAGAGCGGCTTTGGTTTGGGGGTCTTGAAGGTCGATGGTGGGTTGGGTCATGGTGAGATTTTGAGGTGGTAAGGATTTGGATTCTGTAGGGTGTGTTAGCAGGGGAGTTGGCTTTGTTTTTATGCAATTTCGTTGTTGCCTACGTAACGCACCAACGCGGTGTTTATTGATTGTGATTGGTGCGTTACGGCGGATTTTGAAGCTATTTATTGTCGCCATCAATGGTTGCCGCCTAACACACCCTACGACTACAGTTAAAAACTTGTTACTCGTTACTTATTACTTCCCCCCGCAAATGCTCCGGAACGCGCAACATCCGCTCTTCAATCGCGGCCCAGGTTTCGGGTGAGACGCGAACGGCGGCTTCTTTGCATTGGATGAGGAGGTAGGTGGCGTAGTAGTAGTTGTCGATGGTTTCGAGTTCTGCTTCAGAAAGTTCTGCCAGTCGTTCGGGAAAATTATGCGCTTTGTAGATTGTTTGCTTTAGCTGATTTGCAAATGCTTTTTTGGTGTTGTGATCGGCTTCGTCGCTGGGAATTTGCTCTTTTAATTGTTTAAGCTCCTCAACGAAATTAGTAATATTTAGAGTCTTAAAAATTGGTTCTTTAGGGGCTATTTTCTGATAAGAGCTAATGAGAAGATCGATGGAGTAGGCGTTGGCGTAGGCGTAGGCGTAGGCGTTGGTGTAGGCGTAGGTGATGGAGTAGGCGTCGGCGATGGCGTAGGCGATGGCGATGGCGTAGGCGATGAAGTAGGCGTCGGCGATGGCGTAGGCGATGGCGTTGGCCGCAGATCGTCGCGCCAGCAGTGATAAACTCCCCCCTGCATCCTTAGTCTCAGCTTCCGCCCACAGCAGAATCGGAATCAACTTCTCTCGATACATCGGTTGCTCTAGCAACTCTTCAATCACCAACATCATTTGATTGAGTAGCCGATCCGCTCCCAAACCTCGCATTGAACTTGCTAACAGTAAAAAAACCTCTTTCCATTCTCGATTCAGTAAATATTTGTCAACAAGAAACTCGATTTGATTAACGTCCCGATCAAGCTCCAGGATATGTTGCGCAGTGAGATACTCTTGCAATGTTAAATGCGAGAACGAATACACATCCTCCGCCCGCTCAACAAAAATCCCCTGCTGCACCGCAATGGCATCAAGCACTGATTCAGCATCCAGCGTTTGGTCAGCATTGAGGTTTCCTTTCAGAAACTCCCGAATCTGATCGACAAGATCTGACTTCTCAAAAAAGAGTTTGTCTTCAATGAAGTTGTTGTAGGCAATTTCCGAGAGCAACACTTCTTCTAGTTCAATATGTAAACCCTCATATATCTTGTCTCGATTAATCCGCTTCTCCGCCGCCCATTCTTCTAGCAAAATCCGCAGTGCCTTCCGATACAATGCACTGCGATTACTCGAAAACTGCTGCGAACGGTCATACACCAAGCAGAGAAACGTCAACAGCAGTGGCGTTTGCGCCAGTTCTTTCGCTCCCTTTTGATTCTCTCGATTCAACAGTTCCCAGCAATGTTTAGCCGTTTCTGCCTCTCGATCTTCTTCCGAGCCAAACCAATTCTCGATATATTGCTGAATCTGTGCATCATCAAAGTCGGCCATCACCACATCTTTAAAGCGGCGAAACCCGGAGTGATAGGCCGCTGTCCGGCAACTGGCAATAAAACGATTTTGGTCGTAGCGATCGACAAAATCCTGAATTTGGTCGATCACATCGTTCACCTGTTGCCCTGGCACTTCATCCAAGCCGTCAAACAACACCAACAGCTTGCCCTTCTCTAGGGCTTTTGCCGTGAATTCCTCCGGCTTCTCAAACCCGCAGGTTGCAAACTCCTGGGTAATCCGTTCCTGAATACCGACCTCGGTATCATCAAACCGCTTCAGCTCCAAAAACATCGGAATACACTTGTGTTGGTAATCCCCCGCTTCACCCTTCAGCGCCTCCAACCCCATCTTGCGCAAAAAGGTTGACTTCCCCGCCCCTGGCTGACCCAACACCATCAAAAACTGCTCATCGCTGGCCACCTCCACACCCTTGAACGCTTTACATTTCTCTTGCTGTAACCGTCGTTGGCTACTCTCTCGAAACGCTGTCTCTAGCGCATCCGTCGAAATGAAATCTCGAATGCTGTATTCATTGAGCAAGCGCACATTGGTATAAACCTCATCCAGGCTCACGGGCTTTCGCATTCCCAAAACCTTCAGGATGCCGTGGCGATTGAGGTATTTCTCGACATATTTCTGGGTCGGTCGAGTGATTAAGTTGCGGACAGTACCGCTTAACCCCTTACTAAATTTGGAGACTGCAAAATCTGTGCCTGCCTCAGCACCCTGCTTGAGCTTGTCCGCCATGACCGCTTGTGCCATCGCAATTACAAAGACGATCGCCGATTCCCACATAAGACGTTACCGATTTTTTAAGACGTTTTCTCTAGGATAGCTAAAGCCGTAGATACAACTCCTCTTCGTGTTCCCGGAAACTAGCGTTGCATTGGTAGACCACACCCAACCCACCCTGGTCGGCGCTACGCTTGACCTGCCCCTCCCGAGAGGGGACTTCTGCTTTGAAATCTCCTCCTGGGAGGAGTACCCCGGAGGGGGGAGGTGGGTCGGCCCACTCAAACACCAACCTGCCAAACCATTGCGGGCTCTGTGTCAGAAACCCAACCCACCCTGGTCGGCGCTACGCTTGACCTGCCCCTCCCAAGAGGGGACTTCTGGCGGATGCGATCGCTTTAGTGCTGCGCTCCAGCGCAATCTGCCCCTACGGATGGTGTGAATTTTGAATCTGCGTAGGCGGGCAATCTTACAAAATGGTCAAATAAGTCTCGATTGACTGCTCAGGTAAAACTCGTAACTGCTGATTTTTTAAATCTAATTCAATCCCCAATGCTTCAAGGGGAATAACACCGAGCAAAGGGTCACGACCCCCAGGCAATTCTAGGCACTCAAATGTACCTTCTCGACCCGCTAGGGAAATGCTGGCATCGCGGAAAATTCGGGCTTTACTGAAACCATTAGCGGTGGCAACATCAACCTCTTTGAGGAGTTCAAGGCCAAGTTGGGCGATCGCATCACTTGGCAAACACAACGTCGTTGCCCCGGTATCAACCAGAACATTATCGAGGGTAATGGAGCGCACATCTTCTTCAGGAATATACCCTCGTGCAGCAGCGGATTGGTCGGCGCGATTGATAACCGTTAGCGTGGTGATGATTTTCCCCATGGGGTTTTCTACTGTGTTGGGCATGACTTTATTTTTGTCACTCTACCTCTCATTATGGCGAATGGGTGGCGTGACGGGTTGTGGATGGATGCAAATTCTACGCATCAACCTCCACCCCCAGCGCCGACTGCACCAAATTCATGAGCGGCCCCGTCTGCTCCAACCCATTCACCGACAGATCGCTGTGGCACAGATACAGCCGCTCCTCCACCCGCCCGAGCAAATCCCGTAACATCTGCTCTAGCTGCCGCCGATTCGCCTGCGCCAACTCCGCCTCCCCCACCGGAAACCCCGACCAAGACTCCAAAAACAGCGGCGCACCGAAGAGATATTTCGTCGCCTTCGAGAGCCAAAACTCCGACCCCGCATCCAGCCAAAAATGCCAACGATGGCTCAACCGCCGCGCCCGGTATTGATAGATCGTCGCCAACATCACCCCCTGGTTTTG